>JAVBQX010000265.1:0-5413 GCA_031548645.1 Thermoguttaceae bacterium
TCCGACCCGCAGACCTTCGCCGCACGCGTCATGACCATCGAATCGACGGGCGGCGGAATTTACACCTACCAGGCGCTGTTCCGATCGGTCGAAATGCTGCAACAATCGCGTTCGAACACGCGGCACGTCATCCTGTTCGCCGACGCCGCCGACGCGGAAGAACCGGGGCAGTATCGTGAACTGCTCGCCCGGGCCCGCGAGGCCGGCATCACGTGCAGCGTTATCGGGCTGGGTACCGAACGCGATTCGGATGCCGAATTCCTGAAAGACGTGGCCTTGCGCGGCGGCGGGAACTGCTATTTTTCGAACGATCCGGCGGAACTGCCGCGGCTGTTTACGCAGGACACCTTCGTCATGGCGAGGCAGACCTTTATCGAGGACGCGACGCCGTTCCGTTTGACCGGCGGCATGGCGACGCTGACCGGGCAGGCCTTTCCCGAACCGCCGGCGCTGGGCGGCTACAATCTCTGTTACGCCCGACCGCAGGCGCTCGTGTCCGGCCTGACGAGCGACGAATACAAATCGCCGGTCATCGCCTCGTGGCAGCGCGGGCTGGGACGCGTGCTGGCCTACACCGGGCAGGTCGACGGCAAATACACCGGCCCGATGGCCGCGTGGGACAAATATCCGACCATGCTGGCAAGTCTCGCCCGCTGGACGATGGGCAGCGGCGAACGACTGCCCGACAACATGCTGCTGACGCAGGAAATTCGGGACGGCGGTTGCGTCGTGCGGCTGCACCTCGACCCGGAACGCGAGGACGCGTCGCTCGACGCCGCGCCGCGGGTCATCGCCATCAAACAGCGCGGAGCGCTCATGCTCGACCCGGAAACGGTCGAAATGCGATGGTCCGACCCCGACACGCTGGAGGCCGTGCTGCCGCTGGCCGGCGAGGAAACGCTCGTCGCGACACTGTCGTTGCAGGATCGCGCCGAAACGCCGCCGGTGTCGCTTTCGCCGGTTTGCCTGCCGTATTCGCCCGAATTCCGACCCGTCGAACCGGGACAGGGCCGCGACGCGCTCGCCGAGCTGGCCGAAATCACGCAAGGGCGCGAACGCATCGATCTCTCGGAAATTTGGGGCTCGCTCAAACGCGTGCCGCGCTCGTTCGATCTTTCGAAATGGCTGCTGTTCGCCGGGATGGCTTGTTTTTTAATCGAAATTTTGCAGCGCCGGACCGGGCTGGTCGTCGCAACCTGGCAACGTTTCGCCGCGTGGCTCGCGCGACGCTTTCCGTGGCAGGCGGTGTCGCGAATACTCGCCGTCGCGGGAACCGGTCACGAATCGCGCGGTCCGCGGTACGATTCGCAACCGGATGGTTCGGCGGCGGAACATTCCGGCGAAGACGGTAAAAAACTCTCGTGGTGGTCGCGCCGTCGCATCAACCGCGAACAGGGCGCCGCGTTGCTCATGGCCAAAAAACGCGCAACCGACCGCACCGGCGACACCGACACGGCTGCGGGACAAGGGGCGTCAACGCAAGGCCAATCGCCCGCAAACGCCGACGCATCGAAACCGTCGGCGAAAGCCCCGCCCCCATCTGGCGATGCATCCGGCGAACCCAAAACGATGCTCGACGCCCTGGCCAAAGCCCGACAGGCGGCCAAAGACCGCACGCGGGAAAGGGAATAAGGGAAAAAAAAAGCGGCGGCCTCCTTGCGGAAAACCGTCGCTTCTATGATGATCGGGTCGTCACCCGGTTGAGCATATTTTACGTTGATTATTTATTGACTTCGAACTCGGCGTCGATGGCGTCGTCGTCGGACGATTTGCCGGATTCGTCGCCCGGTGCGGCGCCGCCCATGTCGGGTCCCGCGCCGGCGGCTCCGGCGGTTTGAGCGGATTCGTACATGGCCTTGCTCATCGCGTGCGAAGCCTGTTCCAGTTCCTGCGTGGCCGCCTTGATCCGCTCGACGTCGTCGGTCGCGACCGCCTCGCGGGTCTTCTTGATCGCGGCGTTGATCGCCTCCTTGTCCGAATCGCGGAGCTTCGCGTCGTGTTCCTTGAGCAGTTTTTCCAGTTCAAAGCACATCGACTCGCCGCGATTCTTCATTTCGACCAGCTCGCGACGCTTTTTATCCTCGTCGGCGTGCGCTTCGGCGTCGCGTTTCATCTTCTCGATTTCCGCTTCGCTGAGGCCCGATGATTGTTCGATACGCACCTTTTGTTCCTTTTGCGTGCCGAGGTCTTTCGCGGCGACGTTCAGAATTCCGTTCGCGTCCAGGTCGAAGGTCACTTCGATTTGCGGCAGGCCCCGCGGCGCCGGCGGAATGCCCTCCAGGTTGAACTGTCCGAGCAGCCGGTTGTGGGCCGCGATTTCGCGTTCGCCCTGGTAAACCTTGATCGTAACGGCGTTCTGGTTGTCGTCGGCCGTGCTGAACACCTGTTTCTTTTCGACCGGAATCGTCGTGTTGCGTTCGACGAGTTTCGTCATGATGCCGCCGTAAGTTTCAATGCCGAGCGACAGCGGGGTGACGTCGAGCAGCAGCACGTCGCGCACTTCGCCGGACAGCACGCCGCCCTGGATCGCGGCGCCGATGGCGACCACTTCGTCCGGGTTGACGCCCTTGTGCGGCTCCTTGCCGAAAATCGTCTTGACCAGTTCCTGCACCTTCGGGATGCGCGTCGAACCGCCGACGAGTACGACTTCGTCGATTTGCGACGGCGAAAGTTTCGCGTCTTCGAGCGCCCGCATGACCGGGCCGCGGCAGCGTTCGATCAGGTGATCGGTCAACTGCTCGAACTTCGCCCGCGTCAGTTTCAGTTGCAGGTGTTTCGGTCCGTTCTGGTCGGCCGTGATGAACGGCAGGTTGATGTCCGTCGACTGGGCCGAACTGAGTTCGCGTTTCGCCTTTTCGCAGGCTTCCTGCAGGCGCTGCAGGGCCATGACGTCCTTGCGGAGGTCGATTCCCTGCTGGTTTTTGAAATCGTCGGCCACGTAATTGATGAGCACTTCGTCGAAGTCGTCGCCGCCGAGGTGCGTGTCGCCGTTGGTGCTGATGACGCGGAACACGCCGTCGGCCACTTCAAGGCACGAGACGTCGAAGGTCCCACCGCCGAGGTCGAAAACGACGATTTTTTCGTTCGCGTTCTTTTCCAGCCCATAGGCGAGTGACGCGGCGGTCGGCTCGTTGATGATGCGGGCCACTTCCAACCCGGCGATCTGCCCGGCGTCTTTCGTCGCCTGGCGCTGCGCATCGTTGAAATAGGCCGGCACGGTGATGACCGCCTTGTTGACCTTGTGACCGAGATAGGCTTCGGCCGATTCCTTCAACTTGCGGAGCGTGAGGGCCGAAATTTCCGGCGGGGTCATTTTTTTCCCGTCGATTTCGACCTTGACGTATTCGTCGGCCCCGCCCGTGACTTTGTAGGGGATCATTTTTTCTTCGGAGGAGACTTCGCTGTGGCGACGGCCCATGAAACGTTTGATCGAATTGACCGTGCGCACCGGGTTGGTCACCGCCTGGCGTTTGGCCGGTTCGCCGACCAGCGTTTCGCCGTCATCCAGAAACGCGACGACGCTCGGCGTGAGCCGGTTGCCTTCCGCGTTGGGAATGACTTTCGCCTCTTTCCCCTCCATGATCGCGACGACGGAGTTGGTCGTCCCGAGGTCGATCCCGATGATTTTTTCTCCCTGTGCCATTGTGCTTGTCCTTTCGCCGATGTTTGATTTTTGTGTTTTATAATCTCCTGCATTTCGGCAGGTTATGTTCACTGAATTGACTATATTCGTAATTTAGCAAACCCTGTGCCAGAAGAAAAAAACGTCCCGACAGTCCGCGGGAACAAAATCATAACGAAATATAAGACAAACAATTACGGAAAGATCAGGAAGCAGGAAAAATGTAAATTTTTCATGTAAAATTAAAGAGCAATAATCAAATTATCTGCCATTTTGGCATATTGGGGAAGAAGAAGGAAATGCAGGATGACGAGTGCTGTTCGAAGGGTGTTTGGGCTCCGTGGTTTGATCCGTAAGAGGAAATGACAGCCGCGAACGCAGCGTAGCGGAGTGACCGGAGAGACAAGACGCAAAACGAAAACACGTCGATACCCGAAGGACTTCGAACGACAAACCGAAAACGCACAATATGTCGTCGCGAATGGATACGCCCCGCACCGGTCACTCCGTTCGCTTCGCTCTCTGCGTTCGCGGCTGCCATTCTTGATGATTCGCACATCGCCGCATCCCGATTGCTTGCTTTGACCGGGGCTTTTCGATATACTGGCGGAAAATGGCTACACAGAAATTATCGAATTCGCGTTCAAATGAATTCCGTTTGGCCGATTTTTCACGACCCCCATCGAAAGCGGACAAACCATGAGCGAACTTCCGGAACAGGAAGAAACGACCGTCACGACCCGGCCGTTCGCGCTGACGCCGAAGGAATATTTCCAGATATTGTTGCGTCTTGCGTATTGGAAATGTTGGTGGCAGATTGCCATGGTGATGCTGGTTGCGTTATTTTCTCTCGGTTTATGTTTGATTGATGACGCGAATGTTCGTTATGGCGGTTTTCTTGGATTTGCTGTTTTCGGCTTGATTTCTCTCATTGGTCTGTTGTGGCCGCTCTATAAATGTATGAGTTTTGCTTACCATCCGGGGAACAAGGCTGTCATGAAAACGGTTCAATACACCTTGTCAAAAAATCGGGTCATCGCCATCGAACCTGAAAGTGGCAATGTCAGTACACATTTACGGCAGGATTTTTTCGCCATTGAAAAGTGCAAAAAATATTATCTGGTCTGGCTGACGGCTAATTTGATGTTTTATCTTGCCAAAGACGCGTTTCAAAGTCCGGAAGACATTGAAACGTTTGAAAAAGAGATACTGCCGGCTTATCCGCTACAAAAACGTTCCTTATTTTACGGCATTTTTTATCTGGTCGTTATTTTTTCTTTCACCATCATCATGTGTCTGGTCGTCTCCGCATTGAATAAATCATAATTTCACAATCACAACTACATTTACGGCAGGAATCAATCCCCCATGTCAAACACATCCCACTCGGAAGCGGAACTGAAAGACCGGTTGTCACAATTTTGCGAGGACGTGCGAAAGCTCGAAGCCGAGATCGGACGCGTGCTGGTCGGGCAGGGCGAGGTCGTTCGCGGGACGGTCATCGCGATGATCGCCGGCGGGCACGTGCTGCTCGAAGGCGTGCCGGGACTCGGCAAAACGCTGCTCGTCCGGACGCTGGCCGAAGCCGTCGAAGGGAAATTTTCCCGCATCCAGTTCACGCCCGACCTCATGCCCGCCGACCTGACCGGCACGAACATCATGGGCGAGCATCCCGACGGCACGAAACGCTTCGAGTTCCAGCCGGGCCCGGTCTTCGCGAACATCGTTTTGGCCGACGAAATCAACCGTGCCACGCCGAAAACCCAGGCCGCCCTGCTCGAAGCGATGCAG
>JAVBQX010000166.1:0-9512 GCA_031548645.1 Thermoguttaceae bacterium
GCGAAAAATCGACATGATCATCGGCAAGCTGATCACCTATTACCTGCTCGGCATGGGCTCGACGCTCATCTGCACGCTGATCGGCGTGTTCCTGTTCGGCGTGCCGTTTCGCGGGTCGGTGTTCGCGATGTACCTCGTTTCAAGCGTGTTCCTCTGCGTGGCGCTCGCGCAGGGTTATTTCATTTCGACGGTCACGCGGAACCAGTTTCTCGCTTCGCAGGCATCGCTCGTGCTGGCGTTTCTGCCGAATTACATTTTGTCCGGGCTGCTGTTCGAGATTTCGTCGATGCCGGCACCGATCCGCGTGATCGCATATATTTTCCCGGCGAAATATTACGTAACCTGCCTGCAAACGGTATTCCTCGCCGGCGACGTCTGGCCGTTGCTGCTGACGAACATGGCGTGCATGGGCGTGATCGGCGCGCTCTACATGGCCGGCACCATCGCCAAAACGCCGAAACGGTTGGAGTGAATGCAGAATGGTAGGGCGGTCTCGCCGAGACCGCCGCCGGAACAATGATACGCACAATCGCGGCAGTCACGGCGTGACCGCCCTACCTTGTCCCTCGCTAACGCTTCGGGCTCCGGTTGTTGCGATGCGTTCTACAATGGGGACAGGTCATTTCGTAACGCGTGATGCCGCCGGTCGGGATGGGCCGCAGCGTCATGGCCTCGCCGCAGCGGGGGCAATATTCAACCGCGTCGCCGGTTTCCCCGCGTTCGAGCGCCGACTGGCAGGTCACGCAGAATTTCGCGTTCGGCATGACGGCCATGCGTTCGGGCGGGATGATTTTGCCGCAACGTTCGCAACAGGTTTCGTCGGCCCAGGACCAGCTTTCCTTCGGAGCGATGCGGGCCGAGACGCCTTTCCCGCCGCACGCGGGGCATTCGATTTTGTCGGCGTGAATGAGAAACAGCTCGCGGATCATGTCGGGGTCGAAGTCCGCCCGGGCCCGATAACGACCGGCACGGACCAGCTCGCGCAAAGCCCGTTCGAGCCCCCAAATTTCGACCGCGCGGCAATGGGAGCATCGGATTTCAAAAAGAATCGCTTCCGGCATGGTGCGACCCCCGGTTCGTTAAAGCGCCGAGCAAGCCCGGCGGCTGAGGATTACGTAATGAAACGTCACCGATTACAGCGTATCCTTGGCAAATTCGGTCTTGAGCAGTTCGCAGGCTTTTTTGCCCTGTTCGTCGCGCACGGTGATGTTGATGCTGCGCTCGCCGGTGTTGATGATGTTGACGTTGATGCTTTCGTCGGACAGCGTGCGGAAAATCCGGCAGGCCAAGCCCGTGTGGCTTCGCAGACCGGTTCCGCGAACGACGATTTTCGCGACTTTCGGGTTGTGCGTCGGGGCGTCGCTGCCGACGGATTTCGCCAATTCGCCGGCCACCGCGACCGCCGCCTGTGCCTGCGTTCGCGGGACGGTGAAGCTGATGTTCGCGCGACCGCTCCGGCCGACGCTTTGCACGATCATGTCAACGACGACCGCGTCCCGGGCGATTTTTTCGAACACCGTCGCGGCCAGCCCCGGTTCGTCGGGCACGTTGGCCAAAGTCACGCGGGCCTGCGTTTCGTCGAGCGAAATCGATTCGATGATCGTGTCCTCCATCCCGGTCAGCCGCGAGAGATATTCCCCTTCCAGCTTGTCGGGCGACGGTTTGTCGCCGACTTTCAGCGTGATCGGCCCCTGGGCGTCGTCCGGCTTGACGTGCAAAGCGTAGGCTTCATGCACGGTCTGCAACGCTTCGAGCGCTTCGTCCTGTTTGACGAGCACGGAAATTTTGATTTCGCTCGTCGTGATCAAGCTGATGTTGATACCGCGGTCGGCCAGGGCACGGAACATCCGTTGGGCCACGCCGGATTGGTCCGCCATGCCGAGCCCGACGACCGACACCTTGGCCACGCCGAGATCGGTTTCGACGCTTTCGGCCCCGACCGATTCGGCGACCGAACGCGTGATTTCAACCGTTTGCGGAAGGTCGTCTTCGACGACGGTGAACGAAATGTCCGTCCGACCGTCACTGCTCACGTTCTGCACGATCATGTCGGTCGCGATTTTCGCCTCGGCGATTTTTGTGAACAGGGTCATGGCCACGCCGGGTTTGTCGGGCACGCCGACGAGCGTGACCCGGGCCTCGCTTTTGGCCAACGCGGCCCCGCAAACGGGTTCGGTCAGCGATTCAGGCGTGTCGACGATCCAGGTTCCGGGGGCGTCGCTGGCGCTGTTCCGCACGACGACCGGCACATTGTATTTTTTCGCGAATTCGATCGAACGGCTGTGCATGACCCCGGCGCCCAGGCTGGCCAGTTCGAGCATTTCGTCGTAGCTGATGCGGTCGACCTGGCGCGCTTCGGGCACCAGCCGCGGGTCGGTCGAATACACGCCGTCGACGTCCGTAAAAATTTCGCAGGCGTCGGCCCCGAGCGCCGCGGCCAAGGCGACGGCCGTCGTGTCGCTGCCGCCGCGGCCGAGCGTCGTGATTTCGCCGTTGTCGTCAACGCCCTGGAATCCGGCGGCGATGACGATTTTGCCTTCGTTGAGACTGCGACGCATCGTTTCCGTCGAAATGGAACGGATGCGTGCCTTCATGTGGGCGCTGTCGGTCAAAATGCCGATTTGCGTGCCGGTAAAGCTGACCGCCTTGTAACCGAGCGATTCGAGGGCGATGGCCATCAGCGAAATCGTCACCTGTTCACCGGTCGCCATGAGCATGTCCATTTCGCGGTTCGAGGGTTTGTCGGTGATCTGCCGCGCCTGGGCGATCAGCCCGTCGGTCGTTTTCCCCATCGCGCTGAGGACCATGACCACTTTGTGACCTTCCTTGGCCGCTCGAATCGCCTTTCTCGCGGCGCCAAGAATTTTCTGCGTGTCGGCGACGCTCGTACCGCCAAATTTTTGTACAATTATGGACATGTCTTTTCCCCCTTCAAGAAAAACAAAATATGGTGATAATCGAGAAAACGCAGCAGGTCGAGCCAACAGTCGCGGCTTGTCTTGGCGTGAGAACACACGATCCCACAATCACGACAAAAAATGCGAGTTGTGGCCACAAATCGTTCCGTCTCAAGCACATTCCGAAATTGCGCGGCAGGCGGTTTTATTATGTCAGACTTTCAGTCATCGGCAAGAGCGGCGACCTAATTTTTGTCCCAAAAGGGGACCGTACCGAAAAAGTGGATATTTTCCTTGCCTTCGAGCGGGGAAAAATTCGCAATCACAAACTTTGTCCGAATCCAGTTTCAACACACCCGGAAAGGCTCTCATGTATAACAATATCCTCGATGCGATCGGCAACACGCCGCTGGTCCGTATCCGCAATTTGAATCCGAATCCCGCGGTCGAAATTTACGCCAAGCTCGAAGGCTTCAACCCGACCGGCAGCATCAAGGACCGCATCGCGCTGGAGATGATCCGGCAGGCGCAGGAAGTCGGGACGCTCACGCCGGGCAAGACGATCATCGAGGCGACCTCGGGCAACACGGGCATCGGCCTGGCAATGATCGGCACGGTGCTCGGCTACGAAGTCGAGATCGTCATGAGCGAAGCCGTTTCGATCGAGCGGCAGAAGATGATCGCCGCGTTCGGCGGAAAACTGACGCTCACCCCGGCCGGCGAGGGAACCGACGGCGCGATCCGCAAATGCCGCGAACTGGTCGCCGCGCATCCGGAGAAATATTTCAACCCGGACCAGTTCTCCAACGAGTACAACAAGCTGGCGCATTACCACGCGACGGCCGCGGAAATCTGGCGCCAGACCGGCGGACGGGTCACGCATTTCGTCTCTTCGCTCGGCACCTCGGGCACGCTGATGGGCGTCGGCATGGGCCTGAAGGAGAACAATCCGGCCATCAAGATCATCGAGGCCCACCCGGTCCGCGGCCATTACATCCAGGGGCTCAAGAACATGGAAGAGGCCATCGTGCCGGAAATTTACGAACCGGGACAAATCGACTTCAGCGTCCGCATCGAATCGGAGGAAGCCTTCGACATGGCGCGCCGGATCGTACACGAGGAAGGCATTTTCGTCGGCATGAGCAGCGGCGCCGCCATGCTGGCCGCAAGGCACGTCGCCGCCGAACTCGCCGAAGGCTTTCTTGTCGTCCTCTTCCCCGACCGCGGCGAAAAATACCTCAGCACCGACCTCTTCCGCGTGTGAGTCGTTGCGATGAAGTTCGTGCCGCTCATCCCATCCACCAGCCCCAAGCGTCAGCGCGGGGTGATGTGAGGGAATTGGGGGGTGGGATTTGTGATGTGGGGTTTGGAAATTCTTAGCCGTCGGGCTTGCCCGACGACAAATGTGCAGCATTATTCCGGACGGAACAGGGTATCAATCATCCCTCGTAGACGGCATACGGCACTATCCCCACGATGTCCAGTCCGTCGTAAATCTACTGCGATCTACAGCAAAAACAATCAATCACTAAAATCTTTAAGAAGTTCATCAATCATAGACGCTTCGAAAATCTCCCCGTTACTTTTAAATTTTTCAACTTGAACTTCGCCTTTTTGATTTATATCCACCTCCCATCTCTCCCCTGGGATGGCAATAATAATTGAGATGGAATCAGCTAAATATTTGTCCAGCTTAAATGAAATTTTACCGTCCTCAAATTTATTCAACAGCCTGATGAAATCGGCCAATGTTGAAATACGTTTTTCACTCATACAAAATACTTTCTACTGTGACGGGATTGCCATCCATTGTCTGAGAGCAACTATCGGTAGTCATTGTAAACCCTCCTGTTCAACCGCTCCATGACTGTCGCGGCTCTGGTTCTTGTCCCTCGCTTACGCTTCGGGCTCCGGTTGCATCTCACGCCGCGTCGGGGAAGGTATTGAATTCGTCCCAGGTTTTGTCGAGTTGCCGCAAGGCTTCGGCCAGTTCGCAGGCGCGATAGGCGGGCTGGCCGGGCGACGGTTCCGTGACGTGCACGATCTCCTTGTCGACCAGCTTGCGGATCGCGTCGTCGACCTCGAAATCGAAACGGTGCCCGAATCGCTCTTCGACCCAGCATTCGGTCGCCTCGTCGAGCTGCCGCATCGTCATTTCACGGTCGCGGTTGAGGTACAGGATGAAATACCCGAGCAGGGCCTCCTTCAATTCCTGGTTTTCCGCCGCGTCGACCAGCGTCGCGAGGGCCGCGGTGTTGTTCGAAAGATTGCGGTAATACAAACTGCTCGAATACACCTGCATGTACTTCGTGCGGCTGTTCAGGAAACTCATCATGCCCTTGAACGCCGCGATGAGCAGTCCGGCCAGGATGAGGAGGAAATAAATCCACGACATCGTGAACGCGAAGATCAGCTTCGAAATCGGGGCGATCAGCGAACCGGCGACGCTGCCGCCGATCTTGATCCTCGCGAACACCGGCATGCCGAGTTTCACCTTCGGCGCGATGATCTTGATGTTTTCGACCGGCACGTCCTTGAACATCTTGACCATGACCAGCCCGCCCTTTTCCGGCTTGAAGCGCGCGATGACGAACACGCGGTTCAGGCAGACCGTCGGCCGCGTTCGTTTCCAGAAAAAGAAATAATCCGTTTCGTCGACGTGCCGGACGCCGCGATAATAGACGTGAAACTTGTCGAAATCGCCGGTGTCGACGTGCACGCTCAGCCCGCCGATCGGTTGCAGTTCGAGACATTCGGCCAGTTGATCCGGCGTCAACTTGCGGTAATTGCCGATTTGCAGCACCTTGCGGATCGACTCGTAAAGCCGCACGCGAATTTCGTGCAACTGCCCGGCGTCGTATTCCGGCTCGTCCAGCGTTTCACTGTCCGGGTCGAAGGGCGTGAAATCATTTTTGAGCGATTCGAGCGTTTCGCGGTACTCGTAATGAAAACGGTCGGCCAGCAGCCGGCGCAGGACGGTCAGCGATTCCCGCTCGTCGTCGTCGAGCCGTTCCTCCCGCAGCATCCGTTCCAGCAACACGTCGACGCGAATCGGCAGATAATGCTCGCGATTCTCCAAAAACGCCGGCGGTTTGATCGGCGGTCGAAAAAACGGTAAAGCGAAATTCATGGTCAGCCCTGCTTTTTCCAGTTGCCGCGATTGCGGTTGTTGTCCCTGTTGCCGCTCATCGCGCGTTGCGGAGCGGCGATCAGGCGGTAGTTTTCCTCGCCGAGCAGTTCCGTTACGCGGCGGCGCAATTCCGGGTTGAGCGTCACGCCGGTTTTGCATTTCATCAGGGCCAGCCGCCCGTCGTTGAAACGCAGGTTGAGTTCCAATTCGCCCGTGCCGGGGTAGCCGCGTAAGATTTCGTATAATTTCCGCAACCCTTCCTCGCCGCGCGATTCCGGCACCGTGATCGCGACCCCGCGGGTCAGCAGCGTCTGCGCATCGTCGAGCGTCATCAGGCGGTCGATGATGAAATTCGCGTCGTCGTCCGCCTGGCTGCGGCTTTTGTCGATCCGCCCGACGGCGAGCACGATCGAATCGGGCTTGACCAGTTGCGAGTACAACGCATACTGTTCCGGCCAGATGATGCTGCGAATCATGCCGTCGACGTCTTCCAGGTCGAACATCGCGAACTGGCTCGGGCGGTCCGGCTTCGGATTTTTCGTCTGCGACAGCTTGATGCTCCCGATCATCCCGCCGAGCACCACCTCCGCGCGGTCCGGCAAAAATACCGCCGCCGAGGTCGTATGCGAGGCGAACACCTTGAACTGTTCAGCGTACTGTTTGAGCGGGTGGCTCGAAAGATAAAAGCCGAGCACCTCTTTTTCGTAGCCGAGTTTTTCCTTGTCGTCCCATTCCGCGATGTCGGGCAAGCCGCTCATCGCCGCCGCGATTTCCGTTTGCGGATCGACTTCCGCCGGCTCCTCGAAATCGTCGAACAGCGACCGCTGCCCGATCGCGCGGTCCGCCGCCGCGGTCTTGCCCGCCTGGTACGCCTTGTCGAGCACCTGCGTCAGTTGCGAACGCTTGCAGCCGAGCGAATCGAACGCGCCGGCCTTGATCAAAATCGAGATCGTCGAGAACGGGCAATCCCGCGGCGAAACCCGTTCGCAGAAATCGAACATCGACCGGAACGGCCCGTCCTTTTCGCGGGCGGCGACAATCGAATCGGCACACCACTCGTTGCATCCCTTGATGGCGATCAGGCTGAAATGAATTTTCCCGTCCCGCACCGCGTACAGTTTGTGCGACGAATTGACGTCCGGCGGGATGACCTCAATGTTCATCCGCTGGCAGTCTTCGATGTGTTCGACCGTCGAGTCCTTTTTCGTGAAGTTGCGGTTCGAAATGTCCCCGCACAACAGGGCCGCCATGAATTCGACCGGGTAATGCGCCTTGAGATACGCCGTCATGTAGGCGATGAGCGCGTAGGCGGTCGAGTGGCTTTTGTTGAACCCGTAACCGGCGAATTTTTGGATCAAATCGAACAGGTGTTCGCCGTCGTCGGCGGTAAGCCCCTGTTTTTGCACCCCGTCGATGAAATCGCCTTTCGGCTTGACGATGAGGGCCTCTTTCTTCTTGCTGATCGCCTTGATGCAGGTGTAGGCCGCGGCGAGCGGAATGCCGCCGAGCCGGTTCATGATCCGCATGATCTGCTCCTGGTAAACCATGACGCCGTGCGTTTCTTCGAGCACGTCTTTCATGATCGGGTGCGCGTATTCCGCCTGTTTGCGGCCGTGCTTGACCTCGATGTACTGGTCGACCATCCCCCCTTCGAGCGGCCCGGGACGATACAGCGCGAGCGTCGCGATGATGTCGCGGAAGCTGTCCGGTTTCATGCGTTGCAACAGTTCGCGGATGCCGCCCCCTTCGAGTTGAAACACGCCTTTCGTTTCGCCGCGGCAAAGCAACGCATACGTTTCGGCGTCGTCCAGCGGGAAGCGATACGGGTCGATCCGCTCGCCGGTCGTTTGCTCGATGACGTCGATCGCCTGCGAGAGAATCGAGAGGTTGCGCAGCCCGAGAAAGTCCATTTTGAGCAAGCCGGCCTTTTCGACCTCGCCCATGGCCCATTGCGTGACGATTTCGTCCTTGTTCTGCACCCGCTGCAGCGGCACGAAATCGGTCAGCGGACGGTCGGCGATGACCACCGCGCAGGCGTGCGTCCCCGCCGAACGGGCGAGCCCTTCGCAGCCTTTCGCGAAATCGATCAACTCGCGGGCTTCGCTGTTCGAGTCGTATAGTTTTTGCAGTTCGTCGTTCTGGTCGAATGCCTTTTTGATCGTCATTTTCGGGGCTTCCGGCACCAGCTTGCTCACGTCGCTGACGAACGCGAGCGGCAATCCGAGCGCGCGGCCAACGTCCTTGATCGCCATTTTCGCGGCCATCGTGCCGAACGTTCCGATCTGCGCGACATTCTCGTTGCCGTATTTTTGCTTGACGTAATCGAGGATTTCGCCGCGTCGCTGCTGGTCGAAGTCGATGTCGATGTCGGGCGCCTCAAGCCGGTTCTCGTCGAGAAAGCGCTCGAACAGCAGGTCGAATTCGAGCGGGCAAACGTGGCTCAAATTGAGCGCGTAACAGACGAGCGCGCCGACGCCGCTGCCGCGCGCGGTGCGTTGTATGCCGCGTTCCTCGGCGATGCGAACGAAATCCCACACGATGAGGAAGTAGTTCGGAAAGCCGAGTTTTTTGATCACCGACAGTTCGCGGTCGAGCCGGGCCATGACTTCGTCGGACAGTTCGCCGCCCGGCATCCGCTTTTCGTTGCCGGCGTAACGCCGCTTCAGCCCGTCGATGCAAAGCTCGCGCAGGTAATCGTCCGACGACTTGCCGTCCGGCGGATAAAAGGTCGGGAAGAACCGTTTCCCCAATTCGAGGTCCAGCTCGCACCGGTCGGCGATTTCCTGCGTCCGTTCGATCGCCGCGCGCTGGTCGGGCATCGCGTGCAGCATTTCCGCCCCGCTGCGCAGGAAGAACTGGTCGCTTTCCATTTTCATCCGCTTTTCGTCGGTGCGGAATTTCCCCGTGCTGAGGCAGAGCAAAATGTCCTGCGTTTCCGCGTCACTTTGCCGAACGTAATGCACGTCGTTCGTGGCCACGAGCGGGATGTCGAGTTCGCTCGCGATTTTCAGCGTGCCGTTGAGGACGATGCGTTGAATCTCAAGCCCACCGTCCTGGATTTCGAGAAAATACCGGTCGCCGAACAGATCGCGATACCACTGCGCGACCTGTTTCGCCCGGGCGAAATCATCCGCTTCGCCGCCGTTCAAAATCGCGCGGGCCAGTTCGCTCGACGCGCAGCCACTCAGGCAGATGAGCCCCTCGTTGTACTGCCGCAACGTTTCCTTGTCGATGCGCGGGCGGTAATAATACCCCTCGGTGAAGGCGAGCGACGAAAGTTTCAGCAAATTCTTGTAGCCCGCGTTGTTTTGGGCCAGCAGCGTGATGTGATAACTCGCTTCTTTCTGCGACGTGGCCGCTTTTTCCAACCGGCTCCCCGGCGCGATGTAGGCCTCGAACCCGACAATCGGCTTGATCCCGGCGTCGTTCGCCTTCTGATAAAATTCGAGCGCCCCGTACATGTTTCCGTGATCGGTCAAGGCGAG
>JAVBQX010000002.1:0-8332 GCA_031548645.1 Thermoguttaceae bacterium
GGTCGATCATTTTGACGACGGTCTCGGCGGCGTTTCCGCCTTTTCCCGCCTTGCCGACGAGGTACACCGTTTCGTAGGCGAGCACGTTCCCGAACTCGTCGAGGGCCACCGTCTTGCAGCCGTGTCGCAATCCGGGGTCACTGGCCAGAACGCGTTGCCGGTTGAGCGGCGGCTGCAACAGCAGGTTGCGCAAATTTTTCGCGAACACGTTGACCGCCTGGCGTTCTGCCGATTCGGTGAGATCGCGGCGGGCTTCGCGTTCGAGCGTCGGCAGCAAGAGCCGCTGCAACGAATCCTTCGCGCATTCCGACAGGAAGCTGCCGAGCGGGTGATCCTTCGGGAGGCAAAATTCGTCGACAATCGCCTGAATCGCGTCCTTGTCATGGTCGAAACGCACACGCAGGACTTTGGCCTTTTCGCCGCGGTTGATCGCCAGTACGCGATAGGGCATCATCTTGCGCAACTCGGAGGTAAAATCGAAATAGTCGTTGTACAGCTTTTCGAGTTCGGCCTGTCGCTTTTCTTCCTGCGGGGTTTTGGCCTTTTTCTTTTTCTTCTTCTTTTTTTCCGCCTTGACGGCCTTGGCCGTTGCGATGGCGGGCGGAACCACCGCGTTTTGCGCGATTTCGCCGGACCCCGCGGTCGGTTCGACGGCGGTGTCCTGCGTCACGATTTGCAAAGATTCCGGGGTTGGCGCCACCGCTTCCGCAGGGGAAAGCTGGGCCAAGGTCGTCTCGACGTTGATTTCCGCGGCACCGATTTCAGAAACGACGACGTTTTGCACGACGTCGACTTCCGGGGCAATCGTTTCGCCTGTGCCCGTGTCGGACGACATGACCGCAGGCGAGACGGACTCCGCATCGGCCATCGGCCGCATGACGTCGGAAACGATCGGCGCGACGGATTCGGTGGATTCGGCGGACGTGAGAACATCCGCGGTTTCCGAAGCGAAGGGGCTGCTTTCGTCGATGTCGGAAAGATTGAATTTCGCGGCGATCGACGTCGCGGCGGAAGCCTGGGCCGATTCGGTCACGACGAGGGACGGCGTTTTTGTCGTCACGACTTCAATTGTTTCATCGGCCGGCGATTCCTGTTCGATGCGTTTCGAGACGAGCTTGCTGCCGCGTTGAATCAAATCGCGAATCTTCTGCCGCAGTTCGACCCTTTCGCTGAAGAGCTCGCCGATGATGTGCCCGGCCCCGAGCAGGGCGTCGGCTTCGGTTTTGACGCCCTTGTCCGCGTCGACGAAATCCCGGACGCGTTCGTCGAGTTTTTCCTGCGTTAGTTTGCCTTCGAGAATTTCGAGCGCCAGCGGCTCAAGCCCGCGCGACCGGGCGCCGGAGGCCAGCGTTTCACGTTTCGGCTTGTAGGGCAGGTACAGGTCTTCGAGCCGTTTCGAGGTTTTGGCCTCGCGAATTTTCAGGTCGAGCTCCGGCGTCAGTTTGCCGAGCGATTCGATCGCCTTGAGAATCACCTGCTTCCGTTCGGCGAGTTGCCGCAATTCGTTGAGTCGCGATTCGACTTCGCGGATTTGCGTTTCGTCGAGGTTCCCGGTCTGGTCCTTGCGGTATCTCGCGATAAACGGGACGGGAAATCCTTCGTCGAGAAGTTTGATGACGGATTCAACTTTTTCAAGGGGAAAATCAAGGCCCCTCGCCACATGCTTGCTGCTGATCGTGACAGGTTCGCTCATCACTGACGCTCATTTCGCTTTCATCAGGGCCACGCCGTTTTTTGACGCTTTTATACGCCTCATTAATATTATTGCGTGGCGCTCGGGTTGACACAAAATTCCGATTTTCTTCGGAAAAAACATTTTACTTCCACCGATGAGAAATTCCCGCTCGCGCGTCCGTTTACCCTTCGGGAAAACGGACTTCCACAGAGCGTTGGGCGGATTTTTCAACTGGCCAAGGGACACGCTGTCTCATAACAGTTTGCCGGGATATTTTCCCAACCACCGTAAATCGCCCGGAATGACGTTTTCCGTCTTTCCGCCCTCTTTGCGCGCAGCCGTTTCCCCAGTTAAACTTGCAATTTATGAAAAACAAGGGCAATTGTCAAGTGTTTGCACGAGCCGGGGATTGATTTTGTCCCCTTGATGACATTCAAACGTACAGATATTTGGCGCCAGAGAAATACGGCCACGAAAGGGAGCTGCGACAGTCATGGAGCGGTTGCAGCGGAACAGGCGAACCGCCGCAACCATTCTCACCCAAAAGGACAACAGCCGTAATGAAAGGATCAGAAATTGTTCATATTTAACAATCCCGACATTGCGCTATGCTCCATTCCGGCTGTCATTTCCTTCCTGCCGCAGATTGTGGTGGCGACAAAAAACGCACCCCCGGTTCAGCGGAAATGTGTAAAATATATCTCCCGCACAATGAACTCAACCGACATTCCTTTATTGGAAGCTCTTGGATTCCCCGCCGTTGATTGAGCCCAGGGCTCCCCAAACGCCAAACGGACTTTGTCCGGTGGGATCGCCTTTTGACGCGACATCATAATTTTCCTGGCCCGCGGTCGTGCTGCTGATCGTTTCCGAAATGAATTGGACGGAACCGTCGCCGAGAGCACAGTTGACGCCTCCCGTATGATTGCTGGTGACGGTCATGATTCCACCTCCGTGTCCCGGGTGTGATGCCATCTCGGCGCAGGAAGCCGAGTTCGGCGGCAACACCGTCTGGAAATTCATAATTCTCGGTCGCCCGTCATTCCAGAACTGACCTCTCACGTGGGGTGCGACGTTTGTCGGGTCCGTCAACTCCTTGCGATTGTCGGGGTTGTTTCCCCTGGCCTTGCAATCGTCCACCGGGCCGCGTTCCTGGATGGCGATACCACCTTTGACGTTTGAGTCTCCACTTTTTGTCCCGACGACGGACTCGGAAATCGCCGCCGTGTTGGAGGTGCCGTCCACCATGGAGGAGAATGTATTGGTTCTCACCCCAATATACAAACCTGTGCCGGCGCCGCTGGTCGTATCAACGTAACCCATACCTCCGGGGAAGAAACCTCGCGTGTTGATTTCCGCTTCGTCCGTATTTTTAATCACATCGCCGAGGCTGCCTTGATAACTGGCACGCTGAGCCTGCCCAACATGCGACATTTGCGAAGCGGCACCGTCGGAGGGACAGGCCAGGGTGGAAATTTTTACGTCCGTATAGGGACCGGAAGCATGCCAACTGCGCCATTCGTCGGCCAGAACCAATTCATAAAGTGCGGTCTGTTCGTAAAACGGGAGGAGGGCGACCAGATAGCTGATACCTCCATAGGTTCGTTCATCACCCTTCCTTGACGTTCCCGTTCGGCATGGCGGAAACGATTTGTGGGCGTCGTGGTAGCTGTGCAGTGAAAGCCCCAGTTGTTTGAGATGATTCGTACACTGCATGCGACGTGCCGCTTCACGAGCCGCTTGAACCGCGGGAAGCAAAAGGGCGATCAGAATACCGATGATCGCAATGACGACAAGAAGCTCGACAAGGGTGAAGCCGGATGAGTTCCCCCCCTTCGTGATTCTTTCCAGGGAACGTATTTGCATAAATTCACTCCATTTCAAAAGTTAATGTGATACGGCAATTCTTGATTGCCAAAACTGAAATTGAACTGACAACATTCATGTTGATGATGTATGATCAATATTTCGAGAGATCGACTTCCAGATTGCCGCCTTGTGTTGTCACCTCGACTTTCAGCGGGGTCGTGTCGCGTTTTGTCAAAGCGTCCGGCACGATTTTGGGAAGTGCGTCCCGCTTCTTTTTGAATTCCCTTTCGTATGCCATTTGTTCGCCGGGAGACATTTTCACGATTTCATCCGGCGTTTTCGTGTGTTCCAGGAAAGGCTGCTTGGTCACGACCATTTTATAGGAACCTTCCGGGATTCCTTTGACCTGGACGTTTTTGTAAAGCGAAACGAGTTTCGCATTCCCGGAGGAATCCGTAATTCCCGACGTCACCAAATCACTGAAAGGCTTCTCCGCATAAACGACGATGTTGGCTCCTTCCACGGGAGCCGAATCCTTGATCACCTTGATGGTGCAAGAATAGGTTTTCGGCATTCCGTCCGGTCTTTTGGAGCAGGAGAGACAAAAAACGCACATCACAATCATTGTGAATTTCAAGCTGTGTCGGACCATGGTATCCTCATTAAATCATTTTGAGGTAAGAGACGATATTAAGCGTTCTCACGCGACAAAACACCCACAATGGTGCTTGTTTGCATGGCATTGTATTGCCTGAATATTTCCCGGCAATACGCGGAGAGGCTGCGATTTTTTCGTATGTTGACGCATGATTCGAAACGGAAATATTGGGGCGTCAGAAAATATGGAATGCGATAAATATTGAGTAGCATTCCAAAAAGTATTATCAATCGTGAACTCTCATCGCGATCGAAGAAGAGAAAAAATTATTCTCCCGAGGACTATTTTTTGCCATATTAATCTCAATGGATTTATTGTGCGGTTCGCATGACGGGATATAAGATCCATTTTCCGCATCGGTTGAGATTTCGGCGCTCTCTGCTATAATTCTCATAGTTTTATCGTGTCGGTCATGGACTGACGAATTTAGACGAAAATCAAATTTTGCCCAATATTCCAGCCTGTCATGCCAGCGAACCTGACACAACAGTACCATAAAGCGGAAGCCGAATACCGAAAAGCCTCGACGCCGGACGAAGAGCTGAAATGGCTGCAAATCATGCTCGCCGAAATGCCCAAGCACAAGGGCACCGACCACCTGCAGGCGACGCTCAAATCGAAGATTTCACAGGCCAAGCTGGAAATCGAACAATTCCGCAAAACCGGCGGCAAGAAAAGCGGCGGCAAATCCTACAAAATTCCGCGTCAGGGGGCGGGCACGGCGGTGATCATCGGCGGCCCCAACGCGGGGAAAAGCCAGCTCCTTGCAACATTAACCCATGCCGTCCCGGCTGTTGCGCCCTATCCGTTCACGACGACCGAACCGCAACCCGGCATGATGGACTGGGAAGATGTTTCCGTACAACTAATCGACACGCCGCCGGTGACGCCCGATTTTTTTGAGCCGTACATGTCGGGTTACATTCGCGCTGCCGATCTGGTGTTGCTGATGGTCGATCTCGACAGCGACGAGGGCATCGACCAGTTGCAGGACGTTCTCAAAAAACTGGAAACCGGCAAAACCCGACTTGCCACAGAGACTTACATCGACGAAGATGACATCGGGCTGACTTTTACGCGCACATTTCTTATTTGCAACAAAATCGACACGCCGGACGCACAAACCCGGCTCGAATTATTGCACGAATTTTGCCCACTTCCGTTTGAGGAATTTCACATCAACGCGACTGACGCGGATTCCTTAATCTCTTTTCGTAAAACAATTTACGATGCGATGGGAGTCATTCGCGTCTATACGAAGCTGCCACAGAAAAAAGAAGCGGATTTCGATCGACCCTTTACGATCAAGCAGGGCGGCACCTTGATTGAATTGGCGGAATTGATTCATAACGATTATGTTAAGAATTTCCGTGGTGCCCGGGTTTGGGGCGAGGCCGTACATGACGGAACACCTGTCAAGGGTGATTACGTTCTGCACGACAAGGACATTGTTGAGCTCAATTCCTGAGTTTATTGACAGACAATGTGCTTTAAAAAGGGGGAACGTCTGGATGAAGTCGACAATATCTGTACTGAAATAAATTATCGAACAGTTTTCTTGTGTCTTAACTATTTTGATATCATAATGTTAGCAGCTCTCCGCTATGATTCGTGGGAATTGAGTTTTTACAAGATTTTCATGACAATCTTAACATAAGTACTTGGGTAATCTACTTTTTTCAAGTAATTCAGGAAAATTGCTTGCATTTTGGCTGCATTCTAAAAAAAATAGGGATAATTCGATATTTTTTGTGTTTCCTTTTTTCAACATGCCCCAGTTCCGCAGCAACGCCACGCCACGCATCACGCCGTGTAAACCGTATTATTAGCCCGCGTGATCTTATTGAGTATCGGCATACTTGCACAAAACATGCCAATCGTCGTCGTGCCCGTGTCATGCCCTGTGTCGCAACTTTTGTCATTCTCCTTGAGATATTATCAGGACCGTCCCCATGCCTTCCCCCCGAGTCACATTTTTTGAAGACGTCCAGGTTGTCCCGCAATATGAGCAACTGCGAAATCTGTTGCTCCAGGAAAAGTTTGCGATTCACCTGACCAAGCCGCTCGCATTTTGGGCCCTGCCGACGGATCGTCGTCTTCCGCTGGTCCTGATCAACCGGTCGCTTGGCGATCTGCTTCAAATCCCCTTCGAGGAATTGTGCCGCACTCCCAGCATCGGGGAGAAAAAAATCCGCTCGTTCATCACACTGCTCGCCCGCGCCGCCGATACCAAAGCGGACGATATCCCGGATTCCTCGTTGCCGACACGTTCGGAAACCCCTTCTTCGTTGTTTCTTGAAGAGAACGATTCGTTGGCCGATTCGACCTTTGTTTCGGAAATTCAATGGCAAAAATGGCAGCAGATCGTTCTTGACAAGGGTTTGGCTCACGAAAAATTGGGGCGGCTCTGCCCCACGCTCGGCGAACTGACCCGCGTGATCTGGAATTGCACGCTCGGCGAATACTGCACGAAGACGCTGGCCGAAATGCGGGAAATCCGCACTCACGGAGAAAAACGCGTCACGGCCATTTTGAAAATCTTCCACAGCGTCTGTTCCATCGTGAGCAAAGTGGAAAGCTCGAAACACCTCCTGACGCGGCTGGTGCCGAAGAACATCGACCACGTGGAAAACTGGTCCATGCAAACGCTTGTCAAGCGTGGTACGCCGGCCCGGGCGGACATCGAAGCCAATTACATCATGCCGATCCTGGCCCAGTTGCGCATCGACGCGTCGGAGCAGATTTGCCAGTTGGCCGAAAATCGCATCGGTTTGCAGGGCGAAGTGACCAGCATCCGTCAGGCGGCGAGGACGCTCGGCCTGGCGCGTGCCCGCGTCTACCAGTTGCTGAACGAAATCAACGACATTCTCGTGGTTCGCTGGCCCAACGGACGATTGATTACCTCGCTGTTGCGCAATAAATTTCTTTTCGAAGCGAAGGAACGACAGCACACCGACCCGGAATTTGCACAATTTCACGCCGCGGCGGAACTCTTCTTCCCCTGGGGCCGCCGCGAAGACGCCGGCGACGATTATTTCTTCCAGTTCATGAACATGTCCGAAGAACTGGCCAACGGTTTTGAAAACGAACCGCTCCGTTCGGACGACGGATCGCTGGTCGCCGCGAAAAAAACCGGGGATGAAACCTGGGACGACGACGCGGACCGCGAGGGGATAATCACGTTCCCCGCTCGCTAATCCGTTTCAATATGATGCCGCTTTGCTCCGTTCCGGGATCGTGCTGCGCATTCGCGCCGGGCGAGCCCGGCGGCTAAGAACATCGCATATTCCGTATCCCTCGCTTACGCTGCGGGCTCTGGTTGCGGCGGTCACGGCGTGAACGCCCTACCTTTTTTGGAATTCGAAGGTTCCGCGGACGGTGTCGTTGGCGACATTGTAAACCGTGACGGCCAATTTACCGCCTTCGGCGCGGCCGTGAATGACGGTCGGGGCGCCGCGGGATTCGGCGTTTTCACTGCTGGGACCGCCGCCGACGAGCTGGGCCCAGGCACGGCCTTCACCCGGTTCGGAGTAGCGGTAGGAATGCTGGTGCGCGGTGACGACGAGTTGCACGCGGGCCTTGTTGAGCAACGGCCCCCACAGCTTGAGACCGAGCCCGGAATAAGCGGCGTAACCTTCGAGCGTCGTGCCCGGGTTGGCGTTCGGACGCGGATCGTGAAGCGGGATGTGGCAGAACGCGACGATGAAGGGCGCCGAGGCGATGTCCGGCCGCTTGAGCGTTTCTTCGAGCCATTCGGCCTGACGTCGCATGTTGTGCTCGTATTGCACCATGCCGGAAAACACGGGGTGCGAGTCCGGCTTGTCTTCGCCCGTGTCGAGACTGACGATCGCGAGCGGTCCCTGGCGGAAGGCGAAATTGTAGCCGAGATTGCGGTATTTGGGATCAGCGTGGCACCAGGGCGTCAACAGCCGCGGCAGATTCCGGGCCCACGGACCGCGATAATCGTGATTGCCCCGCGTGAAAAGGAGCGGCTTGTCGGCGGCGAACGCGGCGTCGGCGGGCCGGGCGATGTTCGTGATGACCTGCTCGTCGGTGTAATAATCGTTGATCAGGTCGCCGTTCCAGACGGTGTAATCGGCCTTGAGTTCGGCGAGTTTCTTCGTCAGTTTCGCGAGGGTCGGCGTGTTCTGGTGCGTGTCGTTGATGACGGAAAACGTGGCGTTTTTCGC
>JAVBQX010000222.1:0-5070 GCA_031548645.1 Thermoguttaceae bacterium
TCGAAAAACCAACACTGACAGTTGGTTCCTTTGTAGTGGTGCCTCCGAGGCATGGCCCGTGAGCTTCTGTTCACGGGCCATGTCAATTTCTTGTGAACATGAAAATGTCGCTTGCGCAACTTTTCTTTTTTCACTTTTACCTTTTCACTTCCTACGTTGTCCCATCGGGTGAAATCTTGACGTTTTTGATGCCGATACCGTGTTTGACGGCATTCTTCGAGGCAAGATATTTGTCGGCGGCGATTTGATCCTGCAGCGGATGCTGGTCGATGCTGCCGGAGTCGCCCTGGGCACGTTTCGGACCTGCGGCGTTTTCGCGAATCGCGTCTTCGAGATTTAAATCAGAACTCATTATTTTTCTGTTTCATGTTGACGATGGTTGTTGTCAGTCCTAAAATCAAGGAATAGATATTTGACAAGCAGTTTGCTCAATCGCGGCGAGAAACGCAGCGGGAATATTGAAGGAGTTCCCGCCGCATCAACCCGCGATGCGGAGAGCGGGATCAAGCCCGCACCTTGACGATGAACTCCGTACCGTTCGTCGGCGGCAATGCAAAGATCAGGTTGATCACGTTGGCCGAAGCGCTTTCCCACTCGACGAAAATACGTTCCGGCCCGCTGGCACCGATCCGAAAGACGTCGGCGACAACCTCCTCGCTGCCGAGCGCATGCGTCACGGCAAAAGTCGTTTGACTGCCGTCACCGCTGAAGGTGCCGCGATAACCGCCGGAACCGGACTGCGTATCAACGTATTGCTTCGTCGCCACGTCACTGTTGGCGACCGGCGAGCCCGAATGCAGGCGTCCGCTCGCGTCGAACATGGCGATGCGATCCGCCGTCGGCGTCGCGGTCGATTCATGGGCCGTCGTCGCGCTGGTATGACCGAATACCGCCGCGCCGGTCGGGATTTCATTCGCGGAGTCGGCGACCACAGCCTGCGTCGGCAGTTGGGCGATGGGCACCTTCACGGAATCGTCGAGCGTCGCAACACCGTTCGCCGTCCCCTTTTCCGTGACGGCAATCGCACCGACGTCCATCGCGGCGAGGACCACCGTGCCCGATTTGCCGTTGACCGAAACCACTTCAGCGGTCGGTGTCAGGAGTTCCTGCCAGTTGGCCAGCGCCGTCGCCGGTTCGCGCAGCAGGATGAAACTCTTGCTGACGTCGGTGCGAACGGCCACGTCACCCGTTTGGGCCGTGAGCGCGAGCATCGCCGTTTCACTCGCGACCACGAAGGTGCTATTGGTCGTGATGGACGGCAAAACGGAAGCGTTCAACTTGCCGTCCGGGCCGACAATCGGCACGTTGCCGATAGCCGTGCCGGTATCGCAGATCGCCGCCGTGCCGAGCCCGACGAGCTGGGTGACCGTATGCGTATGCACCGTGTCCGCTTTCGTCGTTAGCCCGGCGTCGACGTACTGTTTCGGCGCTGCGTGGAGATTTTCCTGCGGATTGCGCGGGAGTTTGAGATCGGATTCAAAGAGAATCGCCATAAATGCTTTCTAAAATTAAGGATTGGAAAGTTTCGCCAGCATGTAAAGCCGGTTTTCATTGCTTGGATTGTAATTGGGCATCTGGAGCATGTCGTATTCGTTCGAAAAATACTGCAAGCGAAAGACGCCCACGCAGGTGCCGCGAATGATGGAGGACACGTTGAGCCGCACGAATTTTCCGCGACGCGGCGTCGCGACCGTGAACTTGCGGTCGATGAGCGCGGTGTTGCCCGTCTGCCTATCGATGACCGTCCAGTTCGTGCCGTCGTCCGAAACCTCCACCGTCCAATCCTGCGGCGTGTTGTCCTGCGTATTGCTCGTCTTGAGATCATAGGCGTTGATCAGGATCGAGCGCGGCAGCTCGACCTGAAGCCAGCCGCTTTTGACCGTCGACGCGGTCGCCCAATAGACCGTGCCGTTGCCGTCAAAAGGCTTCCAGCGGGAATTCGTCGAACTCGCCTCCGAACTGACGGTAACGGGATAGGTGCCGGGAATGAGATTGCTGAGGAGCACCGGCACGACCTCGCCGTTCTCAAAGTGGCGCACGCCCTTCTTGTCCACGAGGTCGGGATATTCGGCGACCTCATGCGTATTCATGTTGCAGGCCAGCCAGGTGCGTCCGAACTCGTCGAGGTACTTTTCGTCCGTCTGGCCCAAAAGCACGCGGTCACCGACCTGCAGGTGATCCGACGGCAGTCCCGATTTCATTTTCACGAAGAACGGACAGCCGTTGGCGTCGTCGGCTTTTTTCGGCAGGGCGTATTGCGTGATGCTGTCGTGCAGTTCCAGCTCGCTGATCGACATGTAGCCCGTCCCGGTCGACTTGCTGAAAGCCCAGCGAAAATACAAAGCGGCTCCCTCGTAAGGCGTCGGCAGTTCGAACACCTGACGGACGGCACCGCGCGCCGCCGGGTCCCAAGTGACGTTCTTTCGATTATCGATGGTCTGCCACTGGCTGCCGTTGAGCGAAGCCTGCAGCACCCATTCCGTCGGATAACTGATCGTGCTTGAATATTGAGAAACAATCGAATAGCCGGTGATCCGGCCCAACGGAGCGGGGATTTTTCGCGTGATCATGTTCGATTGGCTCAAGGTCGGTCCCGCCATTCCCTGCCAGTTGTTGCTGTAGTTTCCGTCGAACATGTAATACGCGCTGGCGATGTTGCCGACCGACAGGGTGATTTCGTTCCCCGCCGGGAGCGATTGCGACTGCATGAGCGGCAACAGGTTTTTGTAATAGGGCGCGACGGATTTCATGGCGACGATTTCGGGATAGTCCGGGCCGTGAAACGGCAGTCCGTGACAGGCCCACCATTCGTCGCCGTTGCGGAGTTCCTTTTCCGCCATGAAAGGCCGGTAGAGCTGGGCCGTCATGGGAAACCCGTCGCCCTCGGGCGGCGGCTCGCCGCTGACTTCGACGAATTGGATATGTTCGCTGTCGGGCTGACGCCGCAGGGCGTAGATTTTCCCGTCGTCGGGCGGCAGGATATTGTCCGAATTCGCGTCCACGTACTGTTTCGTCGCCGCCTGAAGCGGTTCGACCGGATCGCGCGGCAGTTCCAGATCGGATTCAAAGGCGATGGCCATTTCAAGGATTCCTGTTATTGAATGAGAATTTGGATCGTGCGCCCGGCGGCGAGCCGAACATCCGGCAGGATGCGGATCGCATTGTTCGAAACCGGCTCCCAGTGAACGAAAAGAATTTGTTGCGATGCGTTCGTCACATCGTAAAGTGAAACCTGCAACGAACTTGTCCCGAGCGAATGCGTGATCGTGTAGGCGTCGGACACGCCATCGGTCGTGAAGGTCGTCTCGAAACGCCTGCAATGGACGGAAAGATCATTGACGTGGTCGCTGATGTTTTGGCGAATTGTTGAGATTGTCGGGCTGCGAATGTCGCCGGTCACTTCCAGCGTTTGGCAGTCGACCTCCACCGTATCCGGCGGAGGCGGTTGATAGGGTGGTGGTTGAATTGAACTCATTTACATAATTTCCTCCTTCGTGAAAATGATGGTGAAAAACAGGGACGTCGCGTGTTTGCTTCTACTCTTTTAGGACACGCCAGGCTCATTGTGTGCCGGTGAAAATCCTGAAAATGAAAATTTTCACAAAGAAATATTTTCGCAGCAACGTCCCTCCCATTGATCTATTCTTTTCGGCGGGTGAAAACATGCACTTTTTGTCCACGAAAAACTCGAAAAGCACGAAAATTATTTGAGACGTGCATGGTATCAGTGTCGCCCTTCTAAATGCTATATGTAAAAAAACGCCCAAAGAGTGATAGTGAATTCCGAAAAAAAGCGAAAAAAGAGGTCGTGCCTTTCGTGATTTTCGTGGACCTACCTGCGAAACTCCGACAGCTTCACACGCGGCCTTTGCGGTTTGGCAATCGTTTTGAGCGTTCCCAGCTCCACGCCCTGGATCGACGCGCCGACCGCGCAGCCCACCAGGCAGTCAAGCCAGTGGTTGTCCGGCTGCGAGGGCCGGATTTTCCATTCGTCGACCGTGCGACCATTGGCCGTCGCCTGAACGCGGTACTCCGATACCAGATGCTCCGCCAGCATGGTATGCACCTTCGGATCGTGCCCGAACAAAGAAAGACAACCGGGATCGCCCATGTTCACCGCGAAACGGGCATGCACGAAGGATTTCCAGTAATTCGTGTCGATCAAAACGTGCCGCACCTGACGTTTGCCCGCCGTGTTGGGGATGCGCCAGTGATGGCCGACACGGTCGCCGCGTTTTTTGGCATATTCCGCAAACGGGATGCTCGACGCGCCGACGTATTTTCCGTGCGAGGGATACAATATCCCCGCGAATTGCGATTGACGACAGAATTGATAAACGACGTCGGTGCTCTGTCCCCAGTTGCTGTCGATGAGGCATTGATTGACGTGCATTTCGACGCCGTCCTCGCGATAGTACGAACGGTTCAATCGTTCTTCGCAAAGTTTTTCCAGTCCGCCATAGATCGCCCCTTCGAGCCCGCTGTTGGGAATGGCGACGGCCAGCGTTTTCTGGATGTCGCGCAGGGTGTAATACGTCCGCTGCTGATCGGGCCAGGTGCCATAATCCAACACATATCCGTTAAAATACCCGTCCCATGCGGCCAGAAGCCAATACAGGGCCTTTTGTTGGACATCGACGAACATGGTGACGTGACTGCATTCCAACGGGATGACCGCGCGATCATAACCGTTCGTTTTTTCCGCGATTTGTTCGGCGGTCAGCATCTCCTCGCCAAGTTTTTCGAGAATAGGCTCGTTTTGGTATTCCGCCCAAAACGCGCCTTCATCCCGAATTTTCAGGTTCATCGCGTGTTGCAAGCCGGAGATTTCGTCGTCGTTGTAGCGTTCCGGCCACGCGATGCGCGAACCGGCGTCCATCGCCTCACGGTTCTGCTCGTAAAAACGCGTCGCATTGCTGCCATCACCGTCGTTACGTAGGGAATCTCCGCGCAGTTCGGCGTATTTCGCCCACAACTTCTCGTTCGTGGGAAACAAATACACCATTTTCGTGCGTTCGCCTTGCCATTCGGGGTGCTTGTCGCGGCAGAGGATGTTATCCGCCATATCTC
>JAVBQX010000144.1:0-7566 GCA_031548645.1 Thermoguttaceae bacterium
CCAGGCCTACGAAAAGGTCAAGGCGGCCTGCGACGCGCTCGACATTTTCAAGAGCGACAGCATCGTGTACAAGTCGATGGTGGGCATGACACAACATCTTCTTGACAGGAAAAAGTGATGCCCGAGATACTCCCGACGATCGAATCGCCGAACGATTTACACGCGCTCTCGAAAGACCAACTCGTCCGGCTGGCGGCCGAGATACGCGACGAGTTGTGCCGCGTGGCCGAGCAGCGTTCGGTGCATTTTGCATCGAATCTCGGGGTGGTCGAGCTTTGCATCGCGCTTCATACGACCTTCGATTTTACCCGCGACCGCCTGATCTGGGACACGGGGCACCAGTGCTACCCCCACAAACTGCTGACCGGTCGTTACGGGCAATTCGATTCGATCCGGACGCTCGGCGGCCTGATGGGCTACCCGAATCCCGAGGAAAGCGAATACGACCTTTTCATGACCGGTCACGCCGGGTGCAGCGTCGGGACCGCGCTCGGGCTGAGTTGCGGCGACGACCTGTCGGGCGAAGCGGGCTCGCGGCACAGCGTCGCGGTCATCGGGGACGGGGCCCTCGGCTCGGGCGTCGTGTTCGAATCGCTCTGTCACGCCGGCTGGCTCGGCAAGAATATCACCGTGATTCTCAATGACAACAAAATGTCGATCTGTCCCCGCGTCGGCGGGTTGGGAACCTATCTCGATTCGCTGCGCATGCACCGGACCTACCTCAACATCAAAAACGAAGTGCAACGCCTGACCCGTCGCGTGCCGGGCGTCGGCAAATCGTTCGAGCGGATGCTCGGCAATCTCAAAACGGCGATCAAGGCCGGATTGCTCGGCGGCGTGTTGTTCGAAGAACTCGGTTTCCGTTACATCGGACCCGTCGACGGGCACAACATCACGCAGTTGCGGCGCTATCTCAAAATGGTGCGCGACTACGAAGAACCGGTCCTGTTTCACGTTTTCACCGAAAAGGGCCGCGGCTATCAACCGGCGGTGCAGGACCCGACCGCCTATCACGCCCCGTCGCCGGAAGTCAAAAAAAACGGTCACGCGAACGGCTCGCATTCACATGTCGGCGACACGGCGGATCATTCCTCTATACCAACGAACGCCGTCAATGATCCGCCGAAACCGGAAACGGCAACGTCGAAAAAAGCCAAGCCGGTTTCACGCGATAAGAAACGCATCGATCTTTCCCCCAAGGAAACGCCGATCGACTGCGAGACGAACGTCCCGTTTTCCTACACGGAATGGGCCCGCGATTCGATTTTCCGCCTCATGGCCGACGACCGCCGCGTCTGTGTCATCACGGCGGCGATGTGCCAGGGCAATATGCTCGAAGCGATCCGCGACAAATTCCCCGACCGGTTTTTCGACGTCGGCATTTGCGAATCGCACGCGGTCGTGTTTGCCGCGGGCTTGGCCAAATCGGGAATGCGGCCGATCGTCGATATTTACAGCACGTTTTTGCAGCGGAGTTACGACCACATTTTTCAGGAAGTGTCGTTGCAGAACATGCCCGTGACGATGATGCTCGACCGCGCGGGAATCGTCGGGCCCGACGGACCGACGCATCACGGGGTGTTCGACATCCCCTATTTGCGGCCGTTCCCGTACCTGGTCGTCATGGCACCGGGCTGTGCGGGCGACATGGAGCCGATGTTGCGTTTCGCCATTTCTCGCGACGGCCCGACGGCGATCCGTTACCCGAAAGCCGCGGCCCCGACGATCCTGCGGGATTTTCATTCGCTCGAACTCGGCCGCGCTGAAACCGTACGAACCGGCCTCGACGGCACGGTCGCCGTCTGCGGGGGACAACTGGCCGACGCGATTTCCGCCTCGCAGATTTTGGACGAACGCGGCCTGAGCGTCGGGGTCGTCAACGCCCGGTTCGTCAAACCGCTCGACACGCAAACGATTCTCGAACCGCTTCGCCAGGGCCGTTTTCTCGTGACCGTCGAAGAAGGCATGTTGGCCGGGGGATTCGGCGGCGCGGTGCTCGAAGCGGCCGCGGCGGAACACCTCGACACGCGGTTGCTATACCGGATCGGCGTCCCGGACATGTACGTCGAACATGGCGACCGGAAGGAACTGCTGGCCAATCTGGGACTGGACGCGCGCGGCATCGTCAATTATTGTGAAACGGCCGCAAACCGAAAATACGACGGCGTCAATGGGAATGCAACGAGCCGTGATCTGTGATCGCGGAATTTACCTGTAATATTCGAGGCAAAGCGATGCCGCTAACCAATCTTCGGGTCATTCTCGTCGTCATCATCATTTCGCTGCTCTGCCTGTCCCGGACCTCAATTCGCGAACAGGTGTTGCTCAACGCTTATCGAAAAATTCAAAACGTGGCCTTCGTCCGGCCGTCGGAACAGGACCTGTTCGAAGGGGCCCTCGAAGGAATGACCGCGAAACTTCGCGACAAGTACGGCGATCATTATTCGGCCTACGAAAACGAACCACAGCAGCGGAAAATCCGCGAAAGCCTTGACAACAAGCTGGTCGGGCTCGGCGTGTCGCTCGTTCCGCTGGGCAAATCGGAGGGCGTGCAGCTTTTCCCGCTGCCGAATTCGCCCGCGCTCGAAGCCGGCGTCAGGTACGGTGACGTTTTGCTCAAAATCGACGGCGACGACGTCACGGGGCTGACCGTGTCCGACATTTCGAAAAAACTCGCGGGCGATCCCGGCTCGAAGGTCACCTTGCTCGTGCGACATGCCGACACGGACAAGGAGGCCGAGCGCACCGTCACGCGGGCCCAAATGAGCCTGCCCTGCGTGCTGGGCGACCGCCTCGACCGTGACGGGAAATGGCGATATACGCTTGAAACCGATCCGGACATCGGTTACATCGCGCTCGACAAAACTTTCAGCGACACGACGGCGATGGACACCGCCCGGGCGCTCGAATCGTTGAAGCAATCGAAGGACATCAAGGGGGTCGTCATCGACCTGCGGGGCAATCCCGGCGGCTACTTGACCGCGGCGGTCGGCGTGTGCAATCTTTTTCTCAACGAGGGAACGATCGTCACGACGAAACAGCGGCGCATCTCCGACACGATCACCGCCTCCGGAACGGCGATCTGGGACAAACCGGTCGTCGTGCTGGTCGACGCGTACAGCGCCAGCGCGGCGGAAATCGTCGCGGCCTGTTTGCAGGATCACGGCATCGCCGTCGTGGTCGGCACGCGATCCTACGGCAAGGGGACAGTGCAGGAAATGATCAAGCTGCCGCTTGAAACGGGAACGCTTCGCCTGACCAAGGCCGAATATCTCCGCCCGTCGCAAAAGAACATCAATCGCGGCCCCGACGACACGCGAGACGACGTGTGGGGCGTTTCGCCGAACGAAGGTTACGAACTGGAACTGTCCGACCGGCAGGCGGCCGTGACCTATCGGATTCGCAATTTGCGGGCCATCGTGCCCGGCGAAGAACTCGGGCGGCAAATCGACCGGCTGGTCGAACGCGTCCAAGCCGGCGAAATCGCGCTGCACGACGATTCGCAAATGCTGCTCGACGACGGCAGCCCGGCCGGCGAACTGCCGCCGGAAGAAATCGAATCACAAGAAGACGATGACGCCGCCGAAACCGCAACGAAAGCCGATGACGAAGCGTCCGAAACGGAAAGGCCTTTCGTGTTGCAGGGCAGCGCCCCGTATTACGATCCGCAACTCGACCTCGCGATCAAGTATTTTCGAACCCTGTAAGGAGTGCGATTCATGCGGCATTTGAGTCCCTGGCTTGTCGTGGCGTTTGCTTTTTGCGTTCTTGCGGGAACGTCGCAAATGCTGCCGCTCGTCTGGGACGAAGGCGAATTGATCGGGCGGGCCGCGTCGGTCCGGCATTGGGGCGGGCAGGTCATCAGCGATCTTCGCGGGCATGAGGTCACGCCGTCGCCGTTTTCGCAAGAGGCGATTGCCGCGTCCTGGAAAAGCACGACCGTCATCGAAGGGCATCCCGGCGGTTATCTCGCGGTCATCGCGATGGGGCGCACGCTGGCCGATCTTGTACCGCAACTCCCGCAAAAAACCGCCTGGCGGCTCGGCCCGATTTTGTTGATGAGCCTCGCGCTGGGCGTCCTGTTTTCCGCCCTGCGCCGGCATTTCGGAACGGTCGCCGCGCTGTTTTCCGTGATCGCCGTTCTGCTTGTGCCGCGTGTTTTCGCCCATATGCATTTCGCCACCTGTGACGGCGTACTCGTCGCCGCGTGGCTGCTTGCCGTCGCGACTTTTCCCCTGCCGAGAATGAATCATGGTTTGCCGCAAAAAAAACGGCGGCTCGTCGCATCGGGCATCGTTTGGGGACTGTGTTTCGGGCTGACCCTCGCCGCGAAGTTTACCGGCTGGGCCGCCGGCGTGCCGTTTTTGCTGGTGATCGCCGTGCCGCTTCTCACCGCATATTTTCCGGCACGACACGGGCAAAATGGCCATTCGAAAAAACCAAATCGCAAGGCGACGTTCGAATATTTATTGCCCTATCTCGTCGGGCTGGTCACGGCCCTGTTCGTGTTTTACCTGCTCAATCCGCCGATCTGGCACCGACCGTTCGCGGGCTTCGCCGAATTTTTACACCTCAACACGCATCGCGGCAAGTTCAACATCGCGATCCTGTTTTGGGGCCGCATGTACGATCTCGACCATCCTCTGCCCTGGTACAACACGCTCGTCTGGGTCGCGATCACCTTCCCGACGCTGTTTTTCGCCACGCTGCCTTTCGGCATCCACCGCATGTTTCCCCGGATCAAACGCGAACGAAATGATTCCGCTGACGATGCGCCGCAAACCGGTGCGGTTTCGCAGCGTCGGCGTTTCAGTTGGCTGGTCGTTCTCAACGCGCTCGTGCTGCTGGTCGTGCGTGCGGTTCCTGGAACGCCGCCGCATGACGGGGTGCGGCTTTTCGTTCCCGCCTTTCCGTTCCTTGCGATCATCGCGGGCATCGGCATGTCACAGCTTTGGCAACTGAGCAGCAAAAAGCTGGTCGCCCGCCTGGTCGTCGTATTGATGTTGGTCACCGGCACGGGCAATCTGGTGTTTTACGCGCCGCAATGGCTTTCGTTTTACAACGCGGTCATTGGCGGCGTCGACGGGGCGAGTCGCAAGGGCTTCGAGCCGACATATTATTGGGACGCCCTTGACGCGGAAGTCATCGCCGTGCTCAACGCGAACACCGAAGAAAACGAGAAAGTTTGTTTCACGCCGTCGAAAAAGTCGATCTCGCTCGATTTGGTGCGTGCCTGGGACGGATTGCGGCCCGCGTTCCGCCCCGATGCGCCGGGCGAATATCGCTGGTACGTCTTTCAGTGCCGCCCCAGCGGACTGACGCCGGTCGACCGTGTCCTGCTCCGCGACTTTGAACCGGCGTACGTCAAATGCGTTTCGCAACCCTCGTGGCTCCGCTTTTCCACTCGCCAAACGCCCGTGCTCTACGTATTTTCCTACGAAGATTATCTCGCGGCAAGCGAACTGGCTAAGCATCAGTAAAGTCACAGGTAAATCAGAGCCCGAAGCGTAAGCGAGGGACAAAAAAGGATACCGGCTTACGCCACGGGTTCTGATTGCTGACGCAACCGCCTGCGTGCAAGCCGCCAACAAACCAGCGCCGTGCCGAAATAGACGATACCGAAAAGAAGCGGCAACGGAATCATGATGACACCGGGAATCACGGGAATAACGCAGTAGTGCCATGACCGCCCGATGAGAATCACATACCATAGCCCCGCGAAAAACGCCGCTTTAGCGTAACCGTCGAGTCGTTTTCCCGGAATTCCCGCGGAATGGCTGACAATCAACGTCGCGACAACCATCATCATGGTTGAGTAAAGCACCCAGGCGGCAACTCCGTCGAGGATGATTGTGTATCTTGCGTAAATGACCAAAGGAATGACCGGAAAAATTGTTCCCAAAAATACGGCAAAGACATCGATAAAGAAGAGCGGAAATTTTGTCATTTCTTCCGGTTTCGGCAGAAATGTCTTGTTGTTTTTCGGAATCCAACGCAAAAGTGACTCCTCGTTTCTTGCCGTTCGCAAGCCATGACGAACGACGACGAAAAAACCGATGGGAATGGACATCCAAAGAATTGAAGCGATCCATTTTTCAAACATTCCCCTCCACACGATGTCATGAAGAATGTCGAAAAGCAATAAAACACTCAAAATCAAGACGGGAACCAACGTCACCCAGTGCCAGCATCTGAGCCAAAACAAGGAAAGCGATGTTTTTTCAAGCGGTTTGGTTGACATCGGCCTGAGCCCTGCGTCTTCTTCGAGCAACATCCGCCAACGATAAACCAGCCAACAGCAAAACGCGATGAGAATCGGAAAAAAGCTGAAGAAAAACAGGCCACCGTGTTGATCCCAGCCGCCGTGCTTGTGATCGACGGTCAGTTTCGTGACCATGAAAATCCAGAGAAACAAATACCACTGCAACGCCGAGCGGCACATGAAGCGTCGCGTGCGGACGGTGGGGGAATGTTTGAGGGCGGTCCAAAGTCCCATGAATCCGCCGGTCACCAGAATGATCGGCGCGAAGATCCAAAGAATGACGCTCCAGCCGAGCCAGCCCGCTTGGGCGCCTGTCGTTCCCGCACCCGCGGCGGCGGTGCCCGGGACGGAGGCCGTCATCGAAGCGGCCATCGGGAGCGAGGCAAGCACGGCCATCGTGAACGCCGTGTCGGGCCGGGTCGATTCGAGCGCCTGTTCGACCTGTTTTTCGACTTCCGCCTTGAGCATCCTGCGGCCTCGGGAAAGACGCTGCCGGACGGTTTCCTCGCTGAGCGCCATCGACTCCGCGATGTCGGCGACGGAACGGCTGTAGCGGTAATAAAGTAGAAGCGGCTCGCGAAACGTTTCCGGGAGTTCCTTCACGGTCGACCAGACGAGTTCGAGCGACTGCTCCCGCTTGCGTTGCCGCTGTTCCGCCTGAAATTTGCGGTCGACGATCTCCTCGGCGTCGAGTTCCGCGGCGCCGCGAAGCGGGTTGTTCCGCTGCTTTTCGCGCCAGTGCAGCGCGACCCGTTTGGCGATGCCGTAAAACCACGACGCCAGTTTTTCCGGCTCGCGAAGTTCCGGAAGTTTCCGCCACGCGGTCAGGAACGTCTCCTGGGCCAGGTCTTCGCTTTGGGCATGATCGCCCGTGACGTTGAGCGTCACCGCACTGACCATCCCCTGATATTTCCGCACGAGCCGCGCAAACGCCTCGCGGTCGCCCCCGCGGCTTTGCTCGACCAAAAGTGTGAGATTTTCCATGTTCCGCCCCTGTCTTGTTAGAGTACGGAAATTACCCCGTCAGGGGTAAAATATCGGTAGATTTGGATGCTCCTCCCCCATTTTTTACAACCCCGAAGGGGTTGAATATAGCCATGCAAGAGCAAATAATGCAACCCTTTCAGGGTTGTATGGTTCTTGTGTTGGGGTGCCGTTTTCTACCAATATGTTACCCCTAACGGGGTAATTCCCATACAACACTATACATATTGAAGGTTATCTCGAAACTTTGTACTGCCTTGAAACGTCTCTGGCTGTAAAGCAGTGCCCGAAATGGCGGGAACGTGACAAAAAATCCGGGT
>JAVBQX010000021.1:0-6822 GCA_031548645.1 Thermoguttaceae bacterium
GCAGGAGGTCAGGATTTCGTCGACCTGTTCGGCGGTCACCGCGTCGAGCCCGCAACCGAACGAGGTCAGTTGAATCATTTGCACGCGGGGATGTTGCGCGGCGAAGGTCGCGGCGCGGTACAATCGGGCGTGATAGCCCCATTGGTCGACGACTTGCAGCGGGAAAAGCAGGTCTTCCCCCAAATGCGCGACCGAATCGCCGGACAGGACGACGGCCCCGCTCGCGGCGATCAGCTCGGGGATGCCGTGATGAATCAGCGGGTCGAGATGATACGGCCGCCCGGCCAGGACGATGGCCGGATCGCCCGAAACGGCCAGCGCGGCGACGGTTTCCTCGCCTTTCCGGCGGAGATCGGCCTTGAATTCCAACTGCGCTTCGTTCGCGGCGACGAGGGCGGATTGGAGCGACCGCTTTTTCACGCCGTAAGGTTTCAGCAGCGGAAGCAGCAGCTTCAACTGCTTCGCCGCGTCATCGCAGGGCAGGAAGGGCGCGATCAGGTCGATGCCCTTTTCCTTGATTTCGTCGATGTTCAGCCGCACCACTTCGGGGTACGAACCGACGACGGGGCAGTTGTAGCTGTAGACCGATTCCCTGAACTCGGCCCGTTCGACGGGCAAGGCGGGATAAAAAATCCGCTTGACGCCGCGTTCGATCAGGTCGGCGATGTGCCCGTGCACGAGTTTCGCCGGGAAACAAAGCGTCTGCGACGAAACGCTGTCCAGTCCCTTGTTGTAAAGTTTCGAAGTTGAAGGGGCCGAAAGCACGACGCGAAACCCGAGCCGGTCGAACAGCGTGAACCAGTAGGGGTAGTTCTCATACATATTGAGCACGCGGGGAATGCCGATTTCGCCCAGCGGCGAGTCGGCGACGTCCCGCGGCTTGTAATGGTCGAACACGCGTTCGTACTGGTACTGGAACAGGTTGGTTTTCGACGTTCCGTTCGTGCGGCCGAGTCCCTTTTCGCACTTGTTGCCGGAGATGAATTTTTTGTCGCAGGAAAAATCATGCACCGTGATGAGGCATTTGTTCGAGCAGCCGGCGCAGCGGCGCTGTTTGGTCGTCATCGTAAATCGCGGCAGTTCCTCCCGCGTGATCAGCGTCGAGGCGGACTCGCGACCGGCGGCGCGTTCCTTCGCGATCAAGGCCGCGCCGTAGGCGCCCATCATGCCGGAAATATCGACGCGGTGCACCTTGCGGTCGATCAACAGTTCGAGCGCCCGGAGCACGGCCGCGTTGTTGAAGGTGCCGCCCTGCACGACGATGCGGTTGCCGAGTTGTTCGGCGTCGGAGATTTTGAGCACCTTGTACAGCGCGTTTTTGGCCACGGAAAAGGCCAGCCCTGCCGAGATGTCGGCCACGGACGCGTTTTCCTTTTGCGCCTGCTTGACCTTCGAATTCATGAACACGGTGCAGCGCGTTCCCAGGTCGATCGGGTGCGGGGCGAACAATGCCTCCTGCGCGAAATCGGCCACGTCGTAACCCAGCGACCGCGCGAAGGTCTCGACGAAGGAACCGCAGCCGGACGAGCAGGCCTCGTTGAGCACGATGCGGTCGACGAGCCCGTTTTTGATCGAAATACACTTGATGTCCTGCCCGCCGATGTCGAGAATGAACGACACGTCGGGCACGAAAAACGCGGCCGCGCGATAATGCGCGAGCGTTTCGACCTCGCCCTCGTCGATGCCGAGCGCGGCCTTGAGGATCATTTCGCCGTAACCGGTCGCGCAGGAACTTTTGACCCGCGCGTCGGGCGGGAGATGTTCGTAAATGTCGGCGAGAATTCCGCGCACCGTGTTGATCGGTTCGCCCTCGTTCGAGCCGTACCACGAACGGACGATGCGGTTTTGCGAGTCGATGAGCACGGCCTTGGTCGTCGTCGAGCCGGAATCGATGCCGAGGAACAGGTCGCCTGTCGCTTCGGCGAGTTCGGCCCGTGGGGCGCGCAGCGATTGATGCCGCCCGGCGAATTCGCCGTAATCGTCTTCCGAAACGAACAGCGGCCGCATCCGGTCGGTTTCGCGGAAATCGCCCTGGCGATGTACGTGCCGCAGTCGCCGCCGCAGTTCCTCCGCCGGAACGGTTTCGCCGTCGAGCGAAAGCATTGCCGCGCCGAGCGCGACGTAAAAATGGGCGTTCGGCGGCTGCAACTGCTGCGCGGGGTCGAGCCGCAAAGTTTCGGAAAAACGCCGCCGCAATTCGGGCAGAAAATGCAGCGGCCCGCCGAGAAAAGCGACGTTCCCGCGAATCTTCCGCCCGCAGGCCAGCCCGCCGATCGTCTGGTCGACCACCGCCTGCAGGACGCTCGCGGCCACGTCCTCCTTCGTCGCGCCGTCGTTGAGCAGCATGGTCACGTCCGTTTTAGTGAACACGCCGCAGCGCGCCGCGATGGGATAAATCGTCTTGTGGTTGCCGGCCAGTTGGTTGACGCCGGCCGCGTCGGTTTTCAGCGAAACGGCGATCTGATCGATGAAGGCGCCCGTCCCGCCGGCGCAGGTTTCGTTCATCCGCTGGTCGATGCTGCCTTCGAAGAAGGTGATTTTCGCGTCCTCACCGCCCAGTTCGATGGCCACGTCCGTCTGCGGGATAAACGTCTCGACCGCCTTCGCGTTGGCCACGACCTCCTGCACGAAGGCCAGTTCCAGTTTTTGCGAAACGCCGATCCCCGCCGAACCGGTCACGGCCACGGTGAAACGCCGGTCGGCGAAACGGTCGATCGCCTCGGACGCCAGCTCGAACACCGTCTTGAGCACGTCGGAGTAATGCCGCGTGTAACGGGCCCAGAGGATGTCCTTCCGCAGCGAGTCGACGACCACCACCTTGACCGTGGTCGACCCGATATCGAGCCCCAGCCGCAACGGGCGGTCGGGATGCGAAAACTCGTCATGATGAATGGGGGAAATCATTTCGTCCTTTCAAGGCGGGCCTGCAAGGTATTTATTTCATTGTATCGAATGTCATTTTTCAAAACTTTTGCGCCGGGCAAAATCGTTGGCTACGGTGTCCCTCGCTTACGCTTCGGGCTCTGGTTTTTTCGTCCCTTGTCCGGGGATTGCGCTGCGTTGCATCCCCGGCTCATTGATATTTTTCCGATTCTTGGTTTTTTGCAACTCCACACTCCAAACTAACTCCCCGCTCACTTCACGCCCAGTTGGGCGAACACGTTGCGGATCACGAATTCCTTGAGTTCGTCGGCCTCTTCGGGGGAGAAACCGTCGAGACCGATGTAGCGTTTCATCATTTCCCGTTCGTAGGCGACGCTCAAAATCTGCCCGAAGATCGAAAACGCCTGCAAGGAAACCTGGCGTTCGTCCGTGTCGCCGGTGATGGCCGCGATCAGCAGGGCCAGCGCGTCGAGTACCTTGACGAAATACTGCTTGTAGAGCACGTCGTAAACCGACGACGGCGAAAAATGCTCCCGCATGATGATCTGGCCGAGCAGCGTCAGGTTCGGGTTGCCGTAAATCTTGTCGGCCACGTAGACGATGGCTTCCCGCAGGAAGGTCTTGGCCACTTCCGGCGACGGCAGGCCGCCGTCGCGGAGGGATTTGAACGGCTGCTGGATTCCCTCGGTGAGCCCCGGCAGCACGCGGGCCAGCACTTCCTGGTACAGATTTTCCTTCGTCTTGAAATGGTAGGTGATTAGCGAAAGCGTGACGTCCGCCTCCTGGGCGATCATGCGCAGCGTCGCCACTTCGAGCGGAAATCGCGAAAAGACTTTCATCGCGGCGAAGATGATCTGCTCGTCCGTCTTGAGCATTTTCGCGTCGAAGGGCTGCATGATCCGGTCGAAGCCGGCGGGGTCGGTTTTGTCGGAACGTCGCCGCGTTTTCGGCCATTCGTTCCCGTTGGTAGCTGGTGTCATGAAAAAATTTACGTTACTTGATTTTTAGGCGGAAATTTCCGCAAAAGAAAAGCTGATTTGTACAACGGTACTATTATTTAGATTCGGCGACAAAAAGTCAACTGTTTCGACAATTATTTTCTTTATTGACCAACTTATTTTTAAAGAAAAACCTCTCCGTTGCTGTAAATTCATCTCCCGTTATACTGGTGGTACGCAAAAAATACAAGCGGCGGGTTATGATTCATTAATAATATGACAAGTTTTATGAATTTTGCACTGAATAAAGCGGGCGAAGGGGATTATGACGAGTTGATCGAAGTTTGGGAGGCGTCCGTTCGCGCCACGCATGATTTTCTTACGGAAAAGGACATTCAGGAATTGAAACCGCTGGTGCACAACGAATATTTTTCCGTTGTCGAGTTGTTTTGCACAAGGAAAAACGACATAATTGTCGGTTTCGTCGGGCTTTCCCCTGACAAGATTGAAATGCTGTTCGTCCGACCGGAGGTTCGCGGGCAGGGAATCGGCAAAAAACTTGTCGAATTTGCGGTTGATGAAAAAAAGATCACCAAAGTCGACGTCAACGAGCAAAACCCGCAAGCGGTCGGGTTTTACGAGCATCTGGGCTTTCGCGTCATAAAGCGAAACCCGACCGATTCACAGGGACGGCCGTTCCCCATCCTTGAAATGTCACGAAATTTTTGACCAGGCGGCGGAAAAGGCACACCGTTTGCAAACAGGGTGTTTCCATTGAAGAAAATTTCCCAAACGGTGGGAAGAGAAACAGATTCAAGCAGAAATGCAGAAAGTAATGCAGAGATAAGGATTCAACAATGTTCAAAGATCGTATTCCGCAAGGTTATCGCCCTTTGTTCCCGGTTCGAGAAATCGAGGCCGCCATCAAGGGGATCAAGGACAATTTTGAGCGCGAATTGGCCGCCGCGTTGGGTTTGCAGCGTGTCACCGCCCCGCTCTTCCTGCCGAAGTCCACCGGGTTGAACGATAATTTGAACGGCATCGAAAAGCCGGTCAGCTTTTTCGCCTCCTGCATCGGCGAAGAGGTCGAAATCGTGCAATCGCTGGCCAAATGGAAGCGTTACGCCCTGCACAAATACGGCTTTCAGCCCGGCGAAGGGCTTTACACCGACATGAACGCCATTCGGCCGGACGAAACGCTTTCGCCGCTGCATTCGCTTTACGTCGACCAATGGGATTGGGAAAAGGTCATGCCGGCGAACAGCCGCGACGTGCCCTTCCTGAAAGCGACGGTCGAGTCGATCTTTTCCGCCATGCGGAAGACGGAAGTCGACGTCTGCGCGAAATATCCGCAGGTCAAGCCGGTTCTGCCGGAAAAGATCGCGTTTCTCACGAGCGAGGAACTGCTTGCGGCTTATCCCGGCGCGACGCCGAAGGAACGCGAAGCGGCCTGCTGCAAGGAACACGGGGCCGTTTTCATCATCGGGATCGGCGGCGAACTGCCCGACGGAACGATCCACGACGGCCGCGCGCCCGACTACGACGATTGGTCGACCCCGCGCGAGGGCGGCATCGGACTCAACGGCGACATCCTGTTGTGGCACCCGGTGCTCGAAACCGCGCTCGAAGTGTCCTCCATGGGCATCCGCGTCGACGCCGAAACGCTGGCCCGGCAGCTCAAAATCCGCGATTGCGAAGACCGGTCCGGCCTGCCGTTCCACCGCGGCGTGCTCACCGGCGAACTTCCGCAAACCGTCGGCGGCGGCATCGGCCAATCGCGTTTGTGCCTGTTCATGCTCCGCGCGATTCACGTCGGCGAAGTCGCCTGCGGTCTCTGGCCCGAAAGCATGGTCGAGGCTTATCAATCCGCCGGCGTCACGCTGCTGTGATTGAGTGTGGAATGTGGAGTGTGGAGTTGGGGAAGGTTGAAGGCAAAAGGGGAGTTTTCCACTTTCGCCTTCAACCTTTTTCCTTTATAATGAAAGCCATCGCAATATCTCCAAAAAAATTTCGCCGCTGCCATCCGCGCAACTCCACACTCCACACTCCACACTCCACACTCCACACTCCACACTCCACACTCCACACTCCACACTCCACACTCCACACTCCACACTCCACACTCCACACTCCCATGCCCGCTTCCCGCAAAAAGTTGATATTCGCCGTTGTCAAATGGCTGATCGTGGTCCTGGTCGTCGTTTGGGTCGTGCGCGAGATCATCAAAACGGGCGACGTGTTGTCGCAATACCGCTGGGAATTGCATCCCGGCTGGATTCTGCTCGCCGTGGCCAGCTACCTGCTCGGATACCTGCCCGCGGGCGTCTACTGGCACATCGTTTTGCGAAAGCTGGGGCAAAATCCGACGTTTTACGAATCGGCCCGCGCGTATTACATCGGGCACCTGGGAAAATACATGCCCGGCAAGGCGATGGTCGTCGCGATCCGCGCGGGGTTGGTTCGCGGCGAACGGGTCAAAACGTCGGTCGCCGTCGCGGGCGTGTTCCTCGAAACGCTGACCATGATGGCCGTCGGGGCGATGATCTCGGCGATCCTGCTGTTCGTGTTCTTCCGCGAACAGACCGTGCTGATGCTCATCGCGGTGGGGCTGATGGTCGTTTCGGGATTGCCGGTCGTGCCGTTTTTCTTCCGGAAGATCGTGCGAATCGCCGGGGCCGTCAAGGGCGACGAGGAAATGAACCGGGCGCTCAACCGCTTCAACACGAAAACGCTGCTCTGCGGCTGGGGGCTCATGACCGTCACCTGGCTGTTTCTCGGGCTGAGTCTCTGCGCGACGATCAACGGTGTCGGCATTGCGACAGGCGACCTGCTGCAACACCTGCCGCGCTTCGTGGCCGCAACGGCGCTCTCGACCGTGGCCGGTTTCCTCTCCATGGTGCCCGGCGGGCTGGGCGTTCGTGAAATGGTGCTCTTCGAATTGTTGTACCGTTACTTCGAGGCCGTCGCGCTGCCCGGGGGATTGACCGCGCGTGCGGCCGGG
>JAVBQX010000122.1:0-30788 GCA_031548645.1 Thermoguttaceae bacterium
CGAACCAGGGCGGGGCGTTCCCAGATGTCGGCGAAACCGTAAAGCAGGGCGTAATCGCGGTATTTTTCCGCCTGGGCGGGCAAGCCGGAGTAGTCGCATTGATCGGGGTGCGGCCACGCGAAGGATTCGAGGTCGGCAAACGACGCGGCCTCGGCAAGCGCCCCGCGAACGTCCTCCCGCATGGGGCCCCATTCCGTTTCGCGATAGAGATATTGCTCGCCCCAAAAATTGCGGAACAGCCCCGGCTCGACTTCGCGTTCCGGCGGAGTCGTCACGTCGAGCTGACGAATGTCAATTTCAAGTTCCGCGAGTAGGCGGTCTTTGTCGCTATATCCCAACCATGAAAACAGGCGGTTCCAGGCCGGCGGTTCGGCCCAGAAATTGCGCGGCGTGCGGTCCGGCTCCTCGTGGCGGATGGCGGCCAAAACGCGTTCACGGTGATTCATGGGGGACTTGGACGTCGTCATGTTTTATTTTCTTTCGCGGTTTTCATTTCGATGATCGTTTTGGCGATCAGGGTCACGATGGCGAGCAGGGCCAGCAGCGACGCGACAGCGAAGGCGGCGGGGTAGTTGTTTTCGTTGTATAAATTTTCGATATGCAGCGGCAGCGTGCAGGTTTTGTTGCGAATACTTCCGGACACGACCGCGACGGCACCGAATTCGCCCATCGCGCGGGCGTTGCACAAAATTACGCCGTACAAAAGTCCCCATTTGATGTTCGGCAACGTCACACGCCAGAAAATCTGCCAACCGCTGGCCCCCAGCACCCGGGCGGCGAGTTCCTCTTCGATCCCCTGCGATTGCATGACGGGGATCAGTTCGCGGGCCACGAACGGGAAGGTCACGAACAGCGTCGCGAGGATCACGCCCGGCACGGCGAAGATGATTTCGATGTTGTGCGATTCGAGGAACGGCCCGAACCAGCCGCGTGCCCCGAACAGCAGCACGAACAGCAGTCCCGCGACGACCGGCGAAATCGCGAACGGCAGATCGATCAGCGTGATCAGAATCGACTTGCCGCGAAACTCGAATTTCGCGATGCACCAGGACGCGGCGAGCCCGAACACGATGTTGACCGGCACGGCGATTCCCGCGGCGAGCAGCGTCAGCCACAACGCATGACGTGCGTCCCGGTCGGCGAACGAGGCGAGATAAACGCGGACGCCTTCGGAAAACGCTTCGTAAAACATGAATAAAAGCGGCACGAGCAAAAACAACAGCATGAACGAAAGCGCCACGGTGATGAGCGTGTACCGCACCCACCACCGCTCCGTCGTCGCCCGCTCCACCGCCGTCCTGATTGTTTGATCGTCTTGTGACATGGTGTTTTATATTTTTTATTGGCCACGGATTTTCACGGATGAAACACGGATTATTAGTCATCCGTGTCGAATTCCACATCGTCATCATACTCAATGTCTGGAAGCCCCAAATACTCTTTCCAATCCGTTACCGATTTATCCGCTTCAATGGTTTTACGCCATAATCCTTCTTTAAAATACGTTGATACACAAATGTGTGTTATCGGGGCGATTTCGCAAAGCGCGGTCAATTCTTTTTCATATTCCGACGGCTCAGGAAATGGATTTTTAGGGAGCATTTCAATGTTTTGGTATGCCACGTCATATTTATAATCATAATATTTATCGGCTTTTTCAAAATCAATGTCAATCGCTGAAAAGCGAAAAACACGGTTATCACCCATGTCATTCCATTCCAAAAGTTTAAAGAAAAACACTTGCCCGCAGACATCACATAAAGTGAAACCTGCTATGGAACCGTCATAATAATCCAATTGAATGAACCGGCTAAACGGCAAGGGAGCGTTTTCAAGCCGATCATGTTGACAACAAAGTGATGCGTTCATGGAATAAAAGTAAATCCCAAATTATAGGAATAAAAAAATCCGTGTTTCATCCGTGTCCATCCGTGGCTAAAACAATGGCAAACTCACTTGGTTTCGCGGAATTTTCTTGTGCCCCAGAGTTGCAGGAGGTTGATCACCAAAAGCAGCGCGAACGACACGACGAGCATCATGACGGCGATGGCGGTGGCGCCGAGAAGGTCGTGTTCTTCGAGTCTCGTGACGATCAGCAGCGGGGCGATTTCCGTATGATATGGTCTGTTCCCCGCGATGAAAATCACCGAGCCGTATTCACCGATCGCCCGGGCGAATGCCATCGTGAACCCGGTCAGCAGCGCGGGGAGCAAGGCCGGGAACAGCACCGTCCAAAACGTTTTCCAGCGTGAGGCCCCGAGACTGGCGGCGACTTCTTCGAGTTCGCGTTCGATGTCGGAGATCGCCGGCTGCATCGCACGCACCACGAACGGCAGTCCGATGAACGTGAGCGCGACGAAAATGCCGAGTTGCGAATCCGTGACCTTGAACGGCAGCCACGACCCGATCCAGCCATGCTTGGAATAAAGCATTGAAAGCGTGATCCCGGAAACCGCCGTCGGGAGCGCGAACGGGAGATCAACCATCGCGTCGACGAACCGCCGGCCCGGGAAGGTGTATCGCACCAACACCCAGGCGACGATGAACCCGAAAAACGCGTTGGTCACCGCCGCGAAAAACGCCGTGCCGAACGTGACCTGGAACGAACGCAAGACCCGCTCGCTGCCGATCACGGTCCAGAAATCGACCCAGGTCATCCCCGCCGATTTCAGGAACAACGCCGCGAGCGGAATCAACACGATCAGGCTCAGGTAAACGACGGTGAACCCCATCGTCAACCCAAACCCCGGTAATACGCTGTGCTTTTTGATTTTTTTATTTGCCACTGTTATTTTTTTTACCATACATTTTTTATCCACAGATTTCACAGATGACACAGATATTGTTTTGTAAATCTTATCTGTGAAATCTGCGTCATCTGTGGATCAATTACTTCCCCGCGTGGATGATCAACTGGTCATACGTGCCGCCGGAGGCGAAGTGTTCTTTTTGGGCTTTGCTCCAACCGCCGAACACCTGGTCGATGGTGAACAGTTCCAGTTTCGGGAATTGGGCGGCGAATTTTTCCATCACGGCCGAATCGCTCGGGCGGTAATGGTTTTTCGCGATGATTTCCTGCGCTTGCGGTTCATACAAAAAATTGAGATACGCTTCGGCAATGTCTTTCGTGCCGTTCTTTTCGACATTTTTATCGATCAACGCGACAGGCGGTTCGGTCAAAATCGAGATCGACGGCACGACAATGTCGAAGTCCTCTTTTTCCTTGCCCGAGCGGAAAAGCAAGGCCTCGTTTTCCCACGCGAGGAGTACGTCCCCCATGCCGTTGCGGGCGAACCGGTTCGTCGAACCGCGTGCCCCGGTGTCTTTGGCGGGTGCTTTTTCCTCGGAGAAAATTTTCTGCACGAACTCGGCGGCCTTCTGTTGGGCTTTGGCGACGTCCTCCGCGCGGGCCGGATCATTGAGCACGTTCAAGTCGCCCAGCTCTTTTTTGAGCATGTAACCCCAGGCGGCGAGATAATTCCAGCGTGCCCCGCCGGAGGTTTGCGGGTTCGGCGTCACGATGGTCACGTCATCTTTCAGCAGGTCCTCCCAATCGTTAATCCCTTTCGGGTTCCCTTTGCGGACGAGGAAAACGATCGTCGAAGTGTAAGGGCAACTGTTGTGCGGCAATTTCGACTGCCAGTCTTTCGCAAGAATGTCCCGCTGTTCGGCGATGACGTCGATGTCGTAACCGAGCGCCAATGTGACTACGTCGGCGGGTTTTCCCTCAATGACATCCCGCGATTGCTTGCCGGAACCGCCGTGACTGTTGTTGACGGTGATGCTTTCGCCGGTTTCCGCTTTCCATTTCGCTTCAAATTCCTTGTTGACGTCCTTGTACAGTTCCCGGGTGGGGTCATACGAAACGTTGAGGATTTCGCGGCCGTTCGATCCGCCGCAACCGTAAATCGCACAACAGATTATCGCCAAGAGTGCCAAATGTCGTTTCATTGAGTTTGCCTTCCATTTTGTTGGCTTGTAGGTCCCCCATCGACGGGAGATTGATGATTCCCGTATTTTATCGGATAGCGTCTCAAGCCAAAAGCGGAAAAATGCCGTAACGGGCGATTTCGACCATAATTACCACGATATTTCAATGAAAAAACACGAAATAACACTGGAATAGCATTTCGATGCGTCGATTGGAATATGACGCTTACACCGGCGGCAAAAAATCGCGTTTACACAGGCTGGTGAAATTGCTATACTTTTGGCGTTTTATACGAATTTTACGCATTCCGCACAATATTAATAACCATGAGCAAGAAACATCACAATCGCAGCGATGCCGCCGCTGACAGCGGCAAGTCGCAACCGTCCAACGTCACGCTCGACGATTTACAGGACGACGAGCCGAAAAAGCGGGTCGGACCGCCGGTTCCTGAGGTCGAACGGCAGCCGCTGGCGCGGGCGCTGACGGAATTTTTGTTGATTTTCGCCATTTTTTTCCTGTACGGAGCTTGGCCGGTTCCCGACACGAACGAGCCGTATTACGTCGGCAAGGCGATGCACGCGTGGCATTCCGAAACCTTCAAAAACGACGTGTTTTTCAACAGTCACGACACACATTGGCTGTTTTACAAAACCTTCGGCTGGCTGACGCTTTACATGGGACTCGACGCGGCCACCTGGGTGGGGCGCTCGGTGCTTTGGCTCGCGTTGGCCTTCGGCTGGTATCGACTCAGCCGCGTGGTGGTGCCGATTGCCTGGGCTTCGGTCATTTCGGCGCTCGTGTTCGCGTGTTTCATGGTCAAATTTCAAATGGCCGGGGAATGGATCATCGGCGGCATTGAGGGGAAGGTGTTCGCCTATGTGTTCGTGTTTCTCGGCCTCGACGCACTGGCCCGCAACCGCTGGAATCTCATGTGGGTCCTGTTCGGCATCGCGGCGACCTATCACCCGATCGTCGGCGGCTGGTCGGTCATTGCCGGCGCGGTCGCGTGGCTTCTACAGCGCCGCACCGACCGCATGCCGCTCAAACGGATGTTGCTGCCGCTGCTGATCGGCGGCGCGATTTCGCTGATCGGCGTCGTGCCGGGAGTGATGATGGATCTCCCGCCGAAAACCGAAACCGCACAGCAGGACGAAAATCCGAACGCGGTCGATACCTCGCAACAAAACGCCGCGGTCGCGGTTCAAGCCGCGAATTCGCAGAACACCGCAACGGACGCCGCCGAAACCGCCGCGCCGGATAAGACGGCTTCGAAATTCGATTTCGAGAAAATCAAGGAAAAAGCCTGGTACGTTGCCGTGTTCAAGCGGCTTTCGCACCACGAGTTGCCCTACGCGTTCCGCTCAAGCTGGGTCATCCGCCTGTCGCTGCTGGCCGTGGCCTGGCTGTTGTGCGCGGCCGTTGTTTGGGGGCGCAAGACCATTCGCCCGGACGACCCGCAGGCCGTGCCCGACAACGAGCCGATCATGCAGCCGCCGGCTCCGCCGGGTTTCCGCGTCGCGTGTTTCATCGTCGGGACGATCCTGATTTCCTGCGCCGGGTTCATCATCGCCTACGGACTTCGCGTGCCCATTCCGGACGAAAACGATCTCCCCGACAAAGCGGTGCTCGCGGCGAAATTGCTCCGGTTTTATTGGTTCCGCATGACGGATTTTACGATCCCGCTGGGCATGGCCCTGTGCGGCACGGCGATTTTGTACCGGACGATCGAACGTTGCCGGAGAGAAAGTTATACGAAGGATGCGGTCTGGTGGGTCAATACGTTGGGCGTTTCGGCCCTTGGGTTTGTGATCGTGTACGGGCTGGCGTTCCTGTGTTTCGCGAATTTCTGCCCGCCGATTCGTTTCGGCTTGTCCTACGACCTGCTGACGATGGAATCGGAAACGCTGGCTTACGGCGTCGTGGTTGTCGCCGCGTCGGCCCTGCTGTTTTGGTTCCGCAACGATTCACCGCAACCCGATCGCGCTCCGACGCGTCCGATGTTCATGTTGCTTGCCGCACTGTTGATCGTGTTCGGTGCCGCCGTGCCGATGCTGCTCGACATGGCCGAAAAACGCCTGCACGCGACGATTCCGCGCACCGTGCTGTACAACTCGCCGAACAACTTCCAATCATGGCGCGAGATGTGCGACTGGATCGCGGAAAATACGGAAGAGGACGCCGTCTTCCTGGTCCCCAAACGCGACGAATCGTTCAAATGGTACGCCAAACGGGCGAATGTCAGCACCTGGAAGGAAATGCCGCAGGACGCCGCGTCGATGGTTCGGTGGTACGACACGATGAACGATTGCTACGCGCTGAATCTTCCCGAAGAGGAAAAGCTGAAAATCAATGAAAAGTTGGCGCCGCTCTCACTCATCCTGTTGACGAAATCGCGCGGGGAACTCATCGCCCTGCAGGACAAATATCGGTTTACTTATATTCTATCCGAGCAAAAACCGGCACTGGACCTGCCGATCGTCCACCAAACGGAGTTTTATATACTTTACCGCGCTGATGCCCAAACATTGAATCCGCAGAATTTACAGTTTTCGGGAGCAACCTTTTCAACTCCTGCTCCGATGACTTCCAGCGCTCCGACGATGTCGTTTCCGCCCGCGCCAACAACGCCGATGCAGAATATTCCCGCGGCACCCCCGCCGGGAAATTTTCCTGCGGCGGCGGAACCCGGTTCCATGCAACAGTTTAACGGCGGGCAAAATCCGCGGATGAACGTGCCGACATTCCTGCCTGGAAATTAGGCAAAATACGGGATATTTCATTGCCTGGAAAGAAAAAACATTTTATTATAAATAATCTAAGAAATAATTAAATTTTCGCCTTGTTTTTCGCGAAAGCGGTTGCATTATTTCTGTGCGCGTCATATTATATTGGGGACTGTGACACGTGTTGCATTCCGGCAGTATTGCCGTTTATCTGAACAGGCACATAACATTACGATATGTGCAAGAAGAAGGAGAATTGAAATGAAAAAGTTGATCGCGCTCACACTGATGGTCGCCTGCCTCGCCTGCTGCTCGCTCGGTTGCAAGCCGAAAGAACCGGCCAAGAAACCCGCTGAACCCGCCAGCACGACTGCTCCGGCTGATGCCGAAAAACCGGCTGACACCAAACCGGCCGAATAAGACGTCCCTCTCGTTGCGGCTTGCGAAGTCGTGACACGCAAAATTTTTTAGGAAACTCGCAAGAGTGACCAGGAACAGGGAATCTTTTCCCTGATGTTATATAAAACAAACGACGGAGCAACGAAAGCTGCCCGTCGTTTGTTTTTTTTATGTTTGTACCGGAAAGCAAGACAGGGTGGTCACACTGTGACCGCTGGAATCTGAGTCGCGACAGTGACGGAGCGGTCGCAGTAGGACAGGTATGGATAAAACGGCGGCGGTCTCGGCGAGACCGCCCTACCTTGTCCCTCGCTTACGCTTCGGGCTCTGATGAGGGTAAACTACGCAAAGGGATTGTATTGTCCCGGGATGGCGACGGCGTGTTCGTAGGTTCCGTCGGGGCCGGGCATGACCGGCGGGTCGGTTTCGAAGGTGAGTTCCTGCCCGTAGGGGAACAGGGCGGCGCCCTGTTCCACGGCTTCGTCCCATTTGATTTCCTTGCCGCTGTAGGTCGCCATGCGTCCCATGACGGCGGTCATGCTGGCCATGGAGGAATGCCAGCCGTCGTTGAGGTATTTTCCGTTGCGGATGGCGTCCACCTGGTTGACATGCTCCTCGACGTAGGCGTTCTTGTTTTGTGCCTTCGGGAAATCCCAGCGTTTGCCGCCGTTCGGCTGGAGCCAGCAGGATTCGCCGCGGCCCTTGGTGCCGCGTACCTTTTCCGTGACGCTGTTCCAGCATCCGACGATCTGGCGGCATTGGCTGTGCATGACGGTACCGTCGGCATAGCGGAATTCGACGTAATGGTGGTCGAAAACGTTGCCGCATTCGTTGTAGGGCAGGATCGGCGTTTTGCGCCACTGGCGTCCGCCGAGCCCGATGCAGCTGACCGGGTGCGCCATGCGATCGCCTTTGCCGTGAATCCAGTTGCCCACGTCGATGTTGTGGCAATGCTGTTCGATGATGTGGTCGCCGCTGAGCCAGTTGAAGAAATACCAGTCACGAACCTGGAAGCTCATTTCGGGTTCGTCTTCGCCGCGCACGCCGCGAATCCAAACCTGGCCGCCGTCCCAATAGACCTGCGTCGAATCGACGTCGCCGATCTCGCCGTCATGAATCCGCTTGATCCATTCAAGATAACTCGGCTGGTGGCGCCGCTGGTAACCGCCGCAAACGGTCAGGTTCTTTTCGTCCGCCATTTTGTTGGCTTCCATGCAGATTTTGAAGCCGGGCGCATCGACGCCGAACGGTTTTTCGACGAACACGTGCTTGCCCTGCTTGACGGCGTAGGCGTAATGTTCCGGGTGAAAGGCCGGCGGGGAAACGATCAGGGCCTGGTCGCAGCAGTCAATCGCCTGCTTGTAGGCGTCGAATCCGGAAAAGACCCGCTCGTCCGGGAGGTCGATCTTGTCCTTGTGTTCCTCCGTCGCACGGAGAAGTTTCGCGGCGGCCTGCCCCGGTTTTTCGGCGACATCGGCCAGCGCGACGAGTTTGACGTTGTCCCCGACGGCGAAGCGGTCCATGAGGCTTCCCGTGCCGCGGCGTCCGCAGCCGATGAGGGCCACCTTGATCAGGTCCGTCCCGCCGACATTGGCTCCGCGGGCGATGTTGAGATTCGAAGCCGCGACAAGTCCCAGCGAACCGATTCCGGCGACTTTCAGGAAATCACGACGGGAAGCTCCCGTTTTTTTCTTTTGTTCCGACATGATGATGTCCCCTGTTTTTCATGGTGTGAATTGTTGACGTTAAATTTGTACATCGCAGATTTCAATCGCGCGACGTAACGAGTTCATGCCGTCTTTCGGCGAAAACTCGTGGGCAAGATAACCGCCGAATCCCGTTTTGAGAATCGCCTTGATGACGGCCGGGTAATATATTTCCTGCTCGTCGTCGAGGTCCTTCCGACCGGGATTGCCCGCGGTGTGGTAATGACCGATGACGTCCTTGTACTTGTTGATGTTATTGATCAGCTCCCCTTCCATGCGCTGCATGTGATAAATGTCGTAAAGGAGCTTGATCCGCTCGCTGCCGACTTTTCGGCAGATTTCCGCCGACCACGGCGTCGTGCTTGCCTGGTAGTCCTTGTGGTCCTTGTCATTGAGCAGTTCCATGCAAAGCGTGACGCCGTATTTCTCTGCGACTGGCATGATCCGCTTGAAGCCGGCGACGCAATTTTCCATCCCTTCATCGTCGCCGATGCCGGCGCGATTGCCGGAGAAACAGATCAGGTTGGGCACCTTTTTTTCGGCGGCGAGCTTGATGTGTTCGGTGTAAAGCTCGACCAAACGATCGTGATTTTCAATCCGGTTGAAACCCTTGGGGATTCCGCCGTGTCCCGGCACACGCCCCATCGTGACGATGAGATCGTTTTCGAGCATCGCGTCCCATTCCGACGGGTCAAGCAGGTCAATGCCGTAAAGACCCAACCGTTTGCACAAGGCCATCGCTTTTTCCAGTCCGAATTGATTGACGATGAATCGCGCGGACGATTGCTTGAGCGGCCCTTTGGGGACATAAGTCTCCAGCGTTTCCAACGGGTCCGGTTTCACCTTATTCCCTTGCGCGAAACTTGCGGGAAGGAATGCGCCGGCCGCAAGTGCCGCGGTTCCTTGCAGGAAACGGCGTCGGGAAAAATTCGAGTTGATCATTATATTACTCCCAGGATTATTCCATTGTTTCGATGTCACGTTGGGTTGCCTTGGCGCCGCGAACGATCATTTCGTCATGGGCTTCCTTCCAAAAATCGCGAATTTTCTGCGCCGCGTTCGGGTTGTCGAGAAACTTCGCGTTGACGAAGGCCTCGGCCATCTCGCAGCCGAGTTCGGGCGAAACGATGTCTTCCCCCATGCAGAGGCAGTTGGCCCCGTTGACCACGCGGCTGAGCACGGCGGTTTTCACCGATTCGCAGGCGCAGGCCAGCACGCCGGAAAATTTGTCAACGCCGATGGCCGCGCCGGTGCCGCTGCCGCAAATGTTGATCGCCACTTCCGCTTCGCCGTTTTGCATCGCATAGGCGACCCGCTCGCCGGTTGATGTGTACTTGACGAATTTTTCCGTCTCATAACAACCGACGTCAATCATTTCATGCCCCTGTTTTTGAAGGTGGGCCTTGACCGTTTCCTTGAGTTGATGCCCCTTCACGGGGGCGCCGATGATGATTTTCATGTTTTCGCCTCTTTATTTCTTCGCCATTTCGCGGCATGTTGTTTTGATGTGTTCCAGTCCGAAGCCGTGCTTGTCGAACAGGTATTGCTCCGTCGCGACTTCGCCGAATTCATCCGGAACGCCGAGGCGTTTGACTTTGACCGGGCAATGCTCGGAAAGCGTTTCGCAAACAGCACCGCCGAGTCCGCCGATGATGTTTTGGTTTTCGACGGTGACTACGCCCCCCGTTTTCTTCGCCGAAGCGACAACGTCATCGACCGGGAACGGCTTGACGCTTGGGCAATGCAGCAAGTCGACGGCGATTCCTTCCGCGGCCAGTTCCTTCGCGGCTTTCAACGCGAAATGCGTCATGTAACCGGTCGAAACGAGCGTCACGGCGTTGCCGTCGGAAAGTTTGCGGGCTTTGCCCGGCCGGAATTCATACGTTTCATCGAAAATCGCGGGAAGCTGCTGCCGAAGCAATTGCATGTACATGCCGCCGTAATTATTCGCCATGTAGTGCATGAGGCTCCGCAATTCGTAAGCGTCGCACGGGCTGAACACCTGCATGTTGGGCATCGCCCGCATGATGGCGAGGTCCTGGAAACACATGTGCGTTCCGCCGTTGGGGCCTTGCGTCACGCCCGGGCCGGTGCCGACGATTTTCACGTTGTTGTTCGCATAAGCGACGCTGAGCGTGATCTGGTCGTAAACGCGGCGCGTCGCGAAGCTGCAAAACGAGGCGCAAAACGGAATTTTTCCTTCCGTGGCCATTCCCGCCGCAACGCCGATCATGTTCGCTTCGGCGACGCCGACGTTGACGAAATTTTCCGGGTATTTGTTCGGAACGGTCGGGTTCGTGCCCGACGCCTTGCTCAGGTCCGCTTCGAGACAATAAACATTGCAGTTCCGCGAGATCAGTTCGTTGAGAACAGTGCCGTAAACAAACCGCATTTCCTGTTCGTGTAATGTATTGATATTCGCAATCATGGGATATGGATTATATTCTAAAATTTTTCAATAATATTTTGCCACGGATTTTCACGGATGAAACACGGATTTTTGCATGTGTTTTGTATAAATATTTTCAAAAATGATTTAAAAAACCGTGAAAATCAGTGTTAATCCGTGGCTAACAAAAAAACAAATGACACGTTATTGTCAATACGGAAGCTCAAACGGTCCGCCGACAATCGCGGCGAGGAACTGGTCGTGCGATTTTTTGTCGGGCACCTTGATGTTGTGGCTTCCGACCGCGTTTTCGACGAGCGTGCAACCTTTCGCCTTGATCGTGTGGGCGATGATCATCGTCGGCTTGCCGTTTTTCAACGCCTTTGCCTGTTCGATCGTATCGTAAATATCGTCCCAATCGTGGCCGTCCATTTCGAGCACTTTCCAGCCGAACGCTTCCCATTTGTCGGTGAGCGGCTCCAGGTCGAGCACTTCCGCGGTGGTTCCGTCGATCTGCAGTTTGTTGTAATCGGTGATCGCGATGAGGTGGTCGAGTTTCTGGTGCGGGGCGAACATGGCCGCTTCCCAGTTCTGGCCTTCGTTGCTTTCACCGTCGCCGATGATGCAGAAGACGTGATGTTTTTTGCCGTCTTTCTTTGCCGCCATCGCCATGCCCGCCGCCGCGGAAAGCCCCTGTCCCAGCGAACCGGTCGTCATGTCGATGCCCGGTACGGTGCGTGCGTCGGCGTGACTCGGCAGTTTCGTTCCGTCCGCGTTGAGCGTCGCGAGCCAGCTTTTCGGAAAGAAACCGCAATAGGCCAACGTCGCATAAAGAACCGGCGCGGCGTGCCCCTTCGAAAGCACCAGGCGATCACGATCATCCCACTTCGGGTTCTTCGGATCGACGTTCATCGAACGCTCATAAAGCGTCATCAGGATTTCGACGAGCGAGAGCGCCCCGCCGATATGCCCCGAGCCGCTGCGGCAAATCATGTCGGTGATCACATAACGCAATTCCGACGCGAGACGGTCCATTTTTTCCTTCTGGAATTCTTCAACCAATAAACTCATTACTTAAGCACCTACTGAATTTTCAATCATAAACAGGTTATGGGAAACGTCATACGACAATATCAAACCGGAGGCGGCCAGCACTCCGTAAACGGTCAAACGAAAATAATACTCGCTCACGCGATGATGCAGGTAATCGCCGAACAGCATCCCGGCGATCAAAAACGGCAGCGTCACGAGCAGCGTCATGCCGAGTTGCGGCGACCATCCGGCGCCGAACAACGAAAACTGGAGCATCCAAATCGTGTTCATCGTGAACCAAAGGAGGCACAAACTCACGCGAAACAACGACTTGTTCGCAAACGCCTTCGAAGCGTAAATCACGACGAACGGTCCGCCGGAAACGAACGCCCCGTGAATCACGCCGCCGATGAAAAGCACCAGCCGCATGAACATGTTTTTTTGCGCCGGCGCGTGCGTCACTTGCGTTTTCGCGTTGCGGGCACGCCACGTCTTGCAAAAACCGTGAATTCCGACACCGATCATGAAGAGGGCCAGCAGCCCCTTCAAAAAAAGTTCCGGCAAATATTGAAACAACATCATCCCGATCGGAAGTCCGATTCCGACGTACAGGACGATGAAAATATATTCCTTCCAAACGATGTTTTTCCACGACACCGCGACGATGTATCCGGCGAGCAACCACGCCAGCACCGCCAGTACAGGCACCGCCGTTTTGAGTCCCAAAAGCATTGCGACGAACGGCAAGGCCAGCACCGTGCAGCCGAACCCGGTGATTCCTTCAAGTGCGTGCGTGACGAACACGATCGCGCCGACCATCAGCATTTGCGTCCAATTCATCAGCGGGCAAGCTCCGCGTAAATTTTATGCAAATCATCTTCGGTGACCGTTTTCGGGTTGTTGTTCATCACGGGGTGAAAACTTTCCTTGATCAGCAGATCGACCATCCCGGCGTCGATTCCCGCTTCGGCCAAGGTGCAGGGCAACCCGCCGCGACGTTTGAGCGTCGTGATCGCGTCGATCATTTCATTCACCGAGGCGAAACCGCAACAGGCGGCGAACTCCTCCATCCGTCCGTCCATGTGCGGGGTATTGAGCCGGATCGACGCTTCCATCGTAAACGCGCACGCCGCTCCGTGCGCCAAATGCGCCCGATTGGAAAGCGGATACGAACAGGCGTGCATGATCGCGTTTTTCGGCATCTGGAACGCGATTCCCGCCAGCAACGCCGCGTAGGACAGTCGTTCCCGGGCCGCCGGATCAGCGAGGTTGTCGTACACTTTGCCGAGATTTTCAAAAATCGTTTTCGCCGCTTCCTTTGCGAGCGCGTCGCAAATCGGCTGATGATTTTTCGACCAAAACCCCTCGATGGAGTGACTGAGCGCGTCGAGCGCCGTCGCGGCGGTCACTTCCAGCGGCACTGAAAGCGTCAAATCGGGGTCGACCACGGCAAGCACCGGGTAAAACAGCGGCGTGCTCATCGGGCCTTTGAAATTTTTCTCTTCGTCGTCCAGCACGGAAATCGGCGTCACTTCGGAACCGGTTCCGGAGGTGGTCGGAATCGTGACGAGCGGAATGCGCTGCCCGGCGAAACTTTTACCTTCGGAATGATAGGCACGAATGCCCGCATCGCCGGTTTTCGCGAGGCACGAAGCCGCCTTCGCACAATCAAGGGCGCTCCCGCCGCCGATCGCGGCGATGACTTCCGCGTCGGCTTTTCGCAAAATCGCGGTCAGGGTGTCGACGTTTTCGACGGTCGGGTTCGGTCGCACGTCCGTATAAACCGCCGCGGGGGCGAGTTGTTCGATGACGGTTTGCACCGCCTGCAATCGGGCGATCACCGGATCGCTCACGACGACGAGTCGCTTGCCCGAAATTTCCGGCAATGAGGAAAGGGTGGACACGAGACCGCGTCCGAAATTGATTTTTGTTGGTAAAAAAAATGTCCACATGGGAAGCTAATAACTAAAAAGTAAAAATCAAAAATGATGACAAAAGATCAAGGCCGTAATTGTGACGAAAAGGTTTGCGGAGTGAATGCAAACTTTTCACTTTTCGTTATTCACTTTTCACTCCAGCAGTTCCTGCCCTTTGGTTTCTTTGGCGAACAAAATCGCGACCGGCCCGAGCAGGTACAGGAAGCTGAGAACCGTGATCGCGCCGGGCAGAGTAAACCCCCAACCGGAAACCATCCAGCCGGTGATCAGCAGGAACGGGCTGGCAAAGAACCGTCCCATGTTGAAGCAGAAACCGGTTCCCGTGCCGCGCAAACGCGTCGGGTAGAGTTCCGGGAAATATACCGCATAGCCGGCGTGCATTCCGGCGGTGAAAAACCCGAAGATCGGCAAAAGCACGTATAACGGTTCCACGCCCTTGACCCATTGGAATACGATGATCGTGATGATGAACGCGCCGATATGAAAAAAGACGAACGTGTTCTTGCGTCCGATGTGTTGTGAAATGGGGCCGAACAAAAGCTGCCCGACAAGCAAACCGAGCGTCGAGATGACCATGCCGAACATTTCCCAGCGTTTCAGTTCGGTGTTTTGTTCGGAAGAAAGTATTTTCTTTGTTGCCGGAAATGCTTCGCCAGTGTTATCATCAAGCAATACATCAACCGCTACGGTTTCTTCAGGCGTCATTTGCCGTTCCGCGGCCAGTCGCATGGCGTCCTTCCCACGGACATGCACGCCCCAAAACGTGGCCATGCCGATCGCCGCGAGCGCAACGCCGACCAAGGTGGCACGGATGGTGTTTTTTTTGAACAGGTCCGAAATGACACCGGTTTTTTGCTTCGAGTCTTTTTCGGCCCGTTCTTTGGCCGCCATCCAACTTTCCGGTTCCTTGAGCCACGAGAGGATGAAAAAAACCAAAATGGACGGCAACAGTCCCAGCGCGAAGCAAAGCCGCCACGGAATCGTCATCGGATCGAACAGGTGATGCGTCCACGTGATGAGCGGCGATGTGTTGCACCACGCCAGCACGGCCGCGTTTCCGAGCATCAAGGCGCCGACTCCGGCCGCCAGCAACGTCCCGAGCGAACCAAACGCATGAAAAATACTTGCCGCATGGGGTCGCGCCTTGCTGGGGAACGATTCGGCCACGAAGGCGCTTGCGACGGCCCATTGACCGCCGACGCCGATGGAAACGAAAAACCGCAAAAGCGCCAAATGCCACCACGCCTGCGAAAACGCGGTCATCCAGGTGAAGAACGAATAAAACAGGATGCTATAGGCCATCGTTCTTTTGCGGCCGATCCGGTCGCTCATCATCCCGAACACCACGCCGCCGAGCGTTCCACCGAGAAGAAAGGAAACGAGCGCGACGTTATTGTAAAATTCCGCCTGCGTTTTCCTTGCTTCCCCTTCGAATCCCGTGAGAAACGAAGGGATCGCGTCGTTCATGCTGGCGACGAAAATCTGGCCTTCGAAAATGTCGAACATCCAGCCGATCAGCGCGATGGCCAAAACGAGCCATTGATATTTCGTGATTCCCGTGTACCAGCGTTCTTTTGATGTGTTCACGTTGATATTTCGTTTTATGTTTGTTATAAATGGATGATTTTCCCGGTTTTCACCGATTCCTGCGCGACGTTGGACAGCATCACCGACCGGCAACCGTCGCGGCCCGTGCAATGAATTTTCGCGTTGCCGCGAACGACCTCGGCCATCAGCGCGATCTGATCTTCCAACTCGTACAGTTCACCGGTCATTTTCGTGATCGGCACGTTGACGACGTTGTCGCCGTCAAACGTTTTCAGGAAAAAGTCCGGGTGCAGCGTCCGGTCCATCGCGCCGCTCCAACCGGCCCAGAGAGCGCCTTTCGTTCCGGTGATCTTGACCGTCTGGTGATGCTCGAACGCACTGAGCGTTTGCGCGACCGTCGCATGGGAACCGTCCGAAAAATTGATGACGGCGGTCAAATTGTCGTAAAGCTCCGGCCCTGCGTTTTGCGAACTGTTCGCCGAAGCGTACAGCGAAACCGGCATAGCGAATTTCTCGAAATACCAACACGCGAGGTCCAAAAAATGCACCGGCTCTTCGAGAATCCAGTTGCCGACCCGGTTTTTGTCGAAACGCCAACCGTCCTCTCCCTGCCGATACGGATTTCGCGAAAGTTCGACCAGCGCGTATTTCGGCCGGCCGAGAAACCCGTCGTCGATGAGTTCCTTGATTTTGCCCCAAAGCGAGGACAAACGAAACTGATGGCCGACCATCAAATGCCGCTGTTTTTGTTCGGCAAGATGAACAAGCGCATCGCAATCATCAACCGTCAGCGTAAACGGTTTTTCGACGAGCAGATGCTTTCCGGCGTTCAACGCATCGGTGCAAATCCGCAAATGCAGATGATTCGGCGCCACGACGGCCACGACATCGACGTCATCGCGAGTCACCAGATTTTTGTGATCGGCGACGATCGCGACGCCGGGGAATTCCGCCTGTACCTGCGCGACGGTTTCCTCTTTACCGGTCGCTATCGCCGTCAGTTTCACATCGGGCAGATTTTGGATCGCATTGGCGTAACAATGCCCCCACGCACCCAGCCCGACGATTCCGTAACGTATCTCAGTCGTCATTTTTCATTCCCCCCGCCCGATCCGGAGCACGACGTCAATCGGTTGCGGCATGTAATGTTCGGCGAATCGTTCCAGTTGATCGGCGAAATGCCCTTTCATAATCGTGACGTGATGCGGCATTCCGGAAGTGCAGGCGTCGACAAAAAATTTCTTCACGCCGCCGCCCGGCACATGAACGCGGCCGGCGCAGCCTTCGATTTTTCGCATCGGTTCGACCACCCAACCTTCGGTGATGGCCATCAGGTATTGGTCGTTCATCCGCCATACGCGGAACAACGTCACGGGTGCGCCGCTGAGCAGTTCGGCATCGACGACCAGCGGTTTGCCCGAATTGAAATGCGTCGAAAGCGTCGGCCCGTTCGGGGAATTGATCGGCTCGCAAATTTCGAACGGCGTCGCGCCGGCGTGCCAGAGTTGGATGAAATCGTCGTCGTGTTCGATCCAGTCGGAGTTGAACGCGGCGGTTTCGCAGCCGAGCGACTGTGCGATGAGGCAGCCGATCGCGCCGTCAACATCCCCTTCTTCGCAGATGTTGACGCCGTCGGAGGCGAGTCGGGCAATCGCCAGGTACGGCCAGACGCCGCATTCGTTCGGGAGTTCGGGCCAGCATCGCAACGCAACGGCGTCCAACGATTCGTCCTCGGCCAGTTTTTTGACTGCGAGATAGTACCGGGAAGAGACGTTCCACACGTCATCCGTCAGCGTCAGGTCCTTGCGAACCGGGAGTCCGAGCAATTCCGCTTTTTTGCGGTCTTCGGCGACTTCCGCGTCGGAAAACGATTGCATGGCGGTGATGAATTCGTGCAACCCGAACCGTTTCAACCGCGTCCCGAGCAGTTGCTGCATCGCCGCGGAATCGACGGCCATGTTCAAAAAGCCGGGGGCGTGATCGCCGATCAAACCGACCCGGGCGTGTTGCAGCTTCACCATCGTCGTCGAGGCAAGCACCGCGTTGTTCAGTTCCGCCACCGTCGCAGGATCGTTCGGCAGACCGTACACGAGATACGGCGGCCTGCCCGCCTGACTCATGCCGGAAACCCAGTTGTGGGCCCCGACCAACCCGCAGGCGGAAACCTTTGCGTTCTTCGGATTTTCGGGCGTCGCCCAAACGATGATCGCGCCGTTCCAATCGCTGAGCAGGACGGGCCAGAAATTGCCGTCACCCATCGTCGGTTGCGAAATGACGATCGCTTTCGCGCCCGCCTGTTGCGAAGCGGCGATCGCGTCTTTCATCGCCTTTTCCGTGGCCGATTCGCCGATGATGCGGAAATACATCGCTTCGAACGGCGAATTTTGCAATTGGGACTGGATTTCCCGTTCGAGAAAGGCACCCCATTCCTGATCAAAGCCGGGACGTTTGCGACCGATAAAAAAAACTGCGATTTTCATGAAATTCGTGATGAGTAATTGCAAAGGATAATAAAAGATTATGTATATTATGCCGAGGGGCCGCGTTCAATTTTATTTTTGACGGCAGGGCTGACATCAAAGGTTTCGTTCGTTTTTCCTTTGACCTCCAGCTTGAGCGGCGTCGTTTTCATATTCATGAACTGTTTATCGACAACCTCGACGGAATTGTCCTCAATTTGCTTGAGAATCCTGTCATATTCGCGGAAGTCCGCATCCGTTTTGCTATTTTTAGGAAGTTCAAGTCCCGGCGGTCCTTCGATTTTAGTGACTGTGACGACGTAAGAACCTATCGGGACACCGTCATATTGTCCTTCCGTTTTCAAAATTACGCTCCCCGAAGCGTCGGTAATTCCGCCGGATGACCAAGGCGCAGACGCGAAATTCGCGCTGGTGACCACGACATTGGCCCCCTCAAGCGGTTTGCCGTCCTGCGTAATCGTAAGTTGGGTTTTGTAAAGTTTCGGCATTCCCTTCGGCAGCTTTTGCCCACAACCGGACGAAAGCATGAACAGCGCCGCCAGCGAAAGTAAAAATAGACTACGATATTTCATGTGTCAACACCCTCCGAAATGTCTTTGACGATGAAAACAATACGTCACAAGGAAAGTCTCTCGTTTCCCTGTGACGACATGATCCTGCACAAGCAAACTGGAATTATGGAATGGAAACGCTTTCCCCGCCATTGATGGAACCGAGGGCTCCCCAGACGCCATAGGGGCTTCGTCCGGAAGTCGGTCCTTCGCGACCAACCGGCGAACCATCCGGATTCGAAAGCCCGGCGTTGTCGATCGTGTCCGAAATGAAAGTGACCGAACCGTCAAGAACTCCCACGTTGACGCCGCCGGTGTGGTAACTTTGTGCCGTAAAAATCGAGGCGCCGGTGCTGTCATCCGCTCCCGTGGCACAGCAGGGACCGTTCGGTTGAACCACGGTACTGAACCCGGAGTTCGTCGTCCTCCCGTCGCTAAACCAGTGGCCCCGGAAAATTCTTCGTCCTGCGGTGCCATTCAAGGTGCTGTTGTTTTTTCTTGCCACATTGACACATCCGTTCCGGACTGAACCGCCAAGATTCGCGGCGGCGGCATAAACCCCGCCCTTGACACTCAGGTTCGTTGTGGCGTCATCGACGATTGCTCCCGTTGCCGATTCGCTGGCGCAAATGGTGTTGCTTGTTCCGTCACTTGCAGCCGCGATGGAATTCCACGTATGCGGCGCAAAGATGCCGCGCCCCCCGGCCTTAAATGCTGCGCCGGCCGTTTCTCCGACAGAAAAACAGGTGCTGTCGACGGCATCCCCGTGACAGAGAAAAACGCTCGTTCTCGCGCCGCTGTTGCGTCCCGGTTGCGAGGCATTGCCGTCGGAGGGACAAATCAGCGTGGAAATCGTTCCACAATGAGCGCTTCGCAAAAGTGGAATGTTTGCCGTCACCGTCATTGGCTGACCGGCGAAAACACCGCTTCGTCCGCCCGGAGAGTTTCCCGATTCATCACACCCCCAATAGGGACGGGCTTCGGCCATGGACGCCACCTGCCGCATCGCTTCATATCTTGCCGACTGCTCCATATAGGGCGTCATGAACGCCGTGGCGCTCCACATGGTTGCCTGATTCTCGCGTCCCCCCGCATTGACTCCGTTGGCCGAGCCGGTGTTTGAACCGTTGAACCAGGCGTAGCCAAGGCTGCTCATGGCGCCGGTTGCCGACGGGAATGATTTGAAGGAATCAAGATAATTGTGCATGGCCAAGCCGAATTGCTTGAAATTGTTGGAACACTGCATGCGACGTGCCGCCTCACGCGCCGCCTGAACCGCAGGCAACAGCAGGGCAATCAAAATGCCAATGATTGCGATTACGACCAAAAGCTCAACGAGAGTAAAAGCTCGTGTATTGCCCCCCCCCCTCATATTATCACGACTGGATTTCATCATAAAACACCCTTTCACGCAAAAGATAATGAACGAAACAAAGAAATACCTTACGGCTAAACAGTTTATACAAATTCAACGTATTTAATCAGCGGACACACGCGATGCAACGTATGAAAATGCACAAACTGATCCACTGCGATTTATAACGCACCTTTTTCAATTCAATAGTGGTTTTGTCACAATGTTGGCGGTGAAAAATTGACCACAATATTGCAAAATAATATAATCTGATTTTAGAAATATTTTCAGCAATTTCAACGTGTTTTTTCGCAATAAAGATGTCTTTTTGTTCAAAACGACCCTGGGAACAACCGCCGCAAAATGTTACGGTATTTCAGTGATTCGAGTGCGGGAAACACTTGCAAAAAAACATCGGGGCGGTATCGTTTATGCAGTAAAGAGTCAGGTCGTTTCATTATCCATTACCACAAGTTGAAAAGAGAACGCCGTGTCTGAAATTACACGAAATGTTTTTGGAAAAACCCCTTCTGGCGAACAAGTTGACGTTTTTTCCCTGGTCAACGCCAACGGGGCGTCGATGAAAATCCTGAGCTTGGGGGGGATCATTTTTGAACTCAATCTGCCGGATAAGAACGGGCGATTCGCCAACGTTTCCGCGAACCTTGAAACGGTGCTGGGTTATTTGACGGTCAGCCCGCATTTCGGGACGCTTGTCGGACGTTTCGGTAATCGAATCGCCAACGCGAAATTTTCGGTCGACGGCGTCGAATATCAACTGGCGCCCAACAACGGGAACAACCTGCTGCACGGCGGGGCCAACGGTTTCAATAAGGCGATCTGGAACGTCGAACCGTGGCAGGGGGACGATTTCGTCGGCGTGAAACTTTCGCTGGTCAGCGATGAAACCATGCAGGGTTTTCCCGGAACGCTGCAATGCCTCGTGACTTATCAATTGACGGACAAGAACGAATTGATCATCGACTACACCGCGACCACGGACAAGGCCACGCCGGTCAATTTGACGAATCACTGTTATTTCAGCCTCAACGGGTTTCAAAAACCGACCATCTGCGATGAGGTGGTGACGATCAACGCGGACGCCTATATCCCGGTCAACGCGAACCTGATTCCGACGGGGGAAATCGCCCCGGTGGAAGGGACGCCGCTTGATTTTCGCAAGCCGACGATCATCGGTGAAAGAATCAACAAGGTGGGCGACGACCCGAAGGGTTACGATCACTGTTATGTGATTCGCCAAAAGAAGCCGGGGGAATTGACGCATTGCGCCCAGGTGACGGACCATGATTCCGGTCGGACGCTGGAGCTTTGGACCACCGAACCCGGCGTGCAGTTTTACACGAGCAATTTTCTCAAAGGCAATCTCAAGGCGTTCGGACACACTTATGAACAATATGCCGCGTTGTGCCTTGAAACGCAGCATTTTCCCGATTCGCCCAACCAGCCGGCGTTTCCCGACACGATTCTTCGTCCCGGCGAAACGTATCGTCATACCAGCGTTTTTAAATTCGGCGTGACGAAATAAGGCAACGATCTGTTTTCACCACGAAACTCCGGGGAACGTCGAGCAAGCTCGACGGCTAAGGCCCAAAATTTAATTGACAAAGCATTCGCATACAACCTCTTCGTGTCTTCGTGGTGAAAAAAATACCGGACGAAAAATCACAGTGCCGCAATGACTTTGTCGAAGAATTTCGCGCATTCGGCGATTTCGGCGAGGTTGTCCTCCCAGTGATATTCGTATTCGATGATCACGGGGCCCTGCACTTTTTGGGCGATCAGTTCCTTGAGAATCGCCTCGGCCTGGCCTTTGCCCGTTCCCCACGGAACGTCGTGCATGTTTTTCCTCTCTTCCTCCGTCGTATAGACTTCGTTCAGGTCTTTCAGGTGGATGCTGTAAATCCGGCCTTTCAAATCCTTGATCGCGGTGAGCGGGTCGATGCCGCTGCGCATCATGTGGCCCGTGTCGGGGCAAAAACCCATCCAGGGCGAACAGCCGTCAAGCCGTTTCAGCGTTTCCTTGTAGTTCCAATACTTGGTCGGCTTCGGGTGATTGTGCAGCACGAAACGGATTTTGTGTTCTTCCGCACGCTTCGAAACTTCCGCCAATTTGTCATACGGCGGTTCGCCCTGCATGGTTTTGAGGCCCATTTCCACGGCGAATTCGAATTCCTGCGGCGTTCCCTGGCAACCGCCGAGGCTGATCGCCGTGACCTGGTTGTCTTCCAGCACCGACTTGATCCACTTGCGTTCGTCCGCCGTCATGGCCGAGGCACGCTTGTTTTCGCCCTTGATCCGGATCCCCCCGGCGATTTCGACGTTGCCGACGCCGGCTTCACGCGTTTTTTTGATCCCTTCGTCAATATCGAAGAGCCGGAACGACCACGTTTGCACGGTCAGCTTCAGGTCGGCCTTGTCCGGCGTCGCCAATGCGTCGGCGGCAAGAACGTTTGGCAAGGAACGGCACAGGGCCAGCGATCCCAGGCCCAACGAGGACATCTTCAAAAAATTTCTACGGTCAAGCATTGGTGACTCTTTCTTATTTTTCATTTGTTAAAATGATTTACCTCAAACGTTCGGAATCTCAAACCCCTTGCGTTGTTTTCTCGCAAGGAACGTGTTGGCATGATCGTCGCCGACGAATTTTTCGTTTTTCGCGTCCCATGTCAGTTCGCGGCCCAGGCGTGTCGCGATGCAGGCGATGTGGCAGAAGTTGATTTCCTGCACGTGCGAATAAACGTCGGAAACCGGCAAACCGCCTTCCCGGATGCAGGTGAGCATGTTTTTCTTGTGCGCGATCATCTCGTTGGCGCTTTCGATCGGTTTTCCCTTGTACAGGCCGCGGTAATCGTCTTCGGTGAACGAATCCTGCACCTTTTCGTTCTCGTAAACATTTCCCTTGATGCGTTGGCGGTTGACATGCAGTTTCCCTTCGGTTCCTTCGAAAAAGACGCCGAGTCCGTGGGGCGAATGGCTGACGATTTCAAGCATCACGTCATTCGGCATGGGGCAATCGACCTGGAATTTCGTCGCGGTCTGGTATTGGTCCTGCACCAGGGGATGGCCGTCTTTCATCGGCACCGGATGTTCGGCGATCACCGGGTTCAGCTTCGCGGGGCCTTGCCCCGGACCGTCCTGTTGCAAGGCCCAAAGGGCGATGTCGACGTGGTGCGCGCCCCAGTCGGTGAATTTTCCTCCGGCGTAGTCGAAAAACCAGCGGAATTCATGATGTCCCCGCGTGTTGAGCGGGCAACCGAAACGTTCGAGAATTTCGGTCGTCGCCACGTATTCCGCCTCGGGGGCCTGCCCTTGCCAGATGTTCCAGTCGAGCGTCGAAGGCACGGCGGCCTTGGGAATCGTGGGACAGGAAAGTCCGCCGTCGATATGGCAGACGACCCGTTTGATTTTGCCGAGATGTCCTTTACGAACGATCAAAACCGCGTCGTGGAACACCTTCATGCTCCGCTGCATGGTCCCGACTTGGAACACCTTGCCGGTTTTTTTGACGGCATCGCGAACCAATCGCCCTTCCTCAACGGTCAGCGTGAGCGGTTTTTCGCAAAAAACGTGTTTCCCCGCCAGGAGTGCTTCGATGGCGATCTTGATGTGCCAGTGATCCGGCGTCGCGATTCCGACGATATCGACGTCTTTGCGGTCGAGAATGCGCCGGTAATCGCTGCACGTTTCCAATTTCCCGTTATTGATTTTTCTGTCTTTCATGGCCGAAGCAAGGCCATACGCTTCATCCAGGTCGCAGATGGCCACCAAATCGCAGACGTCGGCGAAATTGCGGCAATCGCCGCGCCCCATGGGGCCGGTTCCCACAAACGCGGCCTGTATGCGGTCATTGACGGATTCGGCGTGCAGGTGGCGAACCAGTGACGGCGCCGCGATTCCCGTCGCGGCGAGTGCAATCCCTGATTTCAAAAAACGGCGGCGCGATTGTGAACTCATAAATAAAACCCCTCGTCTTTGGAATTTGTTTTTCGATGGAATCATGGAAATTCATTTTAGCCCTTTCTTCGAATCGGAGTAACGACATTATGAACAAAAAAAATGTCTTTTTGTTCAAATTTTTTCAATGGTTTTATTGACACGGCAGGAAATTGTTTCAATAATGAAAATCGTTGCATATTGAGATGGGCAGGATAGCGATTATGATCCCTGAAATACCGACTTCGGAGAAAAAGAGGGTTTTGATTCTCATTGAAACCTCTCGCGAGTACGGGCGCGATTTAATTGAAGGCATCACCCAGTTCGCCACGGAACAAAAGCGATGGAATCTTTTTTTATGCGACCAGGTGACGGCGAGTCGCAATACGCGCTGGCTCAACAAATGGAAAGGCGACGGCCTCATCGCGAGGGCGTTCGACAAAAACCTGAAGCAGTTTTTTCAGCAGTTCGAAGGCCAAAAAATCAATCTGGCCGCCGACGGCATCGAGTTCCCCATTTACGTCCGGCTGGACAATGAAAAATGCGGCCAGCTCGCCGCACGACATTTCTGGGAACGCGGTTATCGCAATTTCGCGTATTTTTCGATGGGTTACACCTATTGGTCGCGATTCCGGTACGAGTGTTTCGTTTCCGCGTTGAAAGAATTCGATGCCGGGTGCGTTCTGTGTCCCCAGGCCAAGCGGAAAAATTCCGAGATGCTGCCGACGCTTTGGTGGCAGGGGCTCGACGACTCCGTGTTTGCCTGGATTGAATCGCTCCCCAAACCGGTCGGAATTTTCTGCTCCTATGACAATCACGCGTTTTACCTGACGAATCTGTGCAGTTCGTCGGGCATCGCCATTCCTGAAGAAGTGGCCATACTCGGCGTCGATAACGACGAAAGCCTTTGCAAGACGACCAACCCTCCGATTTCCAGCATCGACCCGAATGCGAAAATGATCGGGTACCAGGCGGCGTCGCTTTTGAATCGCATGATGAATCGCGAGCCCTTGCCCGATTTGCCCGTCGTGGTCCAGCCCCTGCATATCGCCACCCGTCAATCGACGGACAACATCGCCGTCAATAATGTGATACTCGCCCGGGCCATGCGGTTCATCAGGAATGAAGTGGCGCGAAACATCCGCGTGAGTGAAATCGCGCACGAACTCGGGGTCTCCAGGGGCACGCTGAACAACCTGTTCAAAAAACACATGAACAGCACGCCCATTGAGGAGATTCTGCGGGTACGCATGGAATGGGCCAAGGAATTGCTGTCCGACACGATGATCCCGATCGCGGAAATCGCGGAAATGGTCGGCTACCAGACCTCGGAATATTTCAGCCGCGCCTTTACCCGCGAAGTGGGCGCCAGCCCCAAACAGTATCGTTTTTCTTTCCAAATGAAGCGATGACCGGATGGCACGCTCATGTGGGATCGCTCAAATAATCTCATCCTCTTTCTTCCCGGACGATGCGGCTGATTTCCTTGAACTGCGGGGCGTCGGCCGTGCGGCACCATTGGAACAGGGCCGACTCGGTCGTCGTCAGCAGTGCGCCGGAGCTTTCGAGCCGACGCAGAGCCGTGTCGTAATCCGCGGCGAATCGCGAGCTGATCGCGTCGACGACCGGATGCACCTCATAACCGAGCGAAAGCAGATCGAGCGCCGTTTGCAGGACGCAGACATGCGATTCGATGCCCGCGAGCAACACCTTGCGGACGGTTTTTCGCTTTCGCAATTCGTCGAGAAACGCCGGGACGAGGCACGCGCTGAACGCTTTTTTTTCCAGTACTGGCGTACTTTCCGGCAATGCGGCGGCGAGTTCCGGAACGGTCGGCCCCAGCCCCTTGGGGTACTGTTCGGTGACGATGACCGGCACCCCGAACAGTTTGGCGCCGTCGATGAGCCGCCGCGTGTTCCAAACGACCAGTTCGCCCTTTTTCATCGCCGGGACAAGCCGTTCCTGCACGTCGATGACGAGCAGCACCGTGTCCGTTGCCGAAAGCAACGTCATATTCTGTTCGGGGATCATGATTTTCTCCACGGGATGCTTTCAATAATTTATAGACGCTCGACGGAACACAACTATCATGAAATGGCAGCCGTGAACGCAGAGAGCGCAGCGAACGGAGTGACCGGTGTGGGGCGTGTCCGATAGCGTCAACGTATTTCGCATTTTCTGTTTGTCGTTCGAAATCTTTCGGGTATCGACGTGCTTTCTGTTTTGCGATCCTCTCCCCGGTCACTCCGCTGCGCTGCGTTCCCGGCTGCCATTTCTTGCGTCATCAATACCCGCATGTGCAATCTCAAAACCCTTTTTCGCGGAGCAGAATTTCGCGTTCGGCTTCATTGAGATCGTGCCGGACCATCATTTCGACGAGTTGTTCGAGCGAACAGCGGGGCGACCAACCGAGTTTTTCACGGGCCCTGGCCGGGTCGCCGAGCAGGAACGCGACTTCGGCGGGCCGGAAATATCGCGGGTCGACGTCGACGAGCAGCTTGCCCGTCTTGCGGCAATGCCCCTTTTCGTCGGGCCCCTTGCCCGACCAATCGACCGCGATGCCGAGTTGTGCGAAGGCCATTTCGACGAATGCTCGCACGCTGGCCGGCTTGCCCGTCGCGAGGACGTAATCGTCCGGCTTCTCCTGTTGCAGCATGAGCCACATGCCCTCGATGAAATCGCCGGCGAAGCCCCAGTCGCGCTGCGAGTCGAGATTGCCGAGCGAGAGTTTTTCCTGCAACCCGAGTTTGATCCGCGCGGCGGCCCGGGTGATCTTGCGCGTTACGAAGGTTTCGCCTCGCAACGGGCTTTCGTGATTGAAGAGGATGCCGTTGCATGCGAACATGCCGTAGGATTCGCGATAGTTGATCGTGATCCAATAGGCGTACAGTTTGGACACGGCGTAGGGGCTTCGCGGATGAAACGGCGTCGTTTCGCGCTGCGGAATCTCTTGCACTTCGCCGAACAGTTCCGAGGTCGACGCCTGGTAGAACCGCGTCCGGTCGGCCAGCCCGAGCTGCCGGATCGTTTCGAGCAGCCGGAGCGTGCCGAGCGCGTCGACGTCGGACGTGTATTCCGGCGTTTCAAACGAGACGCCGACGTGCGACTGCGCGGCCAGGTTGTAAACCTCGTCCGGGCGGATCGCGTCGACCAGGTGCATGAGGCTGCCCGTGTCGGTCATGTCGCCGTCGTGCAGGTGAAACGGCGGCGCGACGTCCCGGTGTCGCTGATACAAGGCGTCGATGCGCTGCGTGTTGAACTGCGAACTGCGGCGTTTCAGCCCGTGTACGGCGTAGCCTTTTTCAAGCAGCAGCGCCGCGAGATACGCCCCGTCCTGTCCCGTGATTCCCGTAATGAGTGCCGTTTTCGTCATAATATGTTGGAATGGAAAATGTGCATTTAGCAATGCGCCGAACTAAGTTCGGCGGCGACACGGTCCCTCGCTTGCGTTTCAGGCTCTGGTTTGGTTGATTATTTTTTGGCGAAGGCCTGTTCGACGACATCCGCTTTCGGCGGGCGGGTCATCAGGCTGACGACCGGCACGACGACGAACGGGACGACCATCGCAATGCTGGCGAACACGGGACCGAACGCATTGGCGAAGTTCTTGCCGTAACTAAAATAACAGCCGAAGAACAGGGCGTTTGAGACGATCAGGCCGGTGAACATCCCGGCGTAGGCCCCCGCCTTGGTCGTTCGCTTCCAGAAAAGGCCGTACATGAACGGCGCCATGAACGAACCGGCGATGGCTCCCCAGGAAACGGCCATCAGCGTGATGATCCAGGTGATTTGGCTGATCGTGATGAGGAACGATGCCACGATAAACACGACGCTCAGCAACCGCATGAGGAAGAGCATCTGTTTTTGCGACGCGTTCGGGTTCAGGTAGCCCTTGTAAAGGTCGATCGTCACCGCCGAAGCCGAAACGAGCACCAGCGAAGTGAGCGTCGAGATTGACGCCGAAAGCACGAGCAGCAAAATGATCGCAAGCATGTAATGCGGCAGATAATTCGTCAGCAAATCGGGGACGAGCCGTTCCATGGCGATTTCTTTCGCGCTGCCGGGGAGCAAAATGTCGGTGCTCATCAACGGGCACATCGTCCCGGCGAAATAAGCCCCGCAACCGACGACGAGGGCGAACACCGTCGTGACGATGGCCCCGCGAAGAATTTGCCGTTCGTCCTTGATCGCGTAATATTTGTGGACCATTTGCGGCATTCCCCAAACGCCGAAGGAGGTCATGAACACGAGACCCGGCAAAATCCAAAACGACAACGGCGGTTTGATCGCGAACGGGCTGGCCGGGTCGGTCGCATACAACGCCGTTCGTTCGGCGTGGATATTATTGACGCTTTCAAGGACGTTGGCGACGCCGCCGAATTTCGCGACGAGGAACGCGACCATGAGGATCGCGCCGATGAACATGATTAACCCTTGCAGAAAATCAACCCGGGCGACCGCCTTGTAACCGCCGACGATGATATAGATGGACGTGAACACGGTGATGATCAGCAGCGCGACCCAAAACGGAATCTGGAACGTGCTCTCGAACAGGTAGGTCAGGCCCTGGTAAATCGACGCCGAATACGGGATCATGAACGTGAAAATGATAGTGGCCGAAATCGCCTTCATTTTTTGCGAATCGTAGCGGGCCGCGAAAAATTCGGGCATGGTCATCGCATTGAAGTTGTGCGTCATGCGCCGCGTCCGTTTGCCGAGCACGACCCAGGCGAGAAACCCGCCGGCAATCGTATTGCCGATGCCGATCCAAAGGGCACTCAGCCCGTATTGCCAGCCGAGCCGTCCGGCGAAGCCGATGAAGGCCGCCGCGCTGAAATAAGCCGTTCCGTAGGAAATCGCGAGCAGCCAGGGACCGAGCGTCTTGCCGCCGAGAAAAAAGTCGCCGACATTCGACGTTTGCCGCATCCCCCAGCAGGCGATGCCGAGAATCAGAATAAAAAAGATCGTCGTCAGGATAAATGGCGCTGTAAGCATGGAATTTTATTCGTGTTGGAGTGATTCATGAATTGGTTGGCAGGAATGGGTAAATGTCGGCGGAAGATTTTCCGGAGTGAAAGACCTGTCGCGTACACTGACATTAATGGCACCATTTTACCCTATCAAGAGCCGGAAAGAAAGAGCGGCGTTTTATCGAGATTGCGTGGTTTTGCGGATCATGCCAGTCATGCGAATCAGATGCCATGTGAAAATGCGTTAAATACGCTTAAAATCACGATAATTCCTTGCAGATTGGGTCGAGCAATGTAAAATTTACAAAAAGTTCGCTTATATCGCCAATGCCGGTACAATAATCCAAAGGAGATTGTCCGATGCACATCATCATTTACGAAGACGCGTTTGTTTCCAACCTGTTTCCCGCGACGGCGGCCCGGCCGGCGTTTACGCTCAATGTCGGCACGTACACCCTGCTCGATTTGGTCAAAAAACTCGACGCCGAAATCGAAGTCATCGTCCGACCGCACTTGCGTGAGATCGTCCGACTCGACTGCCCGGGAATTTGGGAACCGGGGCCTGACCGCGAACGCAAGGGCCCGATTCTCGTGCTCAATTCGCGCATCGTGCCGCACGTGCGTTTTCTGGAAACGGTCAAAACGCTGATCAACGCCGGTCGCCAGGGCGTCGTCCGGCACGGGCAGGACGTCGTGTGCGCCTACCTGACTTCGGCGACGCTGCCGAACCAGTTCGTCGGCGGTTCGCAACTGCTGGGACTGGTCGAAGACCTGCACCTCGACCGGATCGAAGCAGACGTCCCGATGCTGCATTACGCGCACGACCTGATCCGCTACCAGACGACCGTGTTCAACGATAATATTGAAGAGCGTTTGCGTTCGGGCGAATACCGCGAAATCTCCGACGGCGTGTTCGCCGCTGAAAACGTCAAAATCGGGCAATACCTCGTCACGGACACCTCGGACGGCCCCATCGTCATTGATTCGGACGCGTCGATCGGTCCGTTCTGCTATTTGCACGGGCCGGTTTACATCGGGAAAAAAAGTCGCGTCATCGAATACGCCATGCTCAAGGAATACGTCACGGTGGGGCACACGACCAAAATCGGCGGCGAAGTCGAAGCGTCGATCATCGAACCGTACACGAACAAGCAGCACCACGGCTTCCTCGGACACAGCTATCTCGGGAGCTGGATCAACCTGGGCGCCGGCACCTGCAACAGCGACCTGAAAAACACCTACGGCGAAGTCACAATGGAAATCAACGGGCACCGCAAGGGAACCGGCATGCAGTTCGTCGGCTGTATCATCGGCGATTATTCGAAATCGGCGATCAACACGAGCATCTTCACCGGCAAGATCATCGGCGTGTGCAGCATGGTTTACGGCTTCGTGACGACCAACGTGCCGAGTTTCGTCAATTACGCCCGTTCGTTCGGCCAGGTGACCGAAGCGCCGGTCGACGTCATGATCCAGACGCAGGCCCGCATGTTCAAACGCCGCAACGTCGAGCAGCGGCCCTGCGACATGCAACTGCTCCGCGACATGTTCGAGCTGACCCGCCACGAACGCCAACTGGCCAACGAGCCGTTGTCATTGTGATTCGCAATGCCGGAGCCTGAAGCGTAAGCGAGGGACGAAGTCAGAGCCGCGACAGTCATGGAGCGGTTGAACTGATATTCAGAAAGACACCAAGTCGAACGGCGATTCGATTTCCACAAGAGAGTCTCTCGTAAGCTAAAGTTGATTTTCCAAATCAACTTTTAACAAAGGAGACTCCCATGCTTTACCTCGGAATCGACCTGCACAAA
>JAVBQX010000020.1:0-29394 GCA_031548645.1 Thermoguttaceae bacterium
AAATCGGCGCATCGCGAAAGGTGATCGTCGCGGCATGTGCGAAGCATGATCCGCCGAACAAAATCGCAATTGTGAAAATCAGGTGTATTGAAATGTTTCGTTGTTTCATGGTTTGTGACAGGTAGGGCGGTCTCGCCGAGACCGCCGTGGGGTTGCCAAAAAATTGCGCCGAGGCTGTTCCACTGCGACCGCTCCATCACTGTCGCGGCTCTGATTTTATCCCTCGCTTACGCTTCGGGCTCTGATTGCGGCGGTCACGGCGTGACCGCCCTACCTTTGGACGCCGATTATCGTTTGATACTGATGACCGTTTGCAGGATTTCATCGCCGGTTTGCGTCACTTTGCTGTTCAGTTCGAACGAGCGTTGCGAGGTGATCATGTCGATCAGTTCGGTGACCGGCTCGACGTTCGACATTTCGAGGGCGTTTTGTTTCAATTGCCCGAACCCGACTTCGCCCGGCTCGCCTTCGTTCGGCGGACCGGAGGAATCCGTTTCGGCGAACAGGTTCTCGCCGATGCGCAAAAGCCCTTCCGGGTTGACGAAGGTGGCCAGGCCGATTCGCCCGACGCTGGTCAGGGTCGTGTCAGGAGGCTGTTGCACGAACACTTCGCCGCTTTCATGAATCTGGACATAAGTTGCGTCTTCGGGAATATTGATTTCCGGATCAAGCGCCCGCCCGGTGTGCCCGGAACCCAGGACAAGCCGTCCGTCGTCGGCTCGGGAAAAATTGCCGGCCCGCGTGTAAAGAATTTCGTTCGTAAACGGATCGGTCACCCGGAAAAAACCTTCGCCGGCGATGGCCACGTCCAGCGGTCGGTCGGTCTGGTTGTGCGCACCCTGTTTGAATTGCGATTGAATACTACTCACACGCGTGCCGACGCCGACGGAAATACCCGTTGCGGTGAACGCCCCGGTCGTGTCTTCCAGCCCGGGGTATTTCAGATGGTCGTAAAACAGGTCCTCAAAATTGCAGCGCTGCTTTTTGAAGGCTGTCGTTTCCAGGTTCGCCAGGTTATGCGCAACGGTATTGAGCTTCGTTTCCATCCCGATCATGCCCGTCGCCGACGTATATAATGTCTGTAAACACATGGTTTTCTGTCCTGTTGATTATCGTTTGTTAATAATTATTTTTTACCACGAAGGAACACAGAAGATGGGATTAAGAAAAAATGAATAGCGAGCGATATTAAAAGGCATTATTAATAATTCACTATATAGTTTTTATTTTTCCTTCGTGCTTCTTCGTGCCTTCGTGGTGATGATGTAAATTTAAATCTCTATCTTATGACACCCGGAGAACTTGCGAAATCAGGGATTGCGACATTTCGTCCTGATGCTGCATCATCTTGACATTTGTTTCAATAATTCGCGACGTGGCGATCAATTCGACCATTTCCGCCGCCGGGTCGACGGCAGAACCTTCGTAATGGCCGGATTTTACGAGTCGGGCGGTGTCTTCTTTCGGCGTAAAACCGGCTTCGCTGCGGTACATGTTTTTTCCCTGCTTGACCATTTGTTGATAATCGTCCGGAATCACGATTCCCACCCGGGTGGCCTCCCCGCCCTGAACGATGGCCGCGTCGCCGTCGCGCACGTCCCAATGTTCGTTCGGATTGATGACAATTGGGGTCATGTTGTCGTCACAAACGGCAAATTCCGTCGGGCCGCTGTAGGTGACCATTCGCCCGTCATCGAGCATGTCGAACTGGCCAGAACGCGTCAGAAAGTATTCCCCCGTCTGCATTTGCTGCACGAGAAAGAATCCTTCGCCGACGATTTCCATGTCTTCCTTGTTGCCCGAGGCGATGGATTTTCCCTGGCGGAATTCCGTCAGCGTTCCGATCGTGATGACGCCGCCGGACAGGTCGTTCATGGTGCCCGAATGCGGCTGGTCGATGCCGAGTTCCGTTTCCTTGGTGTAACGCGCCTGCTGGATGGCCAATTCGCGTTTGAATCCCGGCGTGTCGACGTTCGCGATGTTGTTCGCGATGGTTTCGAGGCGGTAATTCTGTGCGTGCGCCCCTTCGGCGGAAATGTACAGTCCGAATGACATGATTTTTTGATTCAGAAATTCAATTTGCGATGCCGTCCCGGCTCAAGAGTCCGTGCTCAAGGTGGCGACATGATGACCCGGCGGGATAAAGAACGCAAAGGACGCGCCAAATGTATAGTAATATACAAAATAATCTTTGTATGTAGTGCAAGTCATTATACAACAAGATTTTAAAGACACACAAAAAATCACCGAATATTGCAGCATGTTTCCGCTCCTGCAGAAATCGGCGCAGGTACCGCGCGGAATCGGCGTGTTGAATTGGCCGATATAGCGCTCAAGAAAATTGCAACAGAAACAAACTGTTGACACTAAAGGCTATACAAAAGAATCGTGCTCGAAAGCATGCTTTTCAGAAGCATAAATTCTAAGAAATTCGTAAAAATTTGGGAACTTATAGCAATCTGTTGAATCCAATACTAACCGCTATAGTTTAGCTACTGTGTATATTTGGTTAAATTGCAAGAATATTAACGAAATTATTCCAATAATAAATTTACACGGTTGCTTTTTTACATCGACTGAATTTTAATCGAGTATTACTTGGATTCAGATTTTCTATAAGGAAAAGGAAATAGTAAGTCATTTGTTACCTGCCTTTTAGATGCTTTTGCCTCGATTAAGTTCCAACTTTTTGCCTTAAAACGTTTTTTAGCTTTCATCACGTTCGAAAAGATTCGCTTTCCCCCCCTTTGGGTTACCGTTGCCTTCCCAGTCCCAGCTCTTTCTGTCGAAAGACCGCAGGTTCCAGTCACGGTAGCCGAAAATGTGTTTATCCCTCGATTCTGATCATCGGCCCTTCATTTTTTCAGGAGAATCATCCATGCGCCTTTGGGATTCAATTCGTCGTCTTACCGGCAACACCTTTAGTAAACACAACTCCAATTTGTCCTCCCTTGGATTCCTGAAAAACAAGAAAGCGCAGAAACGCCAGCTTCAGATAGAACAGTTTGAAGACCGCGTCCTGCTCAGCATCAACAGCCCGGAGTTGAACGCGATTTTCATCAATCAGGACGAGAGCCAGTTTTTCGATCCGTCCCTGACGAACAAGGTGTATCATATCGCGCCGGATTCCCTCCTGCTTCGTTTCAACGAAGGGCAGAATCTGGACCCGGCGACTCTTGCCACGGGGATCCAGATCGTTCGCGCGGGATCGGACGGCAAGTTCGACACGGCGGACGACGTGATCGTCGGGATCGGCTGGATCGGCCTGAACGGCAGCCGGGGCGACGGAAAAGACATCGTTACGACCAACGGTGTCAAGTCACTCAATGAAGGGATTGTCGGCAATGAAGTCATCATCCGTTTCACCGAAGCCCTGCCGGACGACCTCTACCAGCTTCGCTTGATCGGTTCCGGTGCGACACCGCTGAAGAATTTGACGGGTGATGTGTTCCATGACACGAAAAACCAGACGGTTTCCTTTGAACTTGATCTCGGGGCGCAAATCGTTTCGGTCGTGCCGCAACCGGTAACCCGCGCTACGGACGGGACGCTCACCCAGGCACGCGACAAGGTCGAGCTTTACTTCAATGCCAACGACCCGCTCTATTTCCCGGGCTTCAATATCAGCGCGGCCAACGCGATGAGCAAGTCGTACACGACGACGGATTCGAGTTACCTCAAACTGTTCCAGCTGATCGCGACCCGCAACACGGCCGACTCGTCCGACGACAAGGTCTACTCCCCGTCTTCGATCGAATACACCCCGGCGACAGGAAAAATGGTTCTCACCTTCGCGAAGGAACTCGACAAGCTGGACGGGTTCAGTGACGGTGTCAGCGCTGCGCGCCTGCGTGTCGGAACGCTTTATGAAACGACGAATACCACGATCCTGGACCTGAATGACGGGGATAAGCCCGGGGACTCGTTCCACACCTCGTTCGACCTGAAGAGCCATTTCAATACGACCTCGACGGTGACAGGCCCGCAAAGCCTCGTGATCCACGGGCAGATCGACCCGAAATTCGACCCGATGGAATACACCGGCGCCCGCGACGAACCGGGACACCGCGACCTGCCCATCGGTTATATTTTGGGCGGCGAAAACCACATCAACGGCGACACGCTCAGCGGATCGCAAGACATAACGGACGGCCCGACCATTCGCTATTACAATTTTAAAACCATCCTCGGTTATGACGGCGCCGGCAACCCGTACAACAACCAGATTACGGAAGCCCAGAAGAATCTTGCGCGGCAAATTTATCAAATGTATTCCCGCTATCTGGGCATCGAATTCATCGAAGACACCGACTTGGTCAATCCGCGGGGAACAACCGTCGCGACGGGCGACCTCCGCGTCGTAGGGATGCGATATACTTCGGCGCCCGGTGGCGTTGCAGGTCTTGGAAGCGCGACTTTGGCCATCATGGACAAGGCTGAAGACTGGGGGGCCGACGTTTACGGCGGAAGCTGGTTCCAGACGGCGATGCATGAAATCGGTCACTCGATCGGGCTGGGCCACACCTACGATCTGCCGAACGGCACGCGGATGGGTTCCACGTCGCTGATTGACGGCCAGGTCAAGGAAGCAACCTATCCGGGTGACTACGACATCCTCCACGGGCAGTACATCTACCGTCCCGACAGTACGGACGTCGACCTGTACAAGTTCGTGGTCGAACCGGGACAGCGGGGCAAGTTCAGCGCCGAAATTTTCGCGCAGCGAGAGAACGCCGCGTCGCTCCTTGATGCGACACTGACCCTTTATCGCCAGGTCAAAGCGACCGACGGGTCCATTTTCTACGAGATGGTCGCCCGCAACGACGACTATTTCGGCAAGGACTCGTTCCTCGAAATGTACCTTTCGGAAGGAACGTATTTCATCGGCGTCGCCTCCACCGGGAACGACAAGTACAACCCCGAACTGGAAGGGACCGGCGAAGGCGGCACGACGTCGGGCAATTACGAATTGCGTCTGACCTTTACTCCGGGCGGTGTCAATCCGGACGATACGACAACCTACAAGGAACAGAGCAGCAAAACCCACCTGGTTGACGCGACCGGCGTCAAATTCGACGGCGATCACGATGGGACGCCGGGCGGCGAATACAATTTCTGGTTTAACGTCCAGAACAAGGAAAAGACGATCTATGTCGACAAGATTGCCCCAGCCGGGGGCAACGGTTCGATCCTGAAGCCGTACAATACGATCAAGGACGCCTTGAGCAATGTCACCGAGGGCGATATCATCCGCATCGTGGGCAATAATTTTGAAAACGACGCCACGAACCTCCTGGACAATGTGGCTTATGAAATCGGCACGAACTCGGACACGAAAAAAGTGCTTTCCGATGGAGCGACTTTTGACGTACCTCGCGGCGTGACGGTTCTCATTGATGCAGGCGCCGTACTCAAGTTCGCCGGGACGAACATCAACGTCGGCAGTTTCGCGCAAAACGTCGACCGTAGCGGCGGTTCCATCCAGGTGCTTGGAACTCCGGCCAACAGTGTGATTTTCACCTCGTATTACGATCAGACGATCGGCACGAAAACCAATCCGCTCAATACGGTCGCCGGGGGAGGTGACTGGGGCGGTATTTCGATCCGCAACGACCTCGACTACGAATTCATCGCATCCTACGATCCCGCGTCAGGCAAAAAGCAGCGGGAAGTGCTTGAAGCCCAGGGTGTTTTCCTCAATTACATCAACCACGCCGACATGCGTTACGGCGGTGGTGAAGCTACGGGAGTCCAGGGATACTACACTCCGGTGAACCTGAACGCCTCCCAGGCGACGGTCAGCTATAACACGATCACCAACAGCCGAAATGCCGCGATTTCCGCCGACCTTTCCAGTTTCGAGGAAACGCGTTTTCAGTCCTGGGACCATAATGCCAATACGATCTATACGCTGGATTATACGCGGATCGGACCGGACATTCACGGCAACCGGGTGACCAACAACGCGGTCAACGGCCTGGCCATTCGTGCGAAAACCGTTACCAACGGCGACAATTCCAGTGCGCAGAAGGTCACCGGGCACATTCGCTTTGACGACACGGATATCGTCCATTTCATGAATGAAAACATCGTCATCCGGGGAACGACCGGCGAATACGCCACGACTCCCGTCACGGCGCCGGCATTATCCGTGGAATATCAGCAATTTAATGATGCGGATTATTCCCTCGGCGCATATCGGCACACGTCGCTTGGCAATGCCCTGAACGATCTGAAGTTTGACAGCAACCTGCTGCTCAGTGCCGTTCCCGCGGACGGGGAATATTTTTCCCTGTCGGACGGAACGACCACGCTCGTATTTGAATTCAACCACATCGACAAGGCCAATCACGGCGGCGTCAAACAGGGACGCGTCCAGGTGGATATCAATTCCACGGATAATGTCGCGACCGTCATGCAGAAGCTCATCACCGTCATCAACAGCTTCAGTACCGCGGACTACCTGGCAAATTACAAAAAATACATCCCCAGCGGCGGCAGCCAGATGGTCAAGTCGTTTAAGATCAACGCAAAGTTGAATACCGCGATCGCCAATACCATTGCGCTGAACAGCACGGGAACGGAACTTGAAATCAACGGCACCGGCCTGGTCAAGGCCGCATCAGCCGGACGCCTCCTGGTTGATCCCGGGATCATCATCAAGGCGCTGAATACGAGAATCGAAGCCGAGATGGGGGCCCAGTTCCTCGCTGAAGGAACCGCTGCGCACCAGGTGATTTTCACGTCGGTCAACGACACCCGCTATGGCGCGGGAGGAAGCTATTCCACATGGAATCGCAACGAGGCAACCTACCTCCCGAAGGAAGGCGACTGGTCCGGCATCTTCTTCGGACCGGATTCATCCGGAAGTCTCGACCATGTGGTCATTGCCTTTGGCGGCGGTTCTTCCGCTGCGGAAAGTTCGAACACGGGCTTCAACGCGGTCGAAATCCACCAGGCGGACGTCCGTATCGTCAACAGTCGTTTCGAACACAACACGGGTGTCACTCGCGGCGATTCCAGCGCCTCGTCGGGACAGGTCGGTCGCGGCTCCGCCACGCCAGCGGTCATTTTCATTCGCGGATCGCAGCCGGTGATCGTCAACAACGAATTTTTCAACAACACCAACGGCCTGAGCAACGCGGCCAGCGCGCTGGCGATCATCAGCGTCAACGCCAATGCGCTGACCGATGAGTCGGTCATTGACTGGGGACGCAGCACCGGTCGTGTTTCGAACTACAGCGAATTCAACGACAACTACGGGCCGCTTGTTCGCGACAACCGTTTTACCGGCAACAGCGTCAACGGCATGGTCGTTCGCGGCGAAATCATGACCGTTGCGGGAATCTGGGACGATGCGGACATTGCGCATGTCCTGTACAACGAAATCAAGATTCCCAACTACCACTCCAGCGGCGGCTTGCGACTGATGAGTGCGCCGGGACAGAGTCTCGTCATCAAGCTCCTGGGGACCAACGCCGGTTTCACGACCCTCGGCACCCCCTTTGAGTACAGCGATCGCATCGGCGGGTCGCTCCAGATCATCGGCGTTCCGAAATACCCCGTCGTATTGACTTCGCTGAAGGACGACACGGTCGGAGCAGGACGCAACCTGAAAGGCCAGGTCATGTTCGACACGAACAATGACGGCAAGGCTTCCAGTGCGGCACCCGGCGACTGGCGCAGCGTCAAACTGGACAGCTACAGCAACGACCGGAATGTCATGGTTGTCACCGAACTGGAAAAAAGCGCCAATGAGTCGGAAGACCGGAACGGAACGACGGCAAAGTCGCAATACCTCGGGTGGCTGGCCACCGAAGACAAGGCCGGCGACGACATCTACCACCTCGGCTATGAATTACTCGGCGCCATCCGAAGCGACAAGGCCAATGAGGCGGACGTCTACCACTTCAAGGCCACGCCCGGCACCGAAGTCTGGATCGACATTGACGACACCACTCGCGACCTGGACCTGGTCATTGAAATCATCGACGCCAACGGAAATATCCTGGCCCGTTCCGACAATGCCTTCATGGAGGAATACGGATACGGTTCATTCGTCAACGAACACGGCTATGCGGAAGTGGAAACCTATGAAGGTACGCAAGCCTTCACGATGAACAAGGACCGCTGGAACCGCATGGATTACTATTCGATCAACCAGCGCGACCCGGGCATGAGGATCGTCATCCCCGGACCCGGCGAGGATTATTACGTTCGAGTTCGCAGCGTTCTCGGAATCGCCGACGTGAAAAAAGTGACGCAAGCTGCCAGCAACGGAAAAACCTTCGTAATTTCCGACGATAATTATACTCATTCTTTCGTATTTGATTTCAACCGCGATGCCAACGATACCGACTATCTCGCCGGCAACAAGATCAACGGCAATTTCATCGTCCCCATGAAGGGCGTGGCCAATACGGAGGAAGCCAAACAACAGGCCATCGTTGACGCGATCAACAAGACCAACGAAATTTTCCTGGCCAAGAATAAAAACGACAAATACGGACAGGGTATTGCCACCGCAAGAATCGCCTATATTGTTGACGGCGATTACAACGTCCTCAGTTACATCGCCATCGACGGTGTCGAATTGAATTTCATCGCGAAAGACACCGGCATGACCTGCCTGGCCAACACCAGCGGGAGTTATACGCTCAAACTCCGCCTGCAGGAATCCGAAGAGATTCCCGGCTGCTCGGTGACCTATGCCGACATCCGTTATGCGACGACCGGCATCGAAGCCTACGGATTTCCTCAAAATTCCCCAATCCAGGCGGAATTTAAGGACGTTGCCGGCACTTCATTCGCCAACGCCGGCGAATTGGGCAATCTGCTCGGTTCCAATTCGGGCACGATCAGCGTCTCCGGCTACCTGACCAACCTGAGCCAGGTCGACTGGTACAAGTTCTCGCTTGACTATCGCGGCATTCAGTACATCGCCGGTTCAAGCAACGCGGGCAACATCTGGTCGGCGATTTTCGACATCGACTACGCCGACGGCCTTACGCGGCCCGACTTGACGCTCTGGGTTTTCGACTCGGGAGGACACCTGATCTACATCGGCGGCGATTCCAACGTGGCCGATGACCAGTATGATCCGACCCTGACGACTTCCATCGAAAAACTTTCGGCGGGATCGGCCGGTGCCTACGATCCCTTCATCGGTCCGGCCAACCTTGTCGCGGGCGTCGATGGCGGGGGGGATTCGAAAACTTATTATGTGGCCGTGACCAGCGCCACGACCTTTGCCGACGTGATGAAAAGCGCGCAAACCCGTCTTGAGCCGATCGACAGCATCCAACGCGTCGTCGAGGAACGCGTCGACCAGGGACAGGACATGGACAACGCCTGGGGCGACACCACCTCGGAAGTGGAAGCCGCAAAACGTCTCACGTTGACTCCCGACGAATACAAACTCGGCGATGTGGTGACCTACGTCGGGACCAGTGGCGGCATCTACATGATTGATCCGTTCACGGGCGATTCCGTTCTCTACCGCTCCTACGACGGTACCTTGCCCAACAGCAATGAAATCGATCTGCGCGACAACGGGAAGTTATATACGATTTCGCGGACCGGCAACTACGTCCCGGACTTCGTTGAAATCAACCAGGGGCAGGTCACCAGCAAGGTTTCGTCGATCTCGACACAAATCTCGGGAAAATGGTACCACTTGAACAACACCACGGTCGTCTGGCATGACAGTTCTTACACAGTCCAGGCCATGACCACGTCCAATTACGGCACGGCGTACTACAGCGTGCCGAATTTCACGGGAACGGGTTACGGTGAAGGGTTCACGCTGTCCATCGGTACGGTAAACGGCTTCAGCCAGTCACTCTACGACAACCAGACCGGGGCGATCGGCGACAAGAACGTCATGTTCCTTCACGCCGCGAACGGTGTGGGGATCACCACCGACCGAACCACCGGCGACAGGGTTTACGCCACCAGCGGAACGAATCAGGCGTGTTCCTCCTCGCTTGTCATGACGCAGTTCACGGAAAACAACGGGCTCCGCAGCAACAACGAAACCATCACGGCCATGGCGCAGGGTAACGACGGCAGTTTCTACGTGGTGACCGACGCCGGCAATCTCTATCGAATCCAGAACCCGTTGAGCCAGGGCTGGAGCCTTTCCATAAATTACCACACGGTGGGAACGTCGGTCATCGAAGTTCCTGCCATGCGTTACAACGGCGGAGGCCCGAGACTTGTCTATCTCGGGACTTGCAAGAACGATGAAGGCGTGGCGTTGAACCTGACCGGGATCGACGCAGGGCCCAGAAACGTCGAAGACGGCACTTATTCCAATAAGCTGTTCCTGACGTCAACGGACAATAAACTGCGCGCCATTGTGCCCTCGGAGATCAACAGCGTCGGATCAATCGTTTATTCCCCGGTGTTTGTCGGCGGAAAAACAAGCGTCACCATTCCTGCGGGCGCGAATTCCATCACGTTCACTTCGTTCGATTACAATCTCTGGCACCGAACCTCCATGGAGAACGACCCGGTTCAACCCTCGCCGAGTCTCGTGCGAACGACGGGGCTGGCCGTCAACGGCGGAAACGAATATCCGCACAACAAGCCGGAGCAAGGCGCCAGTTGGTATTTCGGGATGGAAGATCCGAGAAACACCGACACGATTTGGCGGGATGCGCAACCCGGGTCCATCACGTATGACAACAGATACCTGACCGGCAATGAGGCGTCTTATAATACCTACAACGTCCCCGGCGGGTCCTATGGCTCCCTGACGAGCAATTCCTTCACGTTGCAGGGATATTCGCCGGAAGACAAGCCGTCCTTGTATTTCACCTACAAAACCGACAGCGATTCCAGCGGCTCGCTCACCGACTCGCACGACCTGCCTGCGGTTTACGTTTCCGTCGACGGCGGTCAATGGGTCGCGCTCGCCGTAGGGAACGCCTACGCCTACAATGACACGAAGGACTACCTCAACCAATACTGGAACCGAACCAACGAAGCGCAATACAACTATCGTAACTGGACCTATCGCGACAATTCGCACTACATTGACATCCTCGAAAACGACAACCTGTGGCGTCAGGCCAAGGTAGATTTGAGTCAATTTGCCGGTTCGAACGATATTCGTTTGAAGTTCGTATTCTCCTCCGCCGAAGGCGACATCGGTCTCGGCACGGGAACCGGAAAAGTTGCGGGAACGCTCATCACAGCCCCGACCGCCGACCTCCTCCTGGACGGTCGTTCCGGTCAAACGGTCCTGCCCGGCGACAAATCCCTGAATTATTCCAACAGTTATTACAGGATCGGCAGCAAGACTTTCCAGTTCGTCAACGGATACAGCCTTTACGTCCCGGTCACACCGGGTGCCTACGGCAACACGCTGACCCTGACGATCAATGGACAGGCGGTCAATATTCCGCTTGATCCCGCCGCCAGCGCCGAACAGATCATGACCACGATCATGAATACGATCAACGCCGCGGGAATCCAGGACAGTCACGGTCAATTCGTAACCGTCAAACGTTATCTCGATATCAACGGTAAGGCGACAGGTCAGCTTCTCAGTTTTGAAAACGCCGAAAGCATGGCCACAAATATCGGCAATTACCTCGTCATGGGCGGTCCGCAGGATCGTACGCTGGAAAATATTTTTGCCATGACGACGGCGGAACTGTCGAACTTCCTCTCGCAGAGCACGATCCCCGTTCCGTTCCGCTCGGACATGACGCAATCACAGATTGCCGGCAGCATCACGTTCATGACGAACCTCGCGTTCAACGATTTGCTGAAAACGGAACTCAACCAGACGGACAACTCCGGCCAGGCCATCCCCCTTGTCGAAGCGTTGTTGCAAAATATCGAAAACATGGGACCGACGGACAACATCGTCACGCTCATCAACAGTGCCTTGACCGCCATCAGGGCCACCGGCTCGACTAAAGCGGAATCGTTCCTCACGGCTTTGGTCACCAAACTCAACGTGGCCGGAAAATCCAGCGCCATCACCGGAATCAACTCCGAAATCGCGAAACTGAACGCCGAGGTGGCCACCCTCGCGAATGCCGCACTGACGAACCTGCGAAGCGGTTATCAACTCAACGATGCGCAAAATACGGCCTTCAATACGGCCCGAACGGGGCTCAACAACGGTGAGAACCCTGTGACCGTCCTCCAGACATTGCTGGCCGCGATCACCGGAAACGGCGAAACCGAAGTCGCCCTGCAGAACGGCATCAGGGCCATCCAGACGATGGTCGCCAATTATAACTCGCTCCATCGGCAAACGCAGCTCGGAAACTTCGTCGCAAGCCTTGCCGGAGTGATTCCGACCAATATATTCCAGCAGCTTGACAACCTCTCCATCACCCTGCTGAATACCAATCCGTTGACTTATTCCCGGATTATTTACGGAGAACTGGAATCCCTGCGAATCACGCTCAACCAGGCCGCAGCTTCGCAGGAAGTCCTGAACCTGGTCACAACGGCCCGTGACGAAGTGACGAACAACCCGGAAGGCATGTTCATCATCCTCCGAAACTTGTTGACCGACCTGGCTGCCGCGGCCGTCCCGTCTCAACTTGCGACCAACGGCGTCCAGACCATCCTGAATTCGGTTAACCTGTTCTACACCTCCGTGGCAAGTGTGACGTCCAACAGCCTGACGACGCTGCGCAACTCCCTTGTCTTGAGCGGCGCCGATCAGGACGTGTTGACCTTGCTCAACGCCTATCGATTGTCCATCGTTGCCACCCCGGAAAATACTTTCATCTTCCTTGATGCCCTCCTGGCCGACCTGAACAATCTGGGTACCACTCTCGACGGACGGCAAACCGCCATCAACGGCGTCTCGGAAATGAGAATCCGAGCGGCCGACTTCTTCTCCGGCAAGCATGTCTCCGATGACCTGGACGACCTGTCCGTCCAACTCAAGGCTGATGCCAGGACAACGGCGATTGCCGACGTCAATTCCCTGTTGGTTGAACTTCGTGCACACGTTTCGGAAAACGCCGTCGATACCATCAATCGAGTCCTGAACATCAGTCTCGCATCGACCGATCCTCGCAAACTGATTGATATCTTCTCCCAAAGCGGCGGCCTCCTAGAGAAAAACCTGCGAATTGATACTTCCAGTGTCCACGGAGCAACTACATTGCCCAACTCGTTTACCAGGGGCCAGGGGACGACCAATTCAGTACAAATGACGTTGGTCAATTCACTGAGCGTCGCCGTGCGCGGGCCGTTGGGTGTCCAGAATGGCGGACTGGATGGAGCAAGGAGCAACGGTTTGACCAGGGGCGGCAGCCTTGATCCGATCTATCGTTCGCTGGACAACCAAAACGGCGGTTTCTATATTGACAATATCATCGTCGGTTTTGCCAGCCGTGGTGAAATGGTCACCAATTCGCCGAGTAATACGGACTTTAACTTCACCACCGGCGAAGAAGCCTATGTCCGTTCGGGCTCCTATCAGTTGGAAATCCGCCGGGGCACGGAATATTCCACCTACAGCTCGCAATATCTCGGCCTGCCGGACGCCACCATCTGGAATCTGTTCAATATCAATGAGCGGCATTCGGAGGGCATTTCATTCTTCTCGCCATCTTCGGCGCAAGTGTCGCACAACCAGAAGTTCTCGATTTCCGATGGCGTCAATACGCTGACGTTCGTGTTCATCAACACCAAGTTCGGCGGCGGTTCGGGCGATGACATCAAGATCGAATTCACCGACGGCGATTCCAACATCGCGATCGCGAACAAGATCAAAAGTGCCATCAATACCGCCTTCCAGAAGGGATTGTTCAAGGTAACCGCCTCCACGGGAAGCCAGCAGGCGAACACGTCGAAAACGCATTACCTGGTCGACCTGTTCAACGCCACGGACTTCCTGAACCTGACCGAAGACGCGACGCCCATCAAACATGTGTTTTACGGCGCCTCGCAGGGCAAAATGAATAACGACGGGACGGTTACCGGTGATAACGGCAATGAAGAAATCTACGCGTCTTATACGGACTATGGTACCACGAAACTGGACGGCTTCCTGGCAAGCGATACGGCGACACGTATGTATATCGATCGGGGATATTATGACTGGTATTATCAATTCCATGAATTACTGACGCGTACCGGCGATTCCAACACCATGCGGGAGAAGGGACAACTGACCCTGTTCGGCAACAGCGTCACGTACTCCTCGGATTACGCGATCAAACTGGCGCCCGGCGACAACCCGGTTGCCGTCGCAAGACAACAGGCGGACTATCGTTCCACAAGCCCGTTGATCCCCGGGATCGCCATTTCAAACAACGTGTTGGCCTTCAATAATGCGGGAGGCATCAACATCGAAGGTTTGGCCGATGCGATTCCGTTCGTGAGAATTCTCAACAACACCATTTACGGATCGTCTACCGCCGTCGGGGCCGGCATTTCGCTCGGTTCCAACTCGGCGGCAACGATCATGAATAATATTTTCGCGAATTTGAACACCGGCGTTTTGCTCAACGGAGCAAATTCCAATGAAATCGTTTATCGCGCGAATACGTACAAAGGAAACACCGATAATGGCGAAGGAACCAGTTCAAGCAATCTGACGCAAATCCTTGCCGATAACGCTCCGCTGTTCGTCAATGAATCCCGCGGCAATTTCTATCCGGCTCCCAGCGCGCTTGTCATCGACAGCGCGACTCAAAAACTGGAAGAACGCCGACAGTGGTATATCGCCGCCATGCTGCAGCTTGGGATTCCCGAATCCGCGTTGATTGCGCCCGATACCGATATGTACGGGCAGATGAGGAGTTATGACGAGAACACCTCCGGCGCGGGAACCGGCGGCGACAATCCCGGTTACGATCGTGGCGCCATTGAACGCGTCGACTTCAGCAAACCGACTTCAGCCCTCGGGATCCCTCATGACGTGACAGCGGCGTCCCAGGTCGGCGCCACGGGCGATCAGGATCCGAACCGCAACGACGTCTTCATCATCGGTGAATATTTCAACAAATTCACCATCCAGTTGAGCGACACGGGGATCGGTATCGACGCCCTCAGCGTGGCCGATAACAACGGATTCGTTCATGAACACATCATCACGGTGATCGAACAAACCTGGGACGGCAAAGCCTGGGTCGACAAGACCCTTGTGCTCGGATCCGACTATTTCGCCGATTACAATTCCGCCAACGACCTGATCACGTTGACCCCGAACCGCGGACAGTGGAGCAGCGATGCGCGTTATGTCATTACGCTGAACAACGGCGAAACCGCCAACGGCATCTGCGACCTTGCCGGCAATTTCCTGATGGCCAATCGCGATGACGGTACGACGGTCTTCAATATCGTTTTCACCGGTTACGATCACGGCGATGCGCCCGATCCGAAATACCCGACGCTCCTCCCGAGCGACGGCCCCCGCCATGTGGTGTATTACGGTTATCAACTCGGCGACAGCATTTCCACCCAGGACAGCCCCAATGCATCCACCCTTGCCGATGGCGACATCCACGACGACGGCGTCTACCTCCCGAAAGAGGAATTGATCGCCGGCGGAAGCAATACCATCAAGGTCAAGATCACCGACATCAACAGCGCCATCATTGCCAAACGCGGCGAAAGCAACACGGTCGGCTGGTTGAACGTCTGGATCGACTGGGACGACAGCGGCGATTTCAGCAATGCCGTGATCAACGATTATCGCGAGCATTTCCAGTTCGAAATCACGAAAGACATGCTTGCAAACGCCGACGAAGACGGCTATATCCAGCTCACCATCGCAGGGCCCTCGAAAAAGGCCGATGGAAAGGATATTGAGGAAGGTTTTGTTTACGCCCGTTTCCGTTTCAGTTCGCAGAAGGATTTGGACCCGACCGGTTTCGCCCCCGACGGTGAAGTCGAGGATTACAGATTCTGGATGTCCATCAACACCATTGACAACCCCACGATCATGTTCCTCGGGGCGCCGGACGTCGAAAATCCCGGTCTCAAGGGTTACAGCGACCAGGCGGCCGGTTACGTCTCCATGGACAAGGTCATTCTCGCCGCGGGTGAGGCGAACAAAATGCAGGTCACGGTCACCAACAACTCGACCAAACAGGCTTACCTCTACGCGTGGATCGACGTCAACGGCGTGTGGACTCCTGTCAAGATCGGCACAAACGGCGGCGCGTACGCGGTCGGGAAAGGCACCAGCGCCATTACCGTCACCTTGCCCGATGGCGTTGCCGCCGGACAATACAAGATTCGTTTCCGCCTCAGTTCGCTGACGAACCTGACCGTCTCGGGCAGTTCTCCCGATGGCGAAGTCGAAGATTATACGGTTTCCGTCACCGACAAACGTCGCGATTACGGGAACGCGCCGGGGAACGAAAACACCCTGCGTGAAAACGGCGGGGCCTCCCACGTCATCGTTCGCGACGCCAACGGCGTACCGCAATTGGCCCTGGGGCAGAAAGCGTTTGAGGAACTTGACGGTCGTGCGGCCACGAGCATGCAGGATTTCAAGGACAACATGCCCGCGGACAACGACGGACTGGTCAAATACCAGCTGATCATCGGGAAAAAGTCGTATATCGAACTGAAGGTCACCAATACGACGACCGAAGACGCTTTCCTGAACATCTGGGTCGACCTCAACGGCAACGGCAAGTTCGACGACGCCGGGGAACAGCTGGTCAAGGATTACCTCGTCGCGAAAGGCACCAAGGCCGGAACCGTCATCCGCATCGAACTGGACAAAGTCCCGACGGAATTGACGATTGGCGGCGACAAGGAAGCCGTGACCGTCGGCGAACGGTATATGCGCATGCGGTTGAGCCACCAGGCCGGCATCGGCCCGCGGGGCGGACAGGTCACGGTCGGCGGCAAGCTCGTCGACATTGACGGCGAAGTCGAGGACTATGTCATCAAACTGGTCGACAAGGGTTCGACGATCAGCGGCAACGTCTATAACGATCTGGACGGCGACGGCAAGTACGGCACGGTCACGGTCGAAGTGCCCAAGGTCAACGTGGTCTTCAACAAGGGCGCTACGGTTCCCTTCGTTTCCGGCAGCGAATTGGATTACCAGTCATCCATGTCCCAGTCGGGTCTGTCCGAATGGGTCTATCTCGGCTTCAATGTCCAGATCGGAGGCAAGACCTACGACAGCTTCGTCGTCACGGACAAGGGCGCGGTCATGATGGCGAATTCCTCGGATTACTCCGGTTATTACCAGTATATCAACGGTCAGCTTGTCTACGTCAGTACCGGTACGGGCAGCGGTACGCCTTCACTTTACTCCGGCAAAGCGCCGACCTTCGCGCCGTTCCTCACCAATATGCTTACGGATGCGGAAGTCACCTACGAGCGGGGGACGGACGCGGATGGTTATCGTTATGTCAGGATCACTTGGAACGGCGATTTCGGGGTCTGCATCACGGATTACCCGGCCTTCGTTCCCGCGAAAGAAGGCGAAAAGGCGCCGGACGATTTCCTTGAAGGCGACATCGTGACCTACTTCTATTCCGACGCGTTCATCGCGCGGTTGGAGGCGATGCCGGACGCTGATTTTTCGCCGGTGCAAATCGGGACGAATTACGGCGGCACGTCGCCCTACATGTACAATGCCACGCAAACCTATTATTTCAAACAATCACTGGTTTATTATCTTTCGTCGCTGAACCATTCTTCCATCAGAAACCCGAATTACGTGGCTCCGGCGGAAGGGGAGGAACCTGTTGAACCGGAATACCTCCCGAGTGCATACCGGTACGTCACATATCGGCTGAACCCGGCCCAAGGCATCAATGTCACGCAACCGACCGTCACGACGGTCATGCCCGATCCCGTCATCCTGCCGGAAGCGCCCTACCGGTTTTCCGTGTCGATCAACCGTTCTTCCGGGTCCAGTTTGCGGGAGACAGGCATCCAGTCCTTCGGTTTCTGGTTCGAGTTCGGCGGGCAGCGTTACAACAGCTTCAAAGCTTACGATAACGGAATCATCGGACTGATCAACGCCAACGGTGGCGTCGACGCCTGGATTGAGTTGGGGATTCCCTACGTTTCGACGACTCCGACCATCGACATGGTGGAAGGCGTTTCGGTCCGCGGGAACAAATTCGTGCAGATTCGCTGGAATTCCGCCTACGGCGTCATCATCGAAGACGATCCGGCCGGTGATATCATTTCCCTGTTTTACACGAATGACGCCTATCCCAACAACGGCCTCAACCTGGGCGGACCGAGCGCGGAATACAATGTGTACACCGACCTCGGCCCCGTCACCGTGGGTTTCCGATATGCCGACGGATCGTACGTCAACATCCTTCCGGATATTATCGGAGAAACAACGATTAACAGCCGGAACGAATTCGAGAAGTTCGTCAAAGCCATCAACGGCCAACGCAACTTCCGTGTCAATGCCGTGAACGGGGAGCTCTACCACTATGAACCCGGGCTCACGAACGTGAAAGTCATCCTGGAATTCGATGACGGAAAAACCATGGAAGTCATGACGGATTCCACGGGGCATTACGAATTCATCGACGTTTTCGCCGGAACCTATAAAATCCGCCTGGATAATTCCACCACAACCGACTGGGCTCAAACCATGCCGGCAGACGGTTATTACACGATTATCGTCAATGAAGACATCACGAACTTCACGGACAACGATTTCGGGTATTACAGGAAGGGGAACGTCACCATCACCGACACCACGGTCGTGGAAGGAACCGGCGGCAGGAAATACGCTGAAATCGAAGTGGAATTGCGCGACGCCTACGGTACTCCGATCACGATTACCTACGAGACGAGGGACGGAACTGCGACTTCCCAGGGAAGCAACAGGGATTACACCGGTGTCACCAACGGCAGCGTTACGGTTTACCCGCAACTCGCGCCGGTGGGAGAGTGGACCGTGAAGGCCGCCGTGGCCGACATGGCTTCGGGACAATATGATCGCAGTATTTCCGGCTCCTTCATCGCCTATGAAGTTTATGAAGGCGGACGCTGGAAGGTCTACGTCTACGACACGAGAAAAGACGCCGGAACGGCTTTCTGCCTGACCGACAAGATCGGGCACACCAACAACGACCGCATGCCGTCCATCCTGCAGACGGGAAATACGTTGCGGATCGTCTGGTCGAGCTACGACCCGGTTTTGAAGTCAAACCAGATTTTCTATTCGCAAGCCGACATAGACAATCTCGAACAGTTGACGGACTTCGCCTTCTCGGAAGACAAGACCAAACCCGATCCCATTCGGGCCGTGTCGGGAATTTCGACCGCCACGGCGACGGGCGACAATCTTTCGCCGCAGATTTCCTCCTATGTGAACGGGAGCAAGACCGATTTCGTGGTCACCTGGATGTGCACGATGAAGGACGGCTCCAAGGAAATCTTCTGCATTGATTCACTTGACGCCATTGAGCAGATCCTGCCGGGCAACATCCAGCGTGTGACCAACTCCGGCGCGACGAAAAGCAAGGTGACGGTCGACGGCAGGAACATCGTCTGGGTCGAGGAGAATTCCGTGAACGGAACCAGGGACATCATGTGGTACAATACCGGAACGAAGAACGCACCGGTCAATATCACGTCCGCCATCGTAGGAACCAGCAGTTCGCCGACGATTTCCGGCAACCACATCGCCTGGCAGCAGACGGTTGACTCCGGAACGAAGACGCAACGCTCGAAAGTCATGTATTACAATATTGAGTCGGGCGAGATTTCGGATATTGATTACGGCTATGGCGTCACCAATGTGTACCGTTACGGCCAAGCCCCGTGTATTGACGGCGACTGGCTCGTCTGGCAGGAATCCGGGACCGCGGCCGGCAAATTCGACGTCATGGCATACAACATCACTTCGAAGATCCTGCGAAATCTTTCCGTCCACAACACGAACGACGATATCGCCCCGCAAATCGTCGGCACACAGGTTGTCTGGCGGGCCTACATCGCCGAAGGATACGGCGAGAAAGCCGAATGGCAGGTGCGATTCGTCGACCTCGCCGTCGACGGGTTCATCCCCGTGACCATTTCGGAATCGCAAACCACCGACTGGGAACCGATGCTCACCGACAGGATGATCGTCTGGCGTACCACGAATGACATCACCAAGAAGAATTCCATCATGGTGGCCACGCACGAAACCGCCGTCGCCAAGGCGACCATCCAGGTCGAAATCACGACAGACGGCATTTACGAGGGCAACAAGCAGTTCAGCGTCGTTCTCACCGACGTGAAAGGCGGACTGGCCGACATCTCGAAGGGTGAGGCGGTCGTCACCATCATTGATGACGACGGCATCGGCAACGGCCTGGATTTCGGGGACGCTCCCGCCACCTACGATACCCTGCTCAAAGACGACGGGGCGCGGCATGTCATCAAGTACGCCACCAACTCCAAAAACGAACTCGTCCCGATCGCGCTTTACAAGCCGACGACGGATTCGCGGATCACCCCGGTCGATGCCGAGGCGGACGGACACCCGAGCGTCAATGCCGACGGTGACAACAACAATACCTCCAATGATGAAAACGGCGTGGTGTTCGTGGGAGACTGGACCGCCGGCACGAGGGTTTGCGTCACGGTCTACGCGACCACGGACAGCGTGCTCAACCTTTGGATCGACTGGAACGGCAACGGCCGGTTCGGCAACAAGGCGACCGGCATGGCCGACACCGGTGAACACGTCATGCTTTACGGCAGCAAGGACGCGACCCAGGGTGACCAAAAATTCGCCCTGAAGGAAGGCGCCAATGAAATCTGGCTGGACATTCCGGCAGATGCCGTTGCCGGAAAAACTTATGCCCGCTTCCGCGTCACGGCGGAAGAGGATTCCGATATCAGCTGGTTCGGCATTGCCGGAAGCGGCGAGGTCGAGGATTATGCCGTGTCGATCGTCAAAGACGGCAAAGTGGATCCCACGAAACTGGTTTATGTCGATGGTGATACGCTTGTCATCCGCGGCACGGCCAAGTCGGACACGATTTCCATCGTCCGGAGCGCCAATTCCATTGTCGTCACGCACAGCGAGCTCGCCAAATCGGAAACGTTCTCGACAAGCGGAATTCGCCGTGTCGACGTTGACGGATTGGCGGGCAATGACGCAATCACGATTACCGGCCTGGCGTCGGAAGAACACTATGTCATGATGAATCCGTTCAGTGCGAACATCACTTCGGACACCTTGACGATCAACGTTTCCAACGTCTCCAACATCACCTATGTCGGCACCAGCGGCAAGGACAAGGTGGAGATGCGGGATTCGACGGGCGATGATACGGTTGTCGTCTCCCCGAACGCCGGATCAATGACCGGTCCCAACTCAAGCTTCGTCAACAGCGTGAGAGGGGTCAACATGATCACCACTTACTCCATCCGGGGCGGTCACGACAGCATCACGTTCAACGGTTCGGCCAAAGCGGACCAGGTCACGTCCTGGATGAACACCGTCAACATGTGCGACGTCGTCGCCGCGACGGGTTCCTCGGAAGTGAAGCACGCGTACTACAACCGCGCCATCGGGTTCACCCAGGTGATCGCGAATGCCGGAAGCAACAACGCGGGGAACGTCGCGACCGTGATTGAGAGGATTGATGCCGCCGTGCATGCCGAAGCCGGCCCGGAAAAAACCGTCGTCACTCGCGAACAACCGCGTCAGGGGATTGCAGGGCAGTCATTGAATCTCACGTTGGACAGGTTCAATTCGGTCGCGATTGCGTCGCAAACCGGTTCGAACCATACGGCCGTATTGACCGGCTCATCCGGAAACGACACGCTGGTCGCCACTGATACGCAGGTCAACTTGAGCGGCAAACGTTCCGATGGAGCGAACTACGTCATCCAGGTCAATAACTTCGGCCACTACGCCGTGAACGGCGGTGCCGGAAATGACACGGTTACCTATGCTTCGAGCAAAGGCGGCGAACACCTGGCCGCGTTGTCGGACGGCAAGACGCTTGAGCTGTTCGGAAAAGGCAACATGGATACCGCCTTGCTCGAATTGATCGCCTTTGAGAGTGCGAGATTCGACGCCGCCAACTTCAAATGCACCAAGGACGTCAGGAACGTCAACAAAGCCTTGATCGAAATCGACCTGATCGGCGATTGGGTTGACAAAAACGGTTGAGCGGAATCATGAAAGCCGGGGCGGCGCATTTCGTTGTCGCCCCGGCCTTTTGTTGACAAATTCCGCGGCATCCGCCCGGCGTACCTTGGAATCGAAAGCTTTGTGCCGTGACGGTGTCGTCAATTGGCGAGTTCATGACAATCGCGATTTCCTGTCGTCGATGACCTGTCGGATGATGGCGTCGAGGTCGAATTCCGGTTGCCAGTCGATCAGGCTTCGCACACGTTTCGTGTTCGGCACGCGGCGCTGCATGTCGTCGAAACCGGGGCCGTAGGCCTTATCGTAAGGAACGTATTCGACCGGCGAACGTGAACCGCTCAGGGCGATGACCCGCCTTGCCAATTCGCTCATGCTGACTTCCCGGTTGGATCCGAGGTTGACCACTTGGCCGACGGCCTCGCGGCAATCCTTCAAAGCGACCAGTCCGCGAATGACGTCGAACACGGAACAGAAACAGCGCGATTGTTCGCCGTCGCCGTAGACCTGCACCGGCCGGTTTTCGAGGGCCGCATCGACGAACCGGGGCAGCACCATCCCGTATTGCGCCGCCTGCCGCGGCCCGACCGTGTTGAAAAGTCGCACGATGTAAACCGGCAGCGAGGTCTGGTAAAAATGGGCCAGCACGAGAAATTCGTCAAGCGATTTCGCGCAGGCATAGGCCCAGCGGCGTTTCGAGGTCGCGCCCATGACGATGTCGTCGTCTTCCGAAAAAGGAATTTTTTCCGACTTGCCGTACACCTCGCTCGTCGAGGTCAGCAGCACGGGGCGGCGGTATTTCGAGCACGCGGCCATGACGATGTCCGTGCCGCGCACGATGCGTTGTACCGTTTCGACCGGTTTTTCGATAACCAGCTTGACGCCGACCGCACTGGCCAGGTGGTACACGAAGCCGGCTTTCGAAATCTCGTCATGCACGAGCCGTTCGTCGTCGACCGACGCGACGATGACGCGAAAATTCGGGTGCGATTCGATCGCGGCGATATTTTCCCAACGCCCGGTCGAAAGGTCGTCGATGACCGTCACGCCGGCTCCGAGGGCGAGCAGTTTTTCTGAAAGATGCGAGCCGATGAAGCCCGCCCCGCCGGTGATCAGGAAGTTGTTCGTCATGACAAGTCACTTTCGTGGGAAGGAAATCGCCGTCGTCGACGATGACGTTTCCGTTTCAGATGTCGGAGATTGAATCGATTCTTGCAATGATGGCGTTTTCGATTTCCTTCGCGCACAGTTTGTACGTTTCATAATTGCCGCCGATCGGGTCGGCGATGTCGCCGCCGTCGGGTCGCAGCACCTGCAATCGCGTGTCGACGCCGGGCCAGAAGGAGAGAATCGCTTCGCGATGATTGCGGGCCAACACGAAAATCTGGTCCGCGAAACGCAGCAGCGTTTCTGTCAGCGGCTGCGACTGGTGGCCGTCGAGGCTCAGGCCGTAACTGCTGACGACTTCCTTCGCGACCGGACTGGCGGGACCGTCCTGCGCGGCGGAAACCCCCGCCGAAAGGACGAGATAGCCCCGGTTTTCGAGGTCGTCGATCGAACAGCCCAAACGATCGGCAAGCAGTTTTTCACAAAGCGCTTCGGCCATCGGACTGCGGCACGTGTTGCCGGTACACACGAACAGGATGATCTTCGCGGTCAATTTTTCGATCGTGTCCGAGGTGATGGCCCCTTCCCGCAAAATTTCGACCGAATCGGGTTCGACCTTGACGACCGTCGACGGTTTTTTGAGGTCGGACTCGCCCGCGTCGATGATCAAATCGACCTTGTCGCCCAGCCGGGCGGTCACTTCTTCGGCCGTGATGGCGGGGTTGTCACCCGTCAGGTTGGCGCTGCTCAGCGCGATCGGTTCACCGAGTTCATTCAAAATTTCCTGCGTGATCGTGCTGCTGGGTACGCGAAGTCCGACCGTTCCGCCCGGCATGATCGCCTTGCGAATCGACTGCGGGTAACGCGAAAATTGCGAATCGTCCGCCGTGCCGTCGAACACGAGCGTCAGCGGGCCGGGCCAGCATCTTCGGGCGAGCCGCTGCCCCAAAACTCCCGGGGCGGGAATGTAATCTCCCAGCATTTCAAATCCGGAAATCGCCAGCGGCAGGGCATGACCTTCGCGGCGGCCCTTGACGTCGATGAGCCGTTTGATTGCCGATTCGTTCGACGCGAGCGCCGCGATGCCGTACACCGTTTCGGTCGGCAAGACCACCAGACCGCCCTGGCGCAAAAGGGCCACGCTTTGACCAATGACATCATCAAAGTTTTTGACATCGTGCAATTGAATGATTTTTGACGACTGCATATCTTCCTTTGGCCGCTGGATGTGAAAGCCTTGCCCTGGGGTGCGTAATTTGTCTATTCTGGCCGTTTCAAGTCGAAATGTCAAGCATTTCGCACCTGTGCAATTTCCGTGTTCGCCGCGACGGCGTGATATTTGACACGATCTGCGATTTCGGGATAATCGGCATGATTGCCGCAATCCGGCTTTTCCGGGATCACGTTTCGCATAACTATAGTGTATGAAATACGTGCCCGCCGGGAATAATTCCCAGGGATCAATAATTCCCCGCAAACGTCAATAGTTTTGCGGCCTCAATACCCGAGATAAAGCATAAAATACTGCAACCACGGGGGCGACCACGGATTCCAGAGCGGATAGGCCGCCGACATGGCCGAAACGAGCAGCAGGAACAGGCCGACCCATCGCAGGAACCGGAATTTGGACATGCCGTCGAGCGCCGGCAGCAGGCACAGCGTCCAGAACGGAATGAGCCAGAAGGTCCAGCGCGGGCCGCAGGTCATGCCGCCGTAATTGCGATTCGGTGGCGTCAAAAGCACGACATAAAATACGAAGCAAATGAGCGACATGACAATGGCCAACAACGCGAAATGCCTGAAACGAGCGTCATTGCGCTGGAAAAACATCGCGATCATGCCCAAAAATCCGAGCAACCAAACCGGCGTCAACGAAAAGAAACCGTGGTGCCCGAAGGTGCAGTGGAATGCGTAAACAAGGCGGTTTTCCTCGCCTTCGTCCGGCCCTTGCGGGTCGAACCAATAGCTCGTGATTTTGGGATAGTCTTTTTTTACATATTCGAATTTGTACCAATCCGGCTGCGAATACGCGGGCATCAGCGTTTCGTGGGCGATGGCATTGGTCACGAAAAACGCGATCAAAACGACAACCGCCGCCGGTACGCCCGCGATCAGCGTTTGTTTCGGGTAGCGGATCAAGAGCGTTAGCCCGAGCAGCCCGAAAAACAGCCCCGAAGGCAGATCGAACGTAAACGCCAGCGCGGAGAAGAATGCCGCCACGGCAAACCAGCGGAATCGCGTATCGCCGTCGAACCAGATTCTGACTGCCGCGTACAAGGCGACGATGATGCAAAACACCGCCGGCAGGTGGTTGTTGAGCGTCACGACGAAGGTCGAGAGAAAAGTTGCCAGGCAGGCGAAAGCGACGGCGAAAATGCGGCCCCAATCGCTTTTGCCGAAACGCTCGATCATCAGCGCCATGAGGAACCAGCCGATGACCAGCGGGATCAAATGGCAAAGGATCAGCATGACGCGCGTGACGAGGTAGGGATGCGTATCGAAGGTGATTCCCGTCGCATGGTAAATGCACCAATAGGGAATCGCCATGACGGTCGGCAGCAGCGGCGGTTTGCTCGAATAGAGATACTGCGTTTCCGTCGGGTCGCCTTTCAGCGTGTGGCACACCATGTCGATCGTGTCCCAGCCTTGCTTTGCCCTGATTTTGTCGATCGCGTAAGGCACGACCTGCTCGATTTCCACCCCGTCCCTGACAACGGTTCGTGTTTCCCGAAAGTTCGGCTCGACCAGCACGCGAATTGTGCAAAACCGGCTCCGGTCGTTGGCGCTGAGCGTCGGCCTCGCCGTTTGGTACTGTTTCGTCAAAAGCCCGTCGACCCGATGCAATTCCTTTTCGATCACGTCCGCCGAAAAGTTTTTCGATTCCAGTTCTTTGCGGCGTTCTTCGAGACGCTGCTTTTTCACCGTGTTGAGTCGGTAATCCTGCACCGCGCGATCGGAAATATTATCGACGGCGATGATTCGCCCGAGGCACAGGCCGGCGGAAATCATGATCAAAATGCCGTAAATCTGCCACCGCAAAGCGAGCGTCGTATCGACGGGTTGTTCGTTCGTATTCATGGCATCATTTCGTGTTCTTCGAGTGTTCGTGCAACCATCACTAATGCGGACACCGATGACCGCAGCAACCGCCGCCGGAACGCCGTTCGCACGAGGCGGGATCGACGCCGCAGGAACGGGCCACCGAACAGCTTGCACCGCTCGCATGGGCCGCCGGGGCGCTCATCTGGCGATTCAGTTTTTTCGAACCGCAACGGGGACAGACCGGCGTTCCGTTCCCGCGAATCAGCAGCTCGCAATCATTTTGACACTTTTGACAATAATATTCGTAGAGGGGCATTTCGAGTATGGCAAGGCAAAGGCGACCGCCGCGAGTCCGGCAAGGTCGAGGGACTGGTAAAAACAACTTCGGAACAGTACATTATACGTTAGCGATCATGTCGGTGCAACCACGAAAAACGATATCGGAGGGATGTCATGTCAGACCTGTATCTCACCCGGGAACAGTCGCGGGATGTTGACGCGACGGCGATCAACGAGTATGGAATTCCCGGCATCGTGCTGATGGAAAACGCCGGTCGCGGGGCGGTCGACGCGCTGGTCGACTACGGTATCTACGGGCATGTCTTGATTTGCTGCGGCAAGGGCAACAACGCCGGAGATGGGTTCGTCATGGCACGGCATCTCCAGCTCCGGGGGCATCGGGCGACGATTTGGCTTTTCGCCTCGCCCGATGAAATAACCGGTGACGCGGCAATCAATTACCACATCGCACGCAATTGCGGCATAGTGATTGTTGAATTTTGCGCAAATGCGTGGGGTAATTTCGAGATGCTGCTGCACCAGTCGGACTGGGTCGTCGACGCATTGCTCGGAACGGGAGCGAAAGGCGCCCCGCGCGAGCCTTTTGCCGGGGCCATCCGGCGGATCAATCATGTACGAAAAAAAGTGCTGGCCGTCGACCTGCCGAGCGGTCTCGACGCTGACACGGGCCGGCCCTCCGATCCGACGATTCGCGCAACGCTGACCTGTACGTTTTTCGCAAATAAAATCGGCTTGTCCAAAGCGGCGGCGGAGCCCTTTGTCGGTGAAATTGAAGTTTGCGACATCGGCTTTCCGGCTGAACTTGCGGGACATTGATTTTTTTGCACGAAATTCGTTTCGAGTTTATCCGGCAAACGTCAGGCATTCCGGGCCAATCGTGCGACTAACCGCCGAAATGACCGTCGAACCGATTCACAATCCGGCTCGATGCCCTGACGCGGGATGACGACCAGATCCATGGACACAGGCAAGATGTGCTGCTCAAGCCGGAAAATTTCGCGGATGAGGCGTTTCCAACGGTTCCGCCGATGGGCTTTGCCGACTTTTTTCGAAACGACCAGCCCGAGTCGTGAAACGTCCAAACCGTTCAATGCCCCGTAAACGACCAGCACCCGGTCGGCCTGCGAATGTTTGAGCCCGAACACGCGGTCGAATTCGTCCCGAGTGCGCAGGTGCATCCGTTTTGGAAAACGGAATCGCGGCTTCGCTGTTTTTTCATCTTTTATGCTTGTTTCGGGATGCTCGTCTGTCATATCTGCATTATACCAAAACATGCGATAATCGTCATGGAGGCAACGGACCGAAACGCGGAAAAATCAATACGCGCCGTTTGCGGTCGTCATTGCCGGGACAGTGCCGGACACCTGCTGGATGGCGGGTGTACCGGGCTGGCCGCAGATATCGACCAGCGTGCAGTCGGGATAGTTCGGCCTGTTGAACGTGTCGGCCAAAAACGGGCTGCTTTGGTTGAATTGCACGCGGCCCATGGAAAGCCTCATGCCCATTTTTTGCCCCTGCATCGAAAAGAACATGTCGACCGGTTCGGGATAGGTGATGCCCGTTGTCGAATCGACCAGGTGGCTCGGAGAGGCGGCGGACGCGACGAGCCGCCCCGACGGGTTGTACAATTCCTGCGTCAGCACGCAGGCCGTTTTGCCGTCGACGACCGTGTATTTGACATAAGTTCCCATCGGGGTTTGGCGGTCGGTTTTGATTTTCCAGTTGCCTTCGGAGGTACGCGAAACAAGTTGATGCTGCTCGACCGGGCCAGGCTGAAAAACGGTCATGCCCATGGATTCGATGAGCCAATACGGGTCGATCTGGAACGAATCGCGCACCGGGCTGGATTGATATTGATCGTGTCGGCAGAAATATATTGCGTTGCGGGGGTCCTGCTTGAACCAGACCCAGAACTGCTCGTTGTTGCTGCCGATGTCGAATTCCCGGGAAAGCAACGCTTCGCCGGTAGCACGATACTTTTGAGGATATTCGTAAGCGATTTTCGTGTTCAACGAAACGGGCACGCCTTCGACGGCGATCCGTGCGTCGTTCGCGACGAACCTCTGCTTCTGCGCGTTGTTGTTGTTGACGGCGCGGATCACATCGTCGAGCGACGCGTTTTGGCCCAGCACGACCGGCGGTTTGGCCGTCGATGTCGGTCCCCAACAGATATTTCGAAAAGTCTGGCAACCGCCCGCGCTGTTCAAGCAGAGCATCGCCGCGATCAGGAGAAAAATTCGTGCCGTCATGATTTTGCCGGTGGAGTGACGATATTTGAAAATAAAAGCGGCGAATCATAACAAGAATTTCGTCTCGGCGAAATAGCGATTGCCCTGTATCCCGGCTTTTTGGAGGCAAATGTTCTTAATTAATCAAATATTAATCAAAAAATCACGCGCACAAAAAAGCGATGGCGTCTTTCAACGCGCATCGCATTTTGTCCACTTTTTGGGAGCGGCATGAGTGTTTCGATTCAATCGTCCTGATGCCGATATTACGCGGCTTTCATGTCCGACCAGTTGCGTTTGTAGTGCAGGGCTTCGAGCAATTCGGTCAGAGTCAGCGTCCGGTTGTCGAGTTCCAACGGAATTTCCATGCCGGGATCGCAGACCAGATCGACGGTTCCGTCTTCACTGATCAGGTCGTCGAATTCCCGCAGAAGCCCGTCCTGAACCGCCTGGCGAACCAAGTGACCGCGGGTTGCAGAAACTTCGCTGGCCCGTTCGCCCAAGCTGTCCGCAGCACGTTTCGCCAGAGCAGGAAGATATTCACTCGCAATCTCGACGATCCGAGGCGTATAAACTTTGACTTGCATTTTCTTGCTCCTAACAGAAAATTGTATCTTTTATTGGTTTATGGTTTCAGCC
>JAVBQX010000078.1:0-3923 GCA_031548645.1 Thermoguttaceae bacterium
CGAACTGATGCAAAAGGTGCTCTGGCCCATGTTCGACAACAAGCTGCTGAAATATCCCGGCGTGGGGTTCAAGTTCCTGCTGCCGAGCGAACTGCTGCGATTCCTGGAACGCGAGACGGCCGAATTTCACCAGCGGGCCCGTATCGACAAGCAGAACCTGATCCGCTCGCTCGACTGGACGGGCAAATCGCTTTACGACCTGGCCAACGACCGCATCCGCTCGTGCGGCTCGAAGCCGGGCACGAAAATCGACGACCTGTTCGATCCGTCGATCACGCGTATGCGGCTCGAATCGTCGTTCGAGCAATTGCGCGTCCCGCGGCACCTGTTCAAGTTCCTTTACCGCGTCATCATGGCGCACGTCAACGCGCACAGTGACGGCGAACCCGTCTGGCAGATTTCGCCCTCGCGGTTTGAAACCGAACTGGCCCTGTACCTGAACGACCGCCGCGCCTCCGAACGCAACGTCGGCGTGATCTGACGGGGGGATAGGATTTAGGGATTAGGGATTTGTACGACAGCACAGTGGCCTGTTTGATCCAATGGCAGCGCGGAGCGTAAGCGTCGGGGGGAAAATATCATATCCTGTTACGACGCACTTCGGCCAATTAGGCCCAAAAATTGTTACTGAACTGCTGGTCTCCCGGAAAACCCCGTCGCTTACCCTCCGGGCTGCCATTTTTATCCTGTTTATCCTGAAAATCCTGTCAGAGACGTGCAGCATCTTTTTCGAAATATGCCATCATGCCGACTTATCATGAAACGACTTTGTCGCAGTTGCCGCAATTGCTCGAAATTCTGCTGGCGCATCTGCCGGAGGAATTGCGGCTGCCGCGCATGGAGTTGACGCTCCGGCTGTGCGAGCAGGAATGGGAATCCGGCCGGGATTCGCGGCAACATGAGCGGACGCGGCACGAAATATTTCACTTCACGCGAAACGGCGAAATGATCGGCGGCGCGTTTTCGATGCTGCGGGCCGACGGAACGGTTCTCGCGATCCAACCTGCGGTCGTGCCGACGGAACCGGAATCGTCGTTGCGGCTCGTCTACGAAACTCTGGTCGAATTCTCCGTCGCCGAAGACGCGCGGCTGATCATGCTGCTGGTCGATTTCCAGCAATCGGCCGACGAAACGCTGCTGGACGCGTTCGAATTTGAGAAAATTTCCGAACTTTTGAACCTCAATGCGGAACGGCTCGTTTTTCCGGAGCGGCTTCCGAACGGGCGGCTGTCTTTTCGCCCGTACAAAAACGAACAATGGCGGGAGATGGTCGCGACGGTTGAAAAAACTTACGAAAATACGCTTGATTTTCCGCGACTGACCGGGCTGGTTCCGCCGGACAAAATCCTGCAAGGCTATCAGGAAAGTCACGCTTTTGACCCGTCCCTTTGGTATTTCATTGAATTTCGATCGCAAATAATTGGGGTCTTACTCTTGACGCAAATTGAAAACGGGGAACATCTTGAGTTGACTTACGTCGGTCTCGCCCCTGAGTTTCGTGGCCAGGGTTTTTCTCGCGAAATCGTGCGTTTTTCCCAGTTTATCGCACGCGAACGAAACAACAGCCATTTACTGGTCTCAGTCGATGTGTCTAACACTCCGGCTCTGACGACTTATTTACGTTGCGATTTTCATGTGCACGACCGCAAAGAGATTTACGTGCGATTTTTCTAAATTGGGCGCCAAGATAAATATTTGCGTTGACCTTCATGTCGGTGTTTGGCAACAATATGTTGGGGCAGACATCCAATGATAATTTTTCGTGAGCAACCACCGATTTCAAGGATTTTGCTGTTTTTGGACAATATTTCCGATCTTGAACCGTTTGCCTGCGTACCATATAATACGAGGAAATGCAGAATGCAGAGTATTGAATGCAGAATGGGCCATCACAAATCAAATTCCTTCACTTTGCAACGATTCTCCGGTTTTGGCTCCCGCCGAACACGAATGGGCTGCTGACAGCATGACGATTCTGCGTTCCACATTCTGCATTTTTTCAACCTTTTTCGGCCATGACACTTGAGCGCGATTTGACCTGCTGGATTCAACGACTGGGCGACGGCGATTCCCAGGCGGCGCAACACCTGTGGGCGGCGTACTTCGAAAAGCTCGTGCATCTGGCCCGGCGAAAACTGGAAGGGGTCGCTCTTCGCGCGGCGGACGAAGAGGACGTGGCCCTTTCGGCCATGTACAGCTTTTACCGCGGGATGCGGGAAAACAAATTTTCCTGGGTCGCCGACCGTAACGATTTGTGGAAACTGCTCGTCACCATCACGGCGAGAAAAGCCTGCGTACAGCGACGGGCCCACATGACGCAGAAGCGCGGCAGCGGTCGCGTGCAGGGCGAATCGTTTTTCGACCGCCGTAAAAACGCGGACGGCGACGATTTCGGGAACGGCATCGCCGAGGTTCTGGGCCGGGAACCGACGCCGGAAATCGCGGCCGGGGTCGCCGAAACGTGCCAGGTCATGCTCGACCGCCTCAACGACGAACGGCTGCGCGAAATCGCCGTCATGACCCTCGAAGGCGCCACGACCGTCGACATCGCCGAAAAACTCGGCTGCGTCCGCCGGACCATCGAACGAAAACTTGAACGCATCCGCGAAATTTGGGCGAACCAGAATGAGAATGAAGGGGGTGGATAATCGACATGAGGCCCTGAAAGGGCCACACACAATAGCCCGGAGTAAGACCGAAGGTCGCAGCCCCGGGAGGAGGTTGCCACACAACGGTTCGGCCCTGAAAGGGTCGCGCAAACGTATTGCAGGAATTTCCCGTTTATTGTGCCGCCCCGTTGGGGCAATTTCCGACACAACATGGATTGCATTATATTGAACATCAATTCGAGAACTTCGCCCTACATCCTAATCCCTAAATCCCAACCCCTTCTCCCTCACCCCTAACGTCATGAAATTCGACGAATTTGAGCAGACACAGCAGCATATCTCGCCCTTTATGGAGCAGATCGACGAGGTGTGCGACGATTTCGAGGCTGCGTGGCAGCGCGGTTCGCGAATTCGCATTGAAAACTGCCTCCGGCTCGTCCCGGACGCGGCGCGCGAGGAACTGCTGCGCGAACTGCTCGAAATCGAAGTCGAACTGCGGGTCCGCGACGGCGAGTCGGTGCTGTTCGAACAATACGCGGCGCGATTCCCCGACCACCTCGAAATCGTCAAATGGGTCTTGCAGCGTCACACCGGCCGGCGGCGGCTCGGCGATTACGAACTGCTCGAACAACTCGGCCGCGGCGGCATGGGCGTCGTGTACAAGGCCCGGCAGGTCTACCTGAACCAGATCGTCGCGATCAAAATCCTGCCCGAGCAATACGTGGGCGATTCCCACGCCCTGTCCCGGTTTCGCCGCGAAATGCAGCTCATCGGCGGGCTCAAGCACCAGAACATCGTGCAGGCCTACAACGCCGGCGAAGCCGACGGGATGCACTATCTCGTCATGGAATACGTGGCCGGGGTCACCTTGCAGCGGCTCATCGCCGAAATGGTCAACAGGCAAGCCGACGAACAATCCGGCGGCCCGGACAAGGGTCAAAGCGCCGCGGAACACGAGGGTCAAAGCGCAAGCCCCGTGACGCTGCCCCATCTCCCGGCGGATTACGACGACGTCGCGCCCACCGAACTCGACCGGAGCGGGATTCAACCGTCGGAACGCACGGCGAACAACCTTGCCGTGCCTGATCCCGCGCGGACCGTTCCGGCCATGTCGAAATCCGTCGACGGCGACGCGCCGGGAGAACCGCCAAACGAATCGGAACCGCCGCGTTTCCGGGCGATGAGCGTCGGCGCGGCCTGCGAGGCGATCCGGCAGGCGGCGCTCGGGCTGCATCACGCGCACCAGCGCGGGCTCGTGCACCGCGACATCAAGCCGGGCAACCTCATGCTCGAACGACACGGGGTCATCAAGGT
>JAVBQX010000147.1:0-11540 GCA_031548645.1 Thermoguttaceae bacterium
CTGCAAGTGTTTTTCGATGACCGAACCGTACATTAAACGAAAGATCAAGGAATTGAACCTGCGGACGATTCCCGAAATCATCGGGGCGATCAAGGCCGGCGGGGCCTGCATGTCCTGCCATCACGCGCCCGGCGGGTTGCAGGACCTGCTGTACGAAGTTTGGGGTAAGGACGCGATCAACGCAAGGCCTGTATCAAAAACGGTTTCCGACACCGCTGCGGCTTTCGGCGAGGGAATGGCCACGGAACTGAACATCCTTGATCAACTGCCGCCCGTTTCCGGCATGACGCCAACCGCTTCACCGCAGGATAGAAAATCGTCCGAAAAACTTTCGCCGTACCAGTTGGCGAAAAAAGTTGAAAAAATGCTCGACGACTACATCCGTCCGATGGTCGCGCGGGACGGCGGCGACATCGAAATCGTCGACATCAAGGATTGGATCGTGTACGTCGAACTGACCGGAAACTGTGCCGGTTGCGCCGGGGCGGGCCAGACGATCAAACTGCTCGTCGAAAAGACGCTCAAGGACCAGGTCGACGAACGGCTCCGTGTCGTACAGGTGTAAAAAAATGACAGCCGGGAATGCAGTAGTACGAGCCGTGATCTGTGATCACGGAGTGACCGGAGAGGGCGTATTCTCTTGAGATTCGGCGGCGGTCTCGGCGAGACCGCCCTACCTTCGGGCTTCGCTTCGTTCTCAGCTGTCATTATTTTTTTTGTTTTTCCCGCTGCAAATTGATCTTTTTTGCCCGATCTGCTCTAATAGTCGGGAATGATGCAACGCCCCTTTGTCATCGGTCGCTCAAACATTCGCAGGTCAGCCTATGAACTCGCTTTTCCCATTCGGTCGTGCCTCGTGTGCAAAACTTGCCCTGGCCGTTTTTGTCGGCCTGATCGTTTTCGGAATGCCGGAGTCCGTTCCCGCGGAAGACTACCTGAACGGCCAGTTGACCGTCACGCCGTTGCCGACGCCGGTCACGCGGACATCGTCCCGATCCCACGGCGAAGGCACCTCGCACGGTTATATGGAATATCGCTTTGCGATCAACAACAAGTCGGACCAGCCTCACCAGGTGAACTTCCACTTCAGCGCGGAACGCAGTTATCGTGGGGAGCTGATGCTTGGCAACGCCTCGACCTCGGTTGTCGTCGAGCCGAAATCGGAGGCGACGGCCACGATTTTGCAACCGCCGGTGCCGTTCCTTTTTGGAAATGTGCCGTTATATATCCGGATCGACAACCGCGAACAGACCGCAAATTTCGCGGGTTCGCCGCATGGTTACCAGCGTCACTATTCGTCGGGCGGCACGATGTGCAACATTTTGGTCAGCAACAAGATCACGGCCAACCAGCGCGAATTGCTGACCCGCGGAACGCTTGAAGAGGAAAAGGCGGCCACTCCCGGTCCCGGCGGCATGATGGGCGGTATGCCTGGCGGCGGCATGGGCGGCATGGCCTATTCACCCTACGGAACCCCGACCGGCGATTCCCACGTCGTCTGGCAGAGCGAAGTGCCGACGGAACAGTGGTCCGACCAGTGGCTCGGCTACACGCGATTCGATTGCGTCGTGGTCAACAACGACGACATGACGGCCCTGAAACCGGAAGCGTTCCGGGCGCTGCGGCGCTATGTCGAAATGGGCGGCATGTTCGTCATTCTCGACGCGAAAAACCCGCAACTGCCGAAACACTGGCATGACGCGGACGAACGTTTGCCCGCCGGAATCACCCGTTACCAGGCCCTGCAGGGCGAAGCCTACGTCATGCCGGCCGGCGCGGCCGAACAGGCGGGCATCGAACATTTGCGGAAAACCATGCTCGACGTCGCCCGGCGGTACGACAACATCATGCGTTCGACGGAAAACGACGCCCAAACCTATGAACGCATCACGCCGCTCGGCATCACCTACGCGATTCCGGTGCGTTCGCTCGTCGTGCTGGTCATCTTTTTCGCGCTGCTCATCGGGCCGGTCAACATGGTGGCGCTCGGTTTTTTGAAACGCCGCGTCTGGCTCATTTGGACGATTCCGCTCACTTCGGTTTTGGCCAGCTTCATCGTGCTCGGGCTGGTCGTCTTCGCCGAAGGCGTCAAGAAGGTGACAAGCGTCAAGTCGGTGACGATCCTCGACCAGCGACGCGGCGAGGCCATGACCTCGGGCATCGTCGGCTTTTACCGAACCTTCGCCCCGGCGGGCGGCCTCACCTGGTCGAACGGCACCGAAGTCACGCCGGTCATCGGCAACATGGAGGGCCTTTCGCTCGGGCTGCAAACCTACGGCGAACAGCGGTTGACGCAAAACTGGATTCGGCCGCGCATCCCGGCCTTTTTCCTCATCCGGAAGGCGGCCCCCTCGAACGTCCGGCTCGCATTCGACTGGCACGGCGAACCGACCGTCACCAACGGGCTGGGCGTCAAAATCTCAAACCTGTCGGTCGTCGCCCCGGACGGCAAACGCTACACGCTCGACCTGCTCGAACCGGGCCAAAAAGTCGCGATGAAACCCGTGTCCGGCCGTGCCGTCGGCGAATCGCCCGTGCTTTTCAAGGCAAGTTCGGGCTTCGAATCGCAACTCAACCGCTCGTCGCTCCCCGAACAGGCCCGCGGAACCTACGTCGCCACCCTCGACGGCGTTTCCCCCTTCCTGGAACCTGGCATCGACAACATGAAATCGCACACCCAGGTCAACACGATTTTCGGCATTTTCTCCAGCGAAGGAATGCCCGAACAATGAACCTCAATGGCAGCCCGGAGCGTAAGCGACGGGTTCAATCCATTCCAAGTGATACGGATACATTGCGTTGAACGCCTTTCAACAGGACGTAAAACGGATATAATACGGTCATTCAGATATTTTTCGTCCTCATTTTTTGGAACGTCAATCGTCATGACAACAGGCACCTACACCGGCGCGGAATTTTTGGCACAAGAGACGGCCGGCCTTTGCGAACCGCACGGGCTGAAAGTCCTTTCGGACACCTCGGAACGCATCTCGCGGACGAATCTCGAAATGTGCTGGGCCATCGAGGATTGGCCGAAATGGCGGCAAACGGCCCATGACATCAAAGCCTACACCGTCGCGAATCTCGACAAGCTGCTTGATCAATTCGCGAAAAATCTGGAAGCCAAGGGCGTCAAAGTGCTCTGGGCCGAAGATGCCGACGAGGCCAACCGGCTCGTGCTCGAAATCGCGCAGAAAAACAACGTCAAAACCGTCGTCAAGGCCAAGTCGATGCTCAGCGAGGAAATCGAGCTGAACCACTGCCTGGCCGAAAACGGCATCACGGCCCTTGAAACCGACCTGGGCGAATACATCATCCAGCTCGCGCACCAACGACCGACGCACAACGTCATGCCTGCCCTGCACCTGAAAGCCGCGGAAATCGGGCAGCTTTTCGCCGACAAACTGGGCGAACCCTTCACCGCCGAACACCGCGAGCTGACCATGATCGCGCGTCGCCGCCTGCGCGAACGGTTCGTCGCCGCCGACATGGGAATTTCGGGCATCAATTTCGGCATCGCCGAAACCGGTTCGTTCGCGTTGGTCGAAAACGAGGGCAACATCGGCCTTTCGACCACGCTGCCGAAGGTGCACGTCGCCCTCATGGGCATCGAAAAGCTGCTGCCCCGGCTCGAACACTTGCCGCTGTTTTTGAACATGCTCCCGCGCATGGGCACCGGGCAGAAACTGACCAGTTACGTCCACCTGTTCAACGGCCCGACCGAAGGCCGCGAAATGTACGTCATTCTCGTCGACAACGGTCGGACTCGCATGATCGAGGAACCGGAATTTCGCACGATGCTGCACTGCATCCGCTGCGGGCTGTGCCTGAACAACTGCCCGGTCTACCGCCATGTCGGGGCCTGGGCCTACGGCTGGGTCTATCCCGGCCCGATGGGCACCGTGCTCACCTCGAACCTGGTCGGATTGGACAAGGCGTATTCGCTGCCCTTCGCTTCGTCGCTGTGCGGAGCGTGCAGCGAAATCTGCCCCGTCAAGGTCGATCTGGCTCACATGATCGTCCGGCTGCGGCGCAAGGCCATCGAGGAAAAAACGAAGGCCCGCAACTGGCTCGATATCCTCATCTGGAAGGGTTACGCCTGGGCCATGGGCGGTAAAATCCGCTACAAGCTGCTCATGACCGGCATGAAATTCGGAATGCGTTTCGTGCCCTTCCTGCCGTGGCACCCGAACAAACTCGGCCAGTGGACCCGCGGCCGCAAAATCCCGCAAATCCCGAAAGAACCCGCCTTCCGTGACTGGTGGCGAAAGAAAAAGGATTGACCGCGTTCTCGCTGTCCGCCTGCTTTGTCAGTACAATAACCCCGATTGCGCACAAAAAAAGCCAACCGCCCGAAAGCGGTTGGCCGTGATTGAGGTCAAAGGGGAAATTACAGCTGTCCGCTGTCGAAAATCGTATCCCGAACGCTCGCGTCCGCGGATTTTTGATCGTTCGGGCACATGGCCTTTTTCCACATGGTTTCATCCGCCGTGTCAGTCACGGGACGCACACTTCCATCGGCAAAGGCCACAACGACCGTTCCGGTGTGGTTCGAAGCCGGACGCGCGTATTTGTAATTCCTGGCAAAAGCCATCGTTTTCGTCCCCCAAGCGCCTACTGGAATATCAACAACTTTACATACGTTAATCCAGTTCGGCACAGGGATAATCGCGCCAGTACCTTCAACAACAGGGGTTTCGGGCGAAGCACAAGCCCTGCTAAACGGCGAGGTTACACCAGCAGAAGACGCATAGGGCCAAATGAAACAGACGGCGTTTTCCCAGATGGAATGATAATACGTCGTGCCGTCGGCAATCTTTCCCGTCAGACCGGCACCCGCAGCCCAAGGTCCCGACTGCAGGGATTCGGTAAACAGGATCGTGTTGGAAAGCCCGTCCTGCACGCCGTCCATTGTCATTTTTCCGGCACGCGGCGAGTTGGTATTGTCGAGATTATTTTTCGCATCTGTAACATACGCACCTTTTATCGTGGTTCCCACCAAGTCGACAAAAACCCCGCTTCGTGTTTCCGCGGCATATTCATTGGCGGCATTGAGGTCCGGTTGTCCCGCGTTGGCAACGTAATGGCATGGCATGTAAAGCCCGTCGGGCGCCAATCCCGAAGAAGGACAAGTGAACCCGGGGATCAAAATACCATTGCTTGCCACGGTACTGCCGCTGATGGTGCCGTTGGCAAAGGCGTCGTAAAGCTGGGTGTTTTCAAGCTGGGCCATGAGGACCGCCTGCCAGCTTCCGATGACGTCAAATGCTTGATCCGGAGTGCCATCGCTTTTTACACCTTTGAACATCCGCTGGCGTAAACCGGGATATTCGCTTTTCAGGCTTGAAAAATTGTTGACGGCCAAGGCCAACTGTTTTTGATTGTTCGTACACTGCATACGTCGTGCAGCTTCACGCGCCGCGTTGACGGCCGGGAGGATGAGGGCGGCGAGCATACCGATGATCGTGATCACGACGAGAAGCTCGATCAGGGTAAACCCGGAAGATTTAGACCTATTCATAATAGCTCTCCTATAAATGGAATGATTGCGTAACGCCACCGGGGCACCGTGCCCAAGTCGGCATTGGAAGCGATGTCTCGCGGACGGCCCGTATTTATATCCGCGTGACTCAAACTTCTATATCTATTTTCACCCAACTTGGTGAAAAAATCCAGCCCTTTCTTGGCCTTTTTGATGTTTTTTTATCGATTTTTACCTATTTGCCGATTTCCTGTTTAACGTAACACATGGAATTAATATCATCATGTGTAACTATTTGAAAATGAATAGGTTACGCCGAAACACGAAAAAATAAGCGTTTCGATTATTGTCTCTTGTGATCTGCCATGAAAATTTACATTTTTATGGATTTTAGCGAAAAATCACTTGCAGGATTATAAATCGACGGTAAACTAATTTCTATCGGTGGGAAAACAACCCAAACTTGAATTTATTTCGAAAAAAGAGTGGGAAATTTACCCAAATCGATTATAATCGACTTTTGGTGCCTCCGCGGGACGAAATAGGCCGGATTTGCGGCGGACACTTTGTGTGACAAAAACGTGGCCGGAATACGGCGGTCGCCGCAGGCGGAACCAAGAGCGATGAGCGAGTCGAAACAGTTGATTTTAGGGGAATTCAGCCGACGCATTGACGAGCGTTACCGCCTGTCGCTGCCGGGGGAGTTTCTCGAAACGTTTCAGCCCATAGACGGCGATTGCATCATTGCGAAGGAACGCCCCGGCTGCATCAGCCTGTGGGATCACGCGGCCTGGAAGACGAAACTTGACGCCCGGGTCGAACTGATTCAACAGCGGATCAAACTGGGCGACCTGGAACAGAAAATGCCTCAACTCCAGATGTTTGGGCGGCTTTTGTCGACGCGGCACCGGCCCGTGCAACTCGCCGGTCGGGGGCGGCTGTTGATTCCGGAAGGGTTTCGCGAGTTTCTCGGCGTCGAGCCGGGCAACGAGGTCATGGTCGTCGGTGCGGCGGTTTGCCTCGAAATTTGGCATCCGCAGAAGTGGATCGCCTACATCGAGGGTCGCATGCCGAGCTTCCGCAAGCTGCTCGACACGTTATCGCATTAAGCCGAAACAGTCGAAAACATACATATCATATGAATGCAACAGCCGGTCATTTCGGCTTTGTGATAAAACAATTCCGCTCCGACAGGGCGAAAAACATTCGAATTTTCATCCGTTCCACCCATCGGCCGTCAACCGAACAATGGGGAAAACAAGTCAAGTCATCGTTATTCGTGACGGATGAAAACCGAATCGTTTTTTAACCGTGTCCGGAGCGGTTTTTTTTGTAACTCTTTGAAAATACAGCGTCTATGTGATTTTCAGTACACTTGAGGAATCTTTTTATCATATCGCGGGTTGGAATGGGTTTCAGATTCTAATATTTCCCATTTTCTCGACATTTCCTGATAGACACGGGGGGGTGTCGTGATTAAGATAAAATGAGAGACATTTTGTCATTTCAACGCGCGGAAATCCTGCGCGGCGGGTTCAAGCCATAGAAGTTATTGAAATTCCCTGGGAGGTATTTGGTTATGTCAATGCGTTACAGAACCATTTTCATGGTGCTGCTCTGCCTGGGTGTTGTTTTGGGAACAGCATCCTTTTCCGAGGCTCAAAAGAAAACCGCGTCTTCGAAGAAAAAAGCGGAAAGTACCGAAAAAGAAACGGAAGCCGCAGAAGTCAATACGGTTAACGTCAAACTGTTCGATGCCATGAAGGACGGATTGGTCAAAGTGGACGTATCGGCCACCAATGCTTTCTCGGCCAATGTTAAAGTGAGCAATTTGACCAAAGATAACCTCGTGATCGACCTGCCGACCTCGTTTGCGTTAACCCCGGTTCTCGCCCAATATGGCGGCGGCGGTGGTTACGGCGGTGGCGGTGGCGGCGGATACGGCGGAGGCGGACGTAGCGGTGGCGGCGGAGGCTACGGCGGTGGCGGCGGAGGTAGTTACGGCGGAGGCGGTGGCAACCAATCTTCCGGCGGCGGCTATGGCGGCGGCGGTGGCGGACGCAGTGGCGGCGGTGGCTATGGCGGCGGCGGTGGTTACGGCGGTGGCGGCGGCGGTGGTTACGGTGGCGGGGGGCGAGGCGGATATAATGTCGCCGATGAAGTTCCGCCGGCGACACAACGCAAAACCAACCGAAGTTACAATATCCCTCCGGAAAAAGCCATTACGGAAACCGTGCGAACCCTTTGCCTTGAGCACGGAAAAGCTGACCCGACCCCCAGGGTCAAGTATGAAATGCGTCCGCTTTCCGATGTGACAACCCGCAAGGAAGTTCAGGTTCTCTGCGAAATGCGAGGCAATGATGCGGTCGATCAGACTGTTGCCCAGGCGGCGGTCTGGAACCTCAATAATGATATGAGCTGGGACGAACTGAACGCCAAGCAAGCCCGATCCATGGGTACGCGTCCGCGTCCGTATTTCGACCCCGGCGTCATTGAGGCGGCCCGACGCCTGACGGACGACGCCCTTGCGATCGCGGAAGAAATCAAGGCGGAAGAAGAAAAGCAAAAGCTGGAGGAACAATCGCAAGATCTGCTGGAATACGCGATTGAACAGGACAGCAAATAAGGTTCGCCTATTCTGTTTTGCACCCATCCGGACAAAGCCTGCTACGCCAATTGGGACAGTTGCCACATTTTGTGAACTTCCTTCTTGGCGTTGCAAGCTGTTTTGGATGCGGTGTTTTTTTCGTCACCGCTTTGTGAAAATGGCCAAACTTTGTCGTTTTTTTAAAAAAAGCAAACTTTTCGGCTTGCATACTTGGAATCGTTTGCAAAATTCGTATAATGCTTTTCATGTATTGGGAATGAGTTTCGCTCACGTTGAGGTGAGATGATTTCCGATCTTCTTCACTGGGGTGTGTGCCGGGCGGGTCGCCGCGGTTGTTCTTGCACTTCCAAAATAGTTGAAACAAATCGCTCAAAATGAGCCGAAAAAACGTTTTAGCTGACGACCTTTTCAGAATCAACCGCCGCAGAAGCGGAACGATTGAAAAATCAGGGAAATTCCATGACAGGGACATTGGACAGGCAAACAATCGAAAGTATTGTCAGGCAAATTGTTTATAATCGTTTCGCGACCACGTCGGACTGCGGTTGCGCATCAAAAGCCGGTGAGTACAAACCGAACCTCGTCGTCAGCATTTCCGCCCGACATGTGCATCTTTCGGACGCGGACGTCGAAATCCTGTTCGGCAAGGGGCACAAACTGACGAAAATGAAAGACCTGTACCAGGACGGCTTCTTCGCGGCGGAGGAAACGCTCATGATCGTGGGCCCGCGCAAACGCATGTTGCCTTCGGTGCGGATTTTGGGACCGACCCGGCCCGCGACGCAGGTGGAACTGGCCTTCACCGACGGAATTTCGCTCGGAATCGACATGCCGGTGCGGGAAAGCGGAAAAATCGAAAATTCGCCCGGCTGCGTACTGGTCGGACCGAAAGGCGTCGTCGAACTGAAACAGGGCGTCATCCGGGCCGAACGTCATGCCCACATGGGGCCGGCCGACGCGGAATATTACGGCGTCAAGGATAAAGAACGAATGACCTTGCGGGTTCACGCCAACGGCTGCACGACGACTTTTGAAAACGTCCTCGTGCGAATCGGCAAGGGAATCAAACTGGAAGTGCATCTCGACACGGACGAGGGAAACGCTTCGGACTTGGAACACGCGACGAAAGTCGAACTGATAAAATAGAGTGTGGAGTGTGGAATGTGGAGTGTGGAGTTGGGGCATCACTATGATTTTCCTTCTTCCAAACTCCAAACTTCAAACTTCAAACTCCAAACTATTCATAAAGATATTTCTGGAGAATTGAAATCATGGCAAAGAATATGGAAGCGCTGGGAATGCTCGAAGCGAAGGGGTTCATCACCCTTGTCGAGGCGACCGACGCGATGTTGAAGGCGGCCAATGTCGAGTTCATCGGCTGGGACAAAGTGGGCAGCGGACTGGTCAGCGTGTTCATCACCGGTGACGTCGCGGCCGTCAAAGCGGCCACCGACGCCGGGGCCACAGCGGGCGGACGCGTCGGCGAAATCGTCAGCGTCCAGGTCATTCCGCGTCCGCACGACGACATCAACAAGGTGTTGCCGCCGCGTTTCAGCAAAAAATCGAGTGTCTAATACAATAAACAATTGAGTGTGGAGTGTGGAGTGTGGAGTGTGGAGTCGGGAGTTGGGAGTTGGGAGTCAAGAGTTTGGAGTTGGGGCGGGGAAGATATTTTCCCAGCTTCAATGGTCCAATCCTTAACTGCACACTCCACACTCCACACTCCACACTTTGATCACTCCACACTCCACACTCCACACTGAATATGAGGTAATATCATGCAAGACGCCATCGGACTTGTGGAAACCAAAGGTCTTGTCGCACTCGTCGAAGCGACCGACGCCATGGCCAAGGCGGCCAACGTCGAAATCGTCAAGAAAATCCAGATCGGCGGCGGACTCGTCACGACCGTCGTCAAGGGCGATGTCGGCAGCGTCCGCGCCGCCGTCGAGGCCGGCGCCAATGCCGCCTCGCAGGTCGGCGAACTCGTCGGCAGCCACATCATCCCGCGACCGGCCGACGGAATCGTCGACGCGTTCATGAGTTGATGTTTGATGGATTGCCGGTGATCCGGGCGGTGAACCCTTAGCCGTCGGGCTTGCCCGACGTTTGCTCGTTCATTGGCGCTGTTCACTGGTGCGCTGACGAATTATGAGGCCGTTATGAAAATTCTTGTCGCCAATCTCGGATCGACCAGTTTCAAATATTCGCTTTACGACATGACCGGCGAGACGGTGCTTGCCCGCGGTCGCGTCGAGCGAATCGGCGAAGCGGTCTCACCCTGCGCCGTGCAAATCGGGGACCGGAAGACGGAAATCACCGTCCCTGTACCGGATCACGCGGTCGCGGTGCGCCAGTGCCTGGCCCAGTTGACCGATCCGGAAACCGGTTGTCTGAAAGACGCTTCGGAAGTCGCCGCGATTGGATTCAAGGCCGTGCTCGCGGCCGGATATTCCGGCGTGCAGCGGGTGACGAAGGAACTGCTCGACGCGATGGACGAACTGAGCGACGTCATGCCGGCGCACAATCCGCCGTACATCCGCGCGATGCGTCAACTTGCCGAACGCCTGCCCGACATCCCGCTCGTGGCGGCTTTTGAGACGGGCTTTCACCAAACGATCCCCGACCGGAACCGTTATTACGGCGTGCCGCTCGAATGGGCGGAAAAGTATTCCGTCGTGCGCTGGGGATTTCACGGCGCCAGTCATCGTTACATCGCCGAACGTACCGCCGAACTTTTGGGTCGCGAAGACCTGCGAATCATCTCGTGTCACCTGGGCGGATCGAGTTCGCTCTGCGCCATCAACGCCGGAAAAAGTGTCGCGGCCAGCATGGGGACGAGTGCCCAGACGGGGCTGTTTCACAACAACCGCGTCGGTGATTTCGATCCGTTCATGGTGTCGTATTTGATGCGGAAACTCGGCAAGACACACGAGGAACTGCTCAACTTGCTCGCGACGAAAAGCGGCCTGTTCGGTTTGAGCGGCGTCAGCGCCGACCTCCGTGACGTCATGCACGCCGCGGAATCGGGCAACGACCGGGCCAGACTCGCCGTCGATGTTTTGGTCGGCGACATCAGGAAGTACCTCGGCGCCTATCTCGTCGAACTCGGCGGGGCGGACGTCATCGTCTTCACCGGCGGGATTGGCGAGCATCAGACCAACGTCCGTGAAATGGTCACCGCAAACCTGGAATCGCTCGGAATCGTGCTCGACCCCGCGACGAACGAAAAAGCCCGCGGAACCGAACAAGCCGTCAACGCCGCGAACAGCAAAACGCACATCTGGGTCGTCCCGACCAACGAGGAACTGATCGTCGCGCGGCAGACGGCGGAGAAATGCAGAATGCAAGAAAATGCAGAATGCAGAGTGCAGAATGCAGAATAATAAAATTCGTGATCGATATGATCAAAGAATTGGATTTTACTGTAATATTTTACAATTGGGTTTT
>JAVBQX010000180.1:0-8386 GCA_031548645.1 Thermoguttaceae bacterium
CGACATTCCCGCCAAACCGGCCCACAACAAAATCAAAGTCCGCGCCCTCAAAGGTCTCAAGGACATGGCCTGAACCAAGTGAAAAGTGAATAACGACATGCTCCCGGCGAGAATCAAAAAAATAGGATTCATGCCGGGAGCCTGTTTTACGATTCACTTCCTCACGTTGTCCCGTCGGGTGAAATCTTGACGTTTTTGATGCCGATGCCATGCTTGACCGCATTCTTCGAGGCAAGGTATTTGTCAGCCGCGATTTGATCCTGCAGCGAATGCTGTTCAATACTGCCCGAGTCACCCTGGGCACGTTTCGGACCGGAAGCGTTTTCACGAATCGCTTCTTCGAGATTGAAATATTTTTCCATTTTTTTCTTTTCAGTTGACGAGCGATGATGACGATTCTAAAATGATGGTATTGCTCTATGACAATGAGTTTGCTTGATCGCGGCGAGTTGCATTCCTTGCATCAACCCGCGATGCGAAGAACGGGGATCAACTCCGTACCTTGACGATGAACTCCGTACCGTTCGTCGGCGGCAAGGCAAAGAGCAGGTTGATCACGTTGGCCGATGCGATTTCCCATTGCACGAAAATGCGTTCCGGTCCGCTGACGCCGATCCGAAAGACGTCGGCGATGACTTCCTCACTGCCGAGCGCATGTGTCACGGCAAAAGTCGTTTGACTGCCGTCACCGCTGAAGGTGCCGCGATAACCGCCGGAACCGGATCGCGTATCAACGTATTGTTTCGTCGCCACGTCACTGTTGGCGACCGGCATGCCCGAATGCAAACGCCCGCTCGCGTCGAACATGGCGATGCGGTCCGCCGTCGGCGTCGCGGTCGATTCATGGGCCGTCGTCGCGCTGGTATGACCGAACACCGCCGCGCCGGTCGGGATTTCATTCGCGGAGTCGGCGACCACCGCCTGCGTCGGCAGTTGGGCGATGGGCACCTTGACGGAAGCGTCGAGTGTCGCAACACCGTTGGCTGCCCCTTTTTCCGTGACGGCAATCGCACCGACGTCCGTCGCGACGAGGACCACCGTACCCGTTTTGCCGTTGACCGAGGCAACTGCACTGGTCGGCGTCAGGAGCTCCTGCCAGTTGGCCAGCGTCGTCGCCGGTTCACGCAGCAGGATGAAACTCTTGCTGACGTCGGTGCGAACGGCCACGTCGCCCGTTTGGGCCGTGAGTGCCAGCATCGCCGTTTCGCTGGCGACCACGAAGGTGTTGTTGGTCGTGATCGCAGGCAAAATGGAAGCGTTCACTTTGCCGTCCGGACCAACGACCGGCACGTTGCCGATGGCCGTACCGGTATCGCAGATTGCCGCCGTACCGAGTCCGACGAGCTGGGTGACCGTATGCGTATGCACCGTGTCCGCCTTCGACGTCAGGCCGGTATCGACGTAATGTTTTGTGGCGGCGTGGAGATTTTCCTGCGGATTGCGCGGGAGTTTGAGATCGGATTCAAAAAGAATCGCCATAAATGCTTTCTAAAATTAAGGATTGGAGGGTTTCGCCAGCATGTAAAGCCGGTTTTCGTTGCTTGGGTTGTAGTTTGGCATTTGGATCATGTCATATTCGCTCGAAAAATACTGCAAACGAAAGACGCCCACGCAGGTGCCGCGAATGATGGAGGACACGTTGAGCCGCACGAATTTTCCGCGTCGCGGCGTCGCGACCGTGAACTTGCGGTCAATAAGCGCGATGTTGCCCGTCTGCCGGTCGATGACCGTCCAGTTCGTGCCGTCGTCCGAAACCTCCACCGTCCAGTCCTGCGGTGTGTTGTCCTGCGTATTGCTCGTCTTGAGATCGTAGGCATTGATCAGGATGGATCGCGGCAGCTCGACCTGAATCCAGCCGCTTTTGACGGTCGACGCAGTCGCCCAATAAACCGTGCCGTTGCCGTCAAAAGGTTTCCAGCGGGAATTCGTTGCGTTGGCCTCCGAACTGGCGGTGACGGGATAGGTTCCGGGAACGGTACTGCTGTTGAGCACGGGCACGACCTCGCCGTTCTCGAAGTGACGCACGCCCTTTTTATCCGCGAGGTCGGGATAATCGGCGACCTCATGCGTATTCATGTTGCAAGCCAGCCAGGTGCGCCCGAACTCGTCGAGATAGGTTTCCTCCGTCTGGCCAAGTAGCACACGGTCGCCGATCTGTAGGTGATCCGACGGCAGTCCCGATTTCATCTTCACGAAAAAGGGGCAGCCGTTGGCGTCGTCGGCTTTTTTCGGCAGAGCGTATTGCGTGATGCTGTCGTGCAGTTCCAATTCGCTGATCGACATATAACCCGTTCCGGTCGACTTGCTGAAAGCCCAGCGAAAATACAAAGCGGCTCCCTCATAAGGCGTCGGCAGTTCGAACACCTGACGGACGGCACCGCGAGCCGATGCGTCCCAGGTCACGTTCTTTCGGTTGTCGATGGTCTGCCATGTACTGCCGTTGAGCGAGGCTTGCAACACCCATTCCGTCGGATAGCTGATGCTGCTCGAATACTGAGAAACAATCGAATAGCCCGTGATCCGACCCAACGGCGCGGGCACTTTTCGGGTGATCATGTTCGATTGGCTCAAAGTTGGGCCCGGCAGGCCCTGCCAGTTGTTGCCGTAGCTGCCGTCGAACATGTAATACGCGCTGGCGATATTGCCGACCGACAGGGTGATTTCATTACCCGCCGGGAGCGACTGCGACTGCATGAACGGCAACAGGTTTTTGTAATACGGCGCGACGGATTTCATGGCGACGATTTCGGGATAATCCGGGCCGTGAAACGGCAGGCCGTGGCAGGCCCACCATTCGTCGCCGTTGCGGACTTCCTTTTCCGCCATGAATGGCCGGTAGAGTTGGGCCGTCATGGGAAAACCGTCGCCTTCGGCGGGCGGAGGTTCGCCGCTGACTTCGACGAACTGGATATGCTCGCTGTCGGGCGCACGCCGCAAGGCGTAGATTTTCCCGTCGTCGGGCGGCAGAATGCTTTCGGAATTCGCGTCCACGTACTGTTTCGTCGCCGCCTGAAGCGGTTCGACCGGGTCGCGCGGCAGTTCCAGATCGGATTCAAAAGCGATGGCCATTTCAAAAATTCCTGTTATTGAATGAGAATGTGGATCGTGCGCCCGGCCTCAAGCCGGACGTCCGGCAGGATACGGATCGCATCGTTCGAAACCGGCTCCCAGTGGACGAAAAGAATTTGCCGCGATACGTTCGTCACATCGTAAAGTGAAACCTGCAACGAACTTGTCCCGAGCGAATGCGTGATCGTGTAGGCGTCGGATACGCCGTCGGTCGTGAAGGTCGTCTCGAAACGCCTGCGGTGGACGGAAAGATCATTGACATGGTCGCTGATGTTCCGGCGGATCGTCGTGATCGTCGGGCTGCGGATGTCGCCGGTCACTTCCAGCGTTTGGCAGTCGACCTCCACCGTATCCGGCGGAGGCGGTTGATAAGGTGGGTTGATTGCGCTCATTTACATGTTGTCCTCCTTCGTAAAAATGTTGTTGAAAAACCGGTACGTCGGTGTTTGCTTCTACTCTTTTAGGACAGCTCAGGCTCATTGTGTGCCGGTGAAAATCCTGAAAATGAAAATTTTCACAAAGAAATATTTCCGCCGCGACGTCCCTCCCATTGATCTATTCTTTTCGGCGGGTGAAAACCTGCACTTTTTAAAAAAGCTCATGGTTTCATTGTTCCCTTCTATATGCTATATTGAAATTTTCCTGAAAAGAGTGATAGTGAATTTCTCGAATTATTCAGGAAATATGAAAAACATGAATATTTCTGTCGGGAAACAGGTGTGGCGATGACAGAATGTGACATTCCGTGATGCTTTGGATTGATCATCAAGATGGACAAGGTTTTACAATGGCAAAATATTTTTGGGCGTTATTTGTTGTTGCATTGGGTAGCGTGGCCTGCTTGGCGCAGAATTTTCCTGTTCGCGAAGCATTGGAACCGTATGTCAAAAACGGCGATTTGCCCGGTATTGTCACGGTGATTGCGACAAAAGACAGCGTTTTGCAAATCGACGCGATCGGTGAGTGCAACCTCGAAAACAAGACGCCGATGTCGGAAAACACGCTTTTCTGGATCGCGTCGCAGTCGAAACCAATCACGGCGGTTGCCGTCATGATGCTTGTCGATGAAGGGAAGCTCTCGCTGACGGAACCGGTCACGACGTATCTCCCGGAACTTGCCGGACTCAAAGTCATCGCCGAACAGAACGAAAAGCATACGCTGCTTGTTTCGGTGACAACGCCGATCACGCTCGAACATCTTTTAAGCCATACCAGCGGCATGGTCTGGGTGCCGCCGCTCCAGCAGAAATTCGGGATCGACGTTCTCCCGCTTTCACAATCGCTGACGACATGCCTCATGACGCCGCTGAAATCGCAACCGGGCACGGAATACAGCTACTCGAACATGGGGGTCAATGTCGCCGCGACCGTGGTGGAACGCGTTTCCGGGATGCCGTTTGAAACATTTCTCGAAAAACGGTTGTTTGAACCGCTCGGCATGAAGGAAACCACGTTTTGGCCGACTTCCGAACAACTCGAACGCCTGGCCCTCGTTTATCGTTTGGACAAGGAAGCGGGAAAATTGGTTTCGACGCCGATCAGTCAATTGACTTATCCGCTCGACAACCGTGACATTCGATTCCCCGAGGCGGCGGGCGGTCTTTTTTCGACGCCGAAAGAATTGGTGCGATTTTACCAGATGTTGCAGGGCAACGGCATTTATGACGGCAAGCGGATTCTTTCGGAAGAGGCTGTTCGCGAAATTCAGAAGGAACACCCTGCCGGACTCAACACGCATTATGGTTTGTGCGTTTCAACCGGCGGTGGCGTTTACGGTCATGGCGGGGCATGCGGCACCGACAGTAAAGTCAACACGAACAACGGTCGTGTGCTGCTCTATTTCATTCAAGAGGAAGGACTCCCCAAGGCCGGAGAAGCGAGAGACGCATTTTTCCGGCTTGTCCAGTGATACGTATTTGTTCAAATATTTACGAATTCCGAAACTCCGACAGCTTCACGCGAGGCCGTTGCGGCTTGGCAATGGTCTTGAGTGTCCCAAGTTCGACACCCTGGATCGACGCCGCGACGGCGCAGCCCACCAAACAGTCAAGCCAGTGGTTGTCCGGCTGCGAGGGCCGGATTTTCCATTCGTCGACCGTGCGTCCGTTCGCCGTCGCCTGAACCCGATACTCAGCAACCAGATGCTCCGCCAGCATGGTATGCACTTTCGGATCGTGCCCGAACAAGGAGAGACAACCGGGATCGCCCATGTTCACCGCGAAACGGGCATGAACGAAGGACTTCCAATAATTCGTATCGATCAAAACATGCCGCACCTGACGCTTGCCTGCCGTGTTCGGGATGCGCCAGTGATGGCCGACACGGTCGCCGCGTTTTTTGGCATATTCCGCAAAGGGGATGCTCGACGCGCCGACGTACTTTCCGTGCGAGGGATAAAGAATTCCGGCGAATTGGGACTGACGGCAGAATTGGTAAACGACGTCCGTGCTTTGCCCCCAGTTCGAATCAATGAGGCATTGATTGACGTGCATTTCCACGCCGTCCTCACGGTAGTACGAACGGTTCAATCGCTCTTCGCAAAGTTTTTCAAGACCTCCGTAAATTGCGCCTTCAAGTCCGCTGTTGGGGATGGCCACGGCCAACGTTTTCTGGATGTCACGCAGGGTGTAATACGCCCGCTGCTGATCGGGCCAGGTGCCGTAATCCAGCACATATCCGTTGAAATACCCGTCCCAAGCGGCCAAAAGCCAATAGAGGGCCTTTTGTTGGACGTCGACGAACATGGTCATATGGCTGCATTCCAGCGGGATGACCGCGCGATCATAACCGTTCGTTTTTTCCGCGATTTGTTCGGCGGTCAGCATCTCCTCGCCGAGTTTTTCCAAAATCGGCGAGTTTTGATATTCCGCCATGAACGCGCCTTCGTCCCGGATTTTCAGGTTCATGGCGTGTTGCAAGCCTGAGATTTCGTCGTCGTTGTAGCGTTCCGGCCAAGCAATGCGCGAACCGGCGTCCATCGCTTCGCGGTTCTGCTCGTAAAATCGCGTCGCGTTGCTGCCGTCGCCGTCGTTGCGTAGGGAATCGCCGCGCAGTTCGGCGTATTTTGACCAGAGTTTATCATTGCTGGGAAACAGATAGACCATTTTCGTGCGTTCGCCCTGCCATTCAGGGTGCTTATCCCGGTCCAATATCCGGTCGGCCATGTCGTCAGGCCTGATGACCGTACACGCCATGAGTCCCGCGATCTTTTTGCCCGGCCCGGCCATGCCCAAGACGTCACCGGCTAAAATGCCCTCGCGATGCGTCGATTGCGACTCCGACCACGCCGACTCGGAGGTTTGTGGGTCGTCGATCAAAACGAGTTGCGGACGTACCACCTGACCGTCCGCGCGGGCGTGATTTTGGCCGCGAATGTCGGAGCCTTTCATGCCGCTGCTCGAAATGACCACGCCGCTCGCCGCCGAACCTTCGATCGTGGGCAAAACCACCTTGTCGACGTTCCATTCAATCCGCGTCGGTTCGTTCTTGTATTTCTGCCCTTTCTGGCGGTTCGTGATGCGTTCTAAACACTGGATCGGATAACAGACTTCCGGGAAGTCGCCCTTGAGCAGAGGGTTCGTTTCCAGCCAGACTTTGATGTTCTCCAAAAGATCGCGGGACCTGCTGGCGCTCGATGCGATGAGACAAACGAACGGCACCGCGCCGATGAATGACGCCCAAACCACCGCCGTCTGGCACATGACCGTTTTACCGCTGCCACGAGGCATGGCCAGCGCGAACAGTCCGCCATGCAAAACCGCCCGTTCGATCTTTTCGATGACGCGCAGGTGGTCGAAAGACCAGGGCAGGTAAAAGATTTCAGGAAAATACGATTCGCAAAACACGCGAAAGGATTTTGTGGCCATTTCCCGGCGCTGGAGATTCTCGATCTCGGGCAGTTCGCCGATATCCTGCGCGGTGCGGACTTCCTCGGCGTTGCGGATCGCCTGCAGGCGTTTCTTTTCCGCGTAGTCCATCGGTTCGTTTTTGGGCCGAAAATACTCCAGCGTCAGCCAGGCGGCGTAACGAAACAGGTTGATCGTCTTGTCGTCGCCAATGGTGTAACCGGCACGGTTGCGATGTCGGCGCAGACGGGTTTCGGTGAGAACCGTGCCGTGTCCCGCCGTATTCAAAATGCGCATCAGCTCGGCTGGCTTCAGGGATTGCGGGTTAATTTGCGTTGCCAAATGAAATCTCCTGTGCTAGAAACGCGGTATATTCCACGAGGTTGATCTTTTCGTCTTCGTTTAACAATTTCCCGGCTTCGGCGATTTCGCGAATGTGTTCCTCCGGGATCGGCCGCTTCAAGGCCTGGGATAACAAGGTCGCCAAGTCGCCCGGCGACAGGGCGGTCATATCCAGTTTGTCCTTACTCAAAATTTCTCCTTGACTTTGAAACCGTCCCGCGTATCCTGTGATTGAGGAGGTTCCCATGATTAAGATTGGAATTTGTTACATTGCGAAATTCGCGAAGGTGACCATGCCGGTACGCATTGAATCCCGCAAAGACAACGGCGTCTGGCTGTCGCGCAGCTTAACGCACGGGCGTATCGTGTTCGTGAGAAACGAAGCCCAGCTCTTACGTGAATGTTCCGAGAGCGATTTATCCGAGCTGGCCAAAACCGTCCTGCCGAACCGACGCTCAAAGAAACCGGCACCCGCTCCGAAAATGCCCGTTGAGACGGTCCAGGCCGCACAGAATCGCAAGGTTAAGAGAAGGCGACCCAGTGTGCCGGAGTTCGGATTAACGCTTGTCGAGGCCGCATACAGAATACTTCGCCAGTCCCAAAAGCCATTGACGAGTCAGGAGATCGTCGATCTGGCATACAAGAGAAAAATGCACCGCAGCAATGGCGCCACGCCTCAAAACACATTGAACGCGGCGATCATTCGGGATTTAAAAGCGAACGGTGAACAATCCCGTTTCGTGAAAGTTGGCCGCGGCATGTTCACCGCGCGATAAGAAACGGCCTCCGTGCCGATGCCAACATTTGTTCAGTCGGTCCATTCACCGTTCTCGGTGATCTTCTTGATTTCGGCGAACAGATTGCCCCACATCGACCGGCCCCGGTGATCCTTTTCCATGATCGCCGACATCACCGCTTCACGCATGACGTCGAAATCCCCATATTCGTGTTCCTTCGCGAAGAATGTGATGCGATCCGCTAGATGGCGCCCGTAACGCGAACGCAGGAAGTTGCGAACGACCGCCGGGTCGTCTTCCCGATAAAAACTGGAAAGAACGAGACTGGCCGACTCCCAAAGGTGGGCTGCCATCTCTTCGTCGTTCGTCAGGGATTGGACGGTGCCATAAAAG
>JAVBQX010000245.1:0-19004 GCA_031548645.1 Thermoguttaceae bacterium
CTGCAATTGGACGATTTTTTCGATCTCTTTTTTGTGCAGCGGATGAAACACGATGGTCTCGTCGATCCGGTTCAAAAATTCCGGAAGCAGTTGCGCCCGCAAAATTTCAAGCACTGCGTCCTTGAGTTCCTCGTCGGTGCCACCTTCCAACGAGATTTCCTGGATCGCGTGACTGCCGAGATTCGAGGTCATCACGATGATCGTGTTGGTGAAATCGACCGTGTGTCCCTGGTTGTCGGTCAACCGCCCGTCGTCGAGCACCTGCAACAAAATGTTGAACACGTCGCGATGCGCCTTTTCGATTTCATCGAACAGCACGACCGCGTAAGGCCGCCGCCGCACCGCCTCGGTGAGCACGCCGCCTTCCTCGTAACCGACGTAGCCCGGAGGGGCGCCGATCAACCGGCTCACGGTGTGTTTTTCCATGAATTCGCTCATGTCGATGCGAACCATCGCGTTTTCGTTGTCGAACATCGCTTCCGCGAGCGCCTTGCAGAGTTCGGTTTTCCCGACGCCGGTCGGCCCGAGAAAAATGAACGAGCCGATCGGCCGGTTGACGTCCTGCAAACCCGCGCGACTTCGCCGCACCGCGTTCGAAACCGCTTCGACCGCTTCGTCCTGCCCGATGACACGTTGGTGCAGCCGCTCTTCGAGTACGAGCAATTTCGCCCGTTCGGTTTCCATCATCCGCGTGACGGGAACGCCGGTCCACGCACTGACGACCTCCGCGATTTCCTCCGGCCCGACGACCTGTCGTAACAGTTTCGGCCCTTGGTGTTCGGCGGCGTCTTCCGCCTTGTCGAGTTCCTCAAGTTGTTTGGCCAATTGCTTCTGTTGCGTGTCAAGTTCGAACAGCCGCTGGTATTGCGATTCGTCGACCATTTTGCCGCGAGACTGTTCGTCGTTGATTTTCGCCTGCAACTGGCGGAATTCGCGGTCGATCTCGGCCAGTTTTCCGCGCAATTGATGCACGTCGCCGACGCCACTTTTTTCCTTCTCCCACTGATCGCGCAACTGTTTCAATTCGTCTTTTAGCCGCGTCATTTCCTTTTCGATGTCGGCCAAACGTTTTTTCGCATGCGCTTCGGTCTCGTCGGCCAACTGGCGCGCGGCCAATTCAAGTTGCACCAATCGCCGCTGCACCTGGTCGATCTCCGTCGGCACGCTTTCGAGTTCCATCGCCAACCGACTCATCGCTTCGTCCATCAGGTCAATCGCCTTGTCCGGCAAAAACCGTTCCGTGATGTAACGGTGCGACAGTTCCGCCGCCGCGACGAGCGCCGAGTCGGTAATCTTGACCCCTTTGTGATGATTTTCATAACGCGGCTTGAGCCCGCGCAAAATGGCGATCGTGTCATCGACCGACGGTTCGCCGACGAATACCTGCTGAAACCGTCGTTCGAGGGCCGCGTCTTTTTCGATGTATTTGCGATATTCGTCGAGCGTCGTCGCGCCGATGCAGCGCAAGTCACCGCGTGCGAGCGCCGGCTTCAAAAGATTCGCCGCGTCGCTTCCCCCTTCCGCACGCCCGGCCCCGATGACCGTGTGCAGTTCGTCGATGAAAAGAATGATTTGCCCCGCCGCTTCCTCGACCTCGCGCAAGACGGCCTTGAGCCGTTCCTCGAAGTCACCGCGAAACTTCGCGCCCGCGACAAGCGCCCCCATGTCGAGCGCGATGACACGCTTGTTTTTCAAACTTTCCGGCACATCCCCGTCAACGATTCGCAGTGCCAATCCTTCCGCAATCGCCGTCTTCCCGACGCCGGGCTCACCAATCAATACCGGGTTGTTTTTCGTCCGCCGCGAAAGCACTTGAATGACACGCCGAATTTCGGCATCGCGCCCGATGACCGGGTCGAGTTTTCCCTTTTGCGCCCGGGCGACCAAATCAATGCCGTATTTTTCAAGAGCCTGCCGCTTCGATTCCGGGTCCTGGTCGGTGACGTGCGTCGTGCCGCGCACCTGCATGATCGCGCTGCGCAACGATTTCGCGTCAATCGCGTTCAGGTCAAGCAGCTCTTTCGCCTTCGACGGAACGGTCGCCAGCGCGAGAAACAAATGTTCGGTCGAAACGAATTCGTCCTGCATCTTTTCCGCTTCGTCAGCGGATGCGTGCAAAATTTTCTGCAATTCGTGACTCGGCGCCGGCGTATTTCCCCCCTGCACTTTCGGCAAATGCGAAAGTTCCGCGGTCACGATCTGCCGCAATTGGTTTTGATTCGCGCCGATCGCTTTGAGAATCGCCTGCACGCCGCCGTTTTGTTCTTCCAACAGTGCGGCCAGCAGATGTACCGGCGTCATTTCCGGGTTCTCGCCTTTCACGGCCAAGCCCTGCGCGGCGGTAATCGCCTCCTGGGATTTCGTCGTCAGTTTATCGAATGAGAATGTCATGTTTTTGCTCCTTTTCTGCCGGAAATCCTGCCAATTTGACAGCTTTTCCAATATAGCATACTATTCAACTGCAAATTCAGTGCCAATGGCATAACGTCGGGAAATATCTTGATTTCCGCATGCGTTCCGGGTAATATGGGACGGTGGCGAACGAAGATTTTCAACCAACGGGAGAGGAACATGCTGACGTTTTGGGGCGACATTGAAGAGACCGACATTTCCGCGTATGCTGCGACGCTCATTTTGCCGGCGTACATGTCGCACCTGCAATTGTCGCCGTTCCGATTCACCGACCAGACTCGCGGTTCAACGGGCGAACAGCCGCTGACGCTCACCTATACCGGACCGGGGCGGCTCGAACAGTATGAACTTTCCGCCCGGGACCACGCACTCGATTTGCTGTGCCGCACCTGTCCAGGACTGTCGCGGGAAGGCATCGAACTGCCGCAACAGGGCGCGATCTGGTCGTGGCCGCCGATTTCAGGAAAAAAAGCGTCGCAGGATACGCCCGTGGTCATCACGCGGGACGATCATACAGCCGATGCGCAAGAAGAAGCCGCCGTGACGATGCGTTTGTTCTTTCGGCCGGTCGTCGCGACGCTCGGCGTGATCTCGCCGGGAGGTTTTCCGCCGGAAAACGCGTATTTGAGCGTTTCGCGAAAAGAAATTTTCATGCACATCAACGTCATCACGGAATATTTCCTGGCCTGGCTCGACCGTTTGGGAACGCCGGAAGAATCGGAAAACCTGCGTTGCCGCGCCACCGCCTGCGGTTTTTGCGTCACGACGCCCTACCTGACGATCGAAGCGACCATCGCCCCGAACGAGGTGTTTCAGGACATGCTGCGTTTCGCCGGTTTGTCCCGCTGGTTCGACGAACTGGGCGACACGATCGCTCCCGACCTGGACGCTCCCGAAACGAACATCGCCGACAACGGGCTGTTGGTGAAACTAAAAACTAAAAACGAATAGTGAAAAGTTGCCTTGCATCACCCGTTTCAAAATAGTCAGCGGTTTTATGACAGCCCGGAGCGTGAGCGACGGGTTACCGCTCCATGACTGCCGCGGCTCTGATTTTTGACCAGGTTGTAGATTTGCCCATATTATTCACTTTTAGTTATTCACTATTAACTTTTCACTTGCCACGTCATCATGTTAGAAATCGAACAGACGCCGGAAGGCGTGATCATGCAGGTCAAGGCCCAGCCCGGCTCGCGAAAGAACGAAATTCGCGGCGAACAGAACGGCGCGCTCAAGGTCTCCGTGACGCAAATTCCCGAAAAGGGCAAGGCCAACAAGGCGGTGCAGGAGCAGCTTGCCAACGGGCTGGGGCTCCGCAAATCGCAGGTACAACTGATCTCCGGCGAAACGAGCCAAATCAAAAAATTTCTCATCACCGGCGTCACCGTCGACGAACTCTGCGAACGCATCACGCCGCTGCTGGATTGATGGTGATGTGCATGGTATGCAAAACCAGAGCCCGAAGCGTAAACGAGGGACAAAAATCAGAGCCGCGACAGTCATGGAGCGGTTGAAACGGAAACGATGTTTGATGTCATGCCAAATGTCATTGACTGAATTCAATCACGAAAGGGAAAAACAATGAGCGAAATCATTCCCGGTAATTCGAGTCGGCGTTTTCATTTTTTCAAATCCAAATTTTTCTTTTTTGTGTTCGGGGCGGCGGTCGGCGCAGGTTTGACGCTCTTAATTCCGTTTCTTTGGGACATGCGAATCGAAGCGTTGAATCAGGGGTGCGTTCATCGAATGAAGCATATCGGGCTGGCCTTGCATTCGTATCATGATCAATATCAAACTTTTCCTCCGGCCTACATCGTCGACGACGAAGGAAAACCGCTGCACAGTTGGCGGACGTTGATTTTGCCGTATCTTGGCGAAAATGAGCTTTATCAACAGATCAAACTGGACGAGCCGTGGGATAGCGGCCACAACAAACAATTTCACAAAAAAATGCCGAATATTTTCTGTTGTCCCGCCGATCCCCAAAAACAAAAATCCGGTGAAACCTCCTACGTCTGGCTCGTCGGAAAAGGATACTTGTCCGACGGAACAAGTTGCACAAAGCTGACAAAAATTTCTGACGGCACGTCCAATACGTTGATGGTGCTGGAAACGCTTGATCCCATTTGCTGGATGGCACCGCATGACCTGATCTTCGCAAAGATTTTCGAAAGCAAATCGAAAGGCGTCAGCTCCAATCATCCGGTAACGAATGTCGGGTTTGCGGATGCCTCGGTGATGCCGTTTCCCCACCCCGATATGTATACATTAAGGCGATTGGCAACCATCGCCGGCGGTGAAAATTTGGTTGGGCCCTGACTTTTTGTCACGTTCCTGCCACTTCAAGCACTGATTTACAGTCTGTCAGAGTGTTTGAAGACAAATCATCCGCGGATGATCAGGGCGACGATGATGCCGGTGAGAAAGATCGTGCTGATGACGAACAGACCGAAAAGGCACCAGAACCAGAGGGGCACGTTGCGGTGCCATTCGCGGTGCCACGGACGAACGTGGGACGCGGAATGGTTTTCCGACCCTCCGGCGTATTTTTTCTCGTCATGAAGTTCCGCGGCCAGCGCCTGCGATACGGTCCGGGCGGCCTGGGAAGCCGCCTGCCGGGACGAAGTTTCCCGCTGCGGCGGCGCGATGACCATCGCCACCGGCGTGACCTGGGACTGCGGCGGCGCGACGGGGCGTGTCGGCGGGACCGATTGAACCGCCTGTCGCGCGGCGATTTTAGCGTTCTGTGTTTTGGGCGGCTGCGGTTGTTCGGCGAGCCCCATTTCGCTCAAGGCGAACAGCACGGGGTCGTTGTTTTCCTCCGCGGGGGAATGCTTCGCGCCCAAGGTTTGGTCGCTGTCATCGTCGTTGGCGATGCCGCGACGGCGTTCGGTTGGCGTATTTGCATTCGGGCCGGGCATGAGGGCCGAACTCTGGCCGTCGGTGAGCAGGTGAATGCGGCTCGCGGAATCCCCCGTGCCAGTCATGTTGCCGGAACCGGACGCGCTGCCCAAACCGTGCGAAACGCCGACACCCTGCATGGCGTCGGACGGCGGAATGGAAATCGGTTTGCGAATCGCCGCGCTGCCCGCGCCGGTCGAACTGGCCGAACCGGTTTGCGTGTTGCCCGCCCGCGAGCCGCCGGATGAGTCGTTGTGTCCCGGTCCGCCGCGGCGCCGCATCGGGCGCATCATGCCGGAAACCGTCGAATCGTCCGTTTCCGGCGGCGAATCCAGGCCAAATCGCCCCGCCGCATCGCGATCCACCGAGCCGATCATGTCGGAATGACCGTCAGTCATGCGAAGGCGGCTGTCGCCCTGGCGATCGTGCTGCCGTTGCTGCCGGACGAGCCACTGGTCGCCGTCGAGATTTCGCAGCCGCTGTTCCTGCGTCGGAATCGGCACGGCCCCGAGCGTTTCGTTGGTCGCACGCAGCGTTTCGAGCGGCGGGAAGTCCGCTTCGTCCGCAAAACCGTTGTCAATGAGCCAGTGCTGCATGTCGACGACGACTTCGAGGGCCGTCTGCTGGCGGTTTTCCTTCTTTTTGGCCATCATTTTCCGGCACAACCGCACCAGCGAATCGGGCGCTTCGGGCCGGTCGACGAAAATCGATTGCGGTTCCTCGTGCTGGTGCGCGAGCAGGCGTTGCGGAATTGTGCCGGTCGGGAACGGCGGATGCCCGGTCAGGCAAAAGTAGAGCACGCCGCCCAGCCCGTAAATGTCGGCCCGACCGTCGACCGTGTGGCTGTCGATGCCCTGCTCCGGGGCGAGATAATCGGCCGTGCCGAGAATTTTGTCTTCCTGGATCGAGGTCAGGTTTCCGTCGAAACGGTGTTCGTCGAACAGGGCCAGTCCGAGGTCGAGCACCTTGACCAGCCCCTGGTCGTTGACGAGCACATTGCCGGGTTTGACGTCGCGATGCACGACCCCGGCCTGGTGTGCGTATTCGAGGGCCAACGCCGCCTGCCGAATGTAATCGGCCGCCATTTCAAAAGACATGACGCCGTCCTGCGCGACAACTTCCTGCAGGTTGCGGCCGTTGAAATGTTCCATGACGATGTAGTGCACGTCGTCTTCCTGGTCGATGTCGTAAGCCCGCACGATGTTCGGATGGTCGAGCGAGGCGACCGTCTGGGCTTCGCGAATGAAACGGTCGAGATAGATGGAATTTTCGAGCTTCTTTTTCGGCAGAACCTTGATCGCGACGCGGCGCTGCATGACGCTGTGTTCGGCCAGATACACGGTGCTCATGCCGCCGGTACCGATGTGCGAAAGAATTTTGTACTGCCGCAGGAAAAAGCCTTTATAACGCTTGCGCAGAAGCTGCCGCATCTGCCATTCCGTGACATAATTCTGCGAAACGAACCACCGGGTGACCGCGTCAAGCTGTTCGCGCTTGTCCGGGCCGAGTTCCTCGCGCATTTTCGCACATGCAACGTTCAGCCGCGGCTCGTCGATCAATCGACTCCGTTGCAAAACTTCCAGGAAAATAGGAACGGTAATCTGTGTCATGCGTCTTGCCCGAAACGAAGCGAACTTCAGTCACCAAGTCTCATTGTACACGATTTTTCATCAAAAACCAAGAAAATTCCGGCCATAACGCCAAGTATCGTCGGGCTTTTTGCCCCTGATGAGCAAAATTATTGCACAAAACTCAAAGGCCGGTACAATTTTCCGTATTCGTCCCGCTAATGTTAATTATTCGCACAAAAAAAGATGAATAGGAGATTTGTAATGGGTTTTTTCAAGGAATTCCGGGATTTCGCGGTCAAGGGCAACGCCATCGACATGGCGGTCGGCGTGGTAATCGGGGCGGCGTTCGGCAAAGTGGTTACGTCGCTGGTGGAGGATATTTTCAACCCCTTGCTCGGCGTGTTGACCTCAAATCAAATGGATTTTACTTCGCTCGCCTTTGTTATCAATGGTCATGCAATTCCTTACGGCCTTTTCGTCAACGCCATACTCAACTTTTTGATCATTTCGTTCGCGATTTTCATCGTGATCCGACAGATGAACCGGGTTCGCATCCCGTTTTTGTCCGCCGAACCGGAAAAGCCCGCCGCACCGACGACGAAGCCCTGCCCGTTCTGTTGCAGCACGATCCCGATCCAGGCCGTCCGCTGCCCGAACTGCACGTCGGAATTGGAGAATATGTAAACGCCGAATTTGTTCGGCGAAAAAGGTAGGGCGGTCTCGCCGAGACCGCCGCGGGGTTGTCAAATATTTACAACAATGTTTGTTCCACTGCGACCGCTCCATGACTGTCGCGGCTCTGGTTTTGTCCCTCGTTGACGCTTCGGGTTGGTATTACTTTGACTTTCTGGCGAAGGTTTCCCGGTACAGTTCGGCGTGGCGTGCGATCATTTGTTCGAGCGTGAAATGTTCCGCGATGCGCTTGGCCGCCGCACAGCCGAGTTCCGCTTTTTTGGCCGGGTTTTCGAACAGTTGCGTCGTTCGTTTGACCAGGTCGCGCGAGCGCCGGCGGAAATCTTCGCCGTGTTCCGGCGTCAAAAATCCGGTCACGTCATGCACGACCAGGTCGCGGTTGCCCGGGATGTCTGAGGCGATGACCGGCACGCCGAAACTCATCGCTTCGAGAATCGAGTTCGACTGCCCTTCATAGGCGCTGGTACACCACAGTATGTCGAAATGCGGCATGAAACGCGACACGTCGTTGCGATGCCCGAGAAAATGCACGCGGTCGTTGATGCACACGCTGTTGCGGTATCGGACCAGTTCGTCGGCCTTCGGGCCGTCGCCGAAAATGAGAAACTGGAAATCCTCGCCGGCGAATTTGAGCATGTCAGCGGCCCAAATCGCTTCGGTGATTCGTTTCTGCGGCCATAATCGCGCGACCATCGCGATGATGTGTTTGGCCGGTTTGAGTTCCAATTCCTCGAACACCTGTTCGCGCGTCAGTGCGTCCCGCTGTTCCTGCGTCGGGAGCGGGGCGGCGTTGGGAATGACGACGAAACGGTCGGCGGAAATACCGTTTTGCGAATAAAAATCGACCACGCCGCTGCTGTTCGTGATGAGGACGTCGGTTTTTTTCGCCAAATGGCGGTCAATGAGAAAATGGCCGCGGCCCTTCCAGGGATCGACGCAGCGCTCGCCCGCGAAAACGACCGGCACCTTGCACGCAAACGCCGCCGCGCGTCCGTAGGAATTGCCCGCGAAAAGCCAGGTATGCACGATGTCCGGCTTGATTTTGCGGATCAGCCGTTTCAGGCGAAACCAGGCGAAAAGATCGATTTTCGTCTTCTTTTCGATCAGGTGGCAGGGAATGTTCGCCGCTTCCAAGTCCTGAAGCAGGGGCCCGCTGCGGGTCAAAACGGCGACATGCGACTCAAATTCGTTGCGCGGCAAACCCTTTGCCAGCAAGGTCATCTGCTTTTCTGCGCCGCTCCGGTCAAGCGACGGGATGATTTGTAAAACTTTTATCATGATTGCCGTGACGGTTGCACAAAATGAGGAACTTTCATTTATTGTAAGCAAAACCTTCCGTTCCGCAACCGCACAGCTTGTGTCACAGTTTGGGTAAATTATCCGTATTGCAATCAATTTATGCGTTAATCGCGATGTGTTCTTTGTAATTGATTTGCCGCATCACTTTCCCGTAATGATTTCCGCTGCAATCGTTGGGGGCGAAATCATCTTGAGAACTGTTTTGTCCGTTACCGATGTTACCGTCGGCAAAGCGGAAAACATGAGTTTTTCAAAAACGGAACGAACTCGCGCTTCAGCTTGCGACGACCGCCGCCGGATACGCAAAGACAACGGTGTTTTGACCGTGCAAAACGATCCTCAGGGATGAGCGGCCAAAGCAAAAGGATCATTTTTACCAAGGAATGGGGTTGAGTTATGAGAAAGAGGTTATCGAAATTATTGACGGGGCTTGCCCTTCTCTCCGTCGCCTGTGTTCTTTCGGGACGCCAGGCGGGGGCGTATGATGCGCCCGGGCTTTACGAAGGGAGGACGTACACGCTGAATCCCGGCGAATCGTCCTGGCTCGGAAAATACTGGAAAAAGCCCGCGCAATTCGCGGTCGGTTTCTGGACCGAGGCGGGAATCTACACGAACAGTCACGGTACCGACTTGATGCGGTCCGGCTTCGGCTATCTGCCGCAGGAACGATTTTATCCGGCCAGCGGCAACGGGTATTTTCTGGGGAATTTGCAGAATCCCGACTTCAACATGAACCAGGCGGGAATATTCCTCGAAAAGCGGATGGACACCTGCCACGGGTTCGACTGGGGCTTCAAAGCGCAACTGCTCTACGGCACGGACGCCTATCTCACGCAGAGCCGGGAGGACTTTTCGTTTGACGACGACTGGCGCGACGGCGATTATTACACGTCGATTTCCGATGTGTATCTCACGGCGGGCTACCGGAAGCTGGGGGTCAAAATCGGGAAGTTCGCGTCGCCGCTGAGCTATGAATACAATGAAGCGCCGAACAACTTTTTTTACAGCCACTCCTACGGATACCTGACTTCGCCGGACACCAACGCCGGCGCGCTGTTCGAGTATCGCCACAGTTGCCGCATCTCGCTGTACGGCGGCTGGACGGCGGGAAACGACGCCGGCTGGAGCAACCGTTTCGGCGACTCGGCCTTTTTGGGCGGCGTCAAAAGCAAACTCTGGAAGGGTGCAAATCTTTCCTACATGTTGCAATGGGGGAGATTTTACGGCGGCGAATATGACAACATGTATCGCTACACGAAAATGCTCAACGATTATCTCGCTGACGGCGAAAACTTCGACGCCTATTATCACTCGCTGGTCTTCTCGCAATGTTACCGGAAATGGAACTACGCCGCGGAATGGTACCTGATGAACGCGAGCAATTACAGCGATGACCTGGTCGTGTATAAAAGGGGCGATGACGCAAGCGGACGTTACGGCATCTGCCAGTACCTCACCTACCAGGTCGGATGCAAACTGGCCGTCGGTGCCCGGGCCGAATGGATGCACATCAGCGATTGGGATTACAACGGCTATGAAGTGACGCTCGGCGTCAACTGGACGCCGGTCCGCTCCCTGGTCGTCCGACCGGAAATCCGCTACGACTGGTGCTACGGCGGCATCAATCCGTACAACAATGGCCGGAACAGCGAACAGTTCTCCGGCGGTTGCGCGGTGATGTACCAGTTCTGAAATTGCCGGAATGGCATCACTTTTTCGCCGTGTCGGTCCCTCGCAGCGCGACGCCCGAGGCGGCGATTTCCTTTTTCAGTCCGGCGATGGTGTATTCGCCCGTGTGCAAAATGCCGGCGATGATCGCGGCGCTGACCTGCGTTTCGAGAAAAACCTCGACCAGGTGCGAAGCGTTGCCCGCCCCGCCAGAAGCCACGACGGGAATCCGCACCGACTCCGCGATTCGCCCCGTGATTTCCAGCTCGAACCCGGCCCGCGTGCCGTCGCGGTCGACCGAATTGACGACGATTTCACCGACGCCGAGTTGTTCGCAACGCCGGGCCCATTCGAGCGCGTCAAGGCCGGTTCGTTCGCGGAAGCCGCGCACGGTGACTTCGAAGCCGCTCGGAAAGCGGTCGCGATCCGGGTTGGCCACCGGGTCCATGCCGAGCACGACGCACTGGCGACCGAAAGCCCGGCTCCCTTCGGCGATGATTCCGGGATTCGCGACGGCCAGCGAATTGATTGAAATTTTTTCCGCGCCCGCGTCGAGCACTTCGGCCATGTCGTCGAGCGTCGCGATGCCGCCCCCGACCGCGAAGGGGATGTGGATCGCCCGGGCCACCTCGCGCACCATGCCGATGTCGATTTTGCGTTGCTGCGCCGAAGCCGTGATGTCGTACACGACGAGCTCGTCGGCTCCGCCTTCGTAATATTCGCGAGCCAGCGCGACCGGCTCGCCGAGGTCGACGTTGTTCTGGAACCGCACGCCCTTGGTCACGCGGCGGTCGATCACGTCAAGGCACGGAATGATGCGACGCTTGACCGGAAAAATTTTCCTGCCGGCCGATGTTTCCCGTTCGCCTGGGGGAAACGTATCGTTGGGTATTTCTGCCGCATCCCAGCGGCCGTCCCACCGGGTGAAGTTTTTCAAAATGCGAAGCCCGGCCTCACCCGATTTTTCGATATGGAACTGCGTCGCGACGAGATTGCCGCGTCCGATCATCGAAGCGAAGGTCGTGCCGCCGTAAGTCGTCGTGCCGATCACGTCCGCCGGGTCGTCCGGGGCAGGATAATAGCTGTGCACGAAGTAAAAATCGCTGTCCTGCGGCACGCCTTCAAGCACCGGATGACGTTGCACCTGATGCAATTCATTCCAACCCATTTGCGGCACCTTGTAGCGGGCGTCATCGGGCCGGAACAGTTTTGCACGACCGCGGAGCCGTCCCAGCACGTCGGTGCCGCCGTCCTCTTCCGAGGAATCCAGCAGAATTTGCGTTCCGAGGCAGATGCCGAAAAATGGCACGCCGCGCTGGAGCACCTCGCACAGGGCCGGCACCAGTCCGCGTCGTTCAAGATTCCGCATGGCCGAAGCCGCCGCCCCGACGCCGGGAAAAATCACCCGCGACGCGCGACGCACGACGTTGGGGTCGGAGGTCACGACGGCCTCGCAGCCGAGACTTTCAAGGGCCAGTCGCACGCTGGTCAGGTTCCCGGCGCCGTAATCGATCAGTGTAAGCATGGAATAAGCAATTTTAATGTTTGGCGATGTGAGTGTATTGCCATAACATTTTACCGCCAACTCGTGATTTGACGTAGGCGGGGCTCACGCAATCGTCAAGCGTCGATCCAGCCGCCGCCGATGATGCGGTCGTTGAGATAACAGGCGGCCACCTGGCCCGGCGCGATCGCGTGCCGCGCTTCGTCGAATTCGACCCGCATTCGCGTCGCCTTGTTGTTGGCATTTGCGTCGGCGTCATCGTTCAGCGGCGTGATCGTCGCCCAGGTGGCCGGGCTGCGATAGCGGATTTTGACCAGGCAACGGAACGGTTCCCTCGGCGGACGGATCAGCCAGTGACATTGCGATGTCGTCAATTCCTTTCGCGCGAGATCGTCCCGCGTGCCGATGACGACGTCGCAGGTCTTCGCGTCGAGCCGCACCACGTAACGCCGTTCGCCGAATCCGGTTTTCATGCCCTTGCGCTGACCGATGGTGAACTGTTCGAAACCGTCGTGCGTGCCGAGCACCGTCCCGTCGACCGAAACGAGATTCCCCGCCGTGATATGCCCCGGTCGTCGTTCCCGGATGAAACGGACGTGTTCGTGATCGGGCACGAAACAGATTTCCTGGCTTTCTCGCTTTTGCGAAAAATCGAACCCGGCCCCGGCGGCCAGGTCGCGAACGGCCGATTTTTCGTAATCGCCGACGGGAAACAGGAGCCGCGACAGCCTGTCCCGGGCGACGCCGAACATGATGTACGACTGGTCCTTGCCGGGATCATGCCCGCGGCAGATGGCCGGAATGTCCGCGTCGAAGGCGCCTCGCAGGCTTTCCGAAATCGGTTCAGCGTTGTGGGCCGTTTGCCATGCGCGATGGGACGCGAGCCAATCCTCGTGCGTCATGCGGCGGATGTAATGCCCCGTCGCGAGAAAATCACCGCCGAGTTGTCGCATCGTTTCGAAGAGCAGCCCGAACTTGATTTCGCGATTGCACAGGGCGCAGGGATTCGGCGTGAGCGCGGCGAAATACCCGTCCGCGAAGGCGTCGACCAGTTTTTCGAACGCGGCGGAAAAATCGACGACGTGACATTCGATGCCGAGTTTCGCGGCAACGGAAGCGGCTTCCTCCGCTTCGCCCGGCGACTGCCAGGGATGCGACATGAACGCGCCGCTGACCCGGTGACCGGCCCGCATCAAAAGCAGGGCCGCCGCCGTACTGTCAACACCGCCTGAAATCGCGAGAACAACGTGGGACATGGAGGAATGTATCAAAAGATGAATGTTCTGTTACAACTCAAGCGGCGCGATGTCGGAATAACTCGGCGACGTGTACATTGATGGCTGCATGGGCTGCATCGGTGATTGCGTTGGCTGCGTGCCCATCATGCCGGTTCCCATACCGCTGTTCATGCCGCCGCCCGAAAAGCCATCGGCAAAACTGGTCCCGCCCGCGGCGGCGTCGGCGAAGGTCGGGGCGGTCGATCCGGCGACACCGGCGGGGCCCTGGCGCGGGATATTGCCGAAAAGCACGCGGTCGTGAAAGCCGATGCCGTGACTGGTCAGGTCCTTGTAATCGACCAGCCGCGGCGGATACACGGTGGCGTCGACGGCGGCCTCGACCCGGGAAAAGGTGCCAATGTCTTCGTAAAAACTGATGACCTGTCCGCGAAAAATGTCGCCCCCGCAGGTGACGTGCGGCCAGATTTTTTTCAGCGTCGCAAGGTCGACGATGTTGTAGGCCAACAGCCAGGTCGGATGCCGGTACATGTCACGGACGCCGTTGGCCTGCTGTTCGCGGCGGTTGACGACTTGCCTCGCCGCGTTTTGCGAAAGCCCGGGTATGCCCGCGATCACTTCGTAGGGCGCCTCGTTGATGTTGATCCGCCCGACGATGGTCGTGCCCACGGCGGTCGAGGTTTCGTCGAGATAGGTTAGCAGCGTGCTGTTCAGCGACGACGAATCGACCGTCAGCGGACTGGCCAGCGTGATCGTTGTCGGTTCACTTGACGCGTCCGTCGCATTCGCAGCGGAACCGGTTGTCACTGGAGTTGCGGGAGCCGGTTGCGTCGTCGCGGCTGATGTGGCGGTTTGTGACGCGGCGGCATTTTGCGGAATGACGACGGTCGCGCCGACGATGTCGAGCGGCGTTTCGAGCCGGAACTGCGCCGGGGTTTGCAGGTTGACGTACTGCGAAAAGCGGCTTTCCCGGACGGTGCGCGAACCGCCGCGACCGCGCGATGTTGCGCCGGTTGATGTGCGTGACGATGCTCGCGATGTGGTGCGTGACGTTGCGGGTGATGCGTCCGGTGTTTCGGAAATCTCAAGCGGCGGCGGGACGGTTCCCGTCATGTTCGACGAACCCACACCGCCCGACATACCGCCCGACATACCGCCCGACATGTCGACCGACGCGGCACTTTGCATGACGTTCGACGAACCGCCCGGAGCATGATTCGGCAAGTCATTCGGCATGGCGTCCGGCCCGCCCAAGGACAGCGGCGGCGGGGCGCCGTTCGGATCAAGTAGGTCAAGGGAATCAAGTGAGCCGGGAGGGTCAGGCGGCATGTCGCCAGAAAGATCGCCGACACTACCGCCAAGTGGCATGTCGGGCATGATGCCGGATGATGCGTCAGGCGATGATGCTGTCGGTGATTGGCGGGAACCGCGACGGGACGTCGCCGGTTGACTGCCGCGTGCGCCGCGCGATGATGTGCCGCGTCCGGTGGTTGCGGGGGGCTGGGCTTCGGTGGTCTGTTGCGCCGCGGCGGCCTGGGCGGCGAGTTCCGCCGTGCCGTATTGGCGGTACAGGACGACGAAATCGGCCGTTTCGAGATTGACGCGTTCGGCGAGTTGCGAGTGCAGAAATTCGAGGTTCGCGCCGTTCAAATCAATGCGGGCCGCGCCGCGCGGGTTGGCGTCGCGTTCGGCGCTGATGACCGTCAGGAGGTGAACCCAGGGAACGGCGGGCGGGGCGTTGCCGCCGATCATGCCGGGTTGCGGCGTCGCGCCCGTCGCGGGTTGTGCGGTCGGGGCGTAACCGGCCATGCGGGTTTCCTGCGCGTCGGGAACGAAATTGCAGTTTTCGTCGTCGCCGAACATCAACTGCCGGGTCACGCCGCGCACGAGTAGGAATTCCTCCAGCGTCACGGGCACGGCGTTTCGCGGGCGATAGGGCAACCGCTGCCGCGCGTACCAGTCGGCTTCGGCCCCGCCGGAACGCGGGTTGTCGTCGGGGTCGATCCAGTCGAGAATCGCTTCGGCGGTCGAAACGGTCATGCCGGGCAGCTTGCGCAGGGCCTCGACGCCGTCGCCGGGTCGGGCCGTTTCCCATTCGAGCACCTTGGCCAGATTCAGCTTGGCCGATTCGTTGATCATGCCGTAGCGGACGCCGGCCATGCGGCCGTCCTCGATTTTCGGCGCGACGACGGTGAAGCGGGCCGAATTGACCCCGCCGAAGGTGCCGTCTTCCATCGCCGCGGCGCAAAAGAGCGTGGGATTGTCGTAGGTTCCGCCGGACCATTGCCGGTCGTACTGCGGGAGCGTCGCGACGGATTCGAGCAATGAGACGCCCGACTGCGTGACGTATTGCACCTGGATTTCACGGCCCCGCTGCCGGGCGGAGTCGAGCTCGGAGTTCATGAGGGCCACGAACGCGTACCCCGCCAGCGAGAGCAGGGCCACGATGATGATGACGACCAGCAGCACCATGCCGTGCCGGTCGCGGCCTTGGGACGATGTGGCGGGAGAGTGCGGCATGATCATCGGACAGGTCCTTCAACAGGAACGGCGGGCGGGCAAGGTAGGTCGGAAACGCAAGGTAGGGCGGTCTCGCCGAGACCGCCGTTTACGCAACAAAAAAATTATCCCAAGCTCCCTGCGGCGGTCACGGCGTGACCGCCCTACCTTTATTTTTGCATCCGGTCATTGTGTGAAATTCTTCCGGATGGTGACTTCGCGGATGTTGTTCGAGTTGGGGTCGAACACGCGGATTTTGATCTGGAGGCCCGTCAGCGGCACGTTGTACGGCGGCGGACATCGCCACTGGTCAACGTGCTCCATGATGTCGGCGGCGCCGTCAAGACCCGCGGGCGGCGCCACGGCGATTCCCCAAATGGAGGCATTATTCGTGTCGCGAACAATGCCCGTCGCGTCGTTTTCGTAGGCGTCGGTCCAGGTGTCGTAAACGCAGGGCAAGAGGCCGTAGAGGGCGTTTGCATAGCAGCCTGATTCATTGGCAGGGATTGCCTTGTTAAGGGCTCCATAAAAGCCCTGCGAACCGAGGCTCTTCGAACAAACACGAGCTTTTGCCGTATCGACGGCATTCAGTTTGAAGTTGTTGGTATTTTTAAACTCTCCCAGGTCAATGAATCCCTTGCTTTCCTGGTCCCAAACCTTGATATCGAAACCGATAACGTTGGTCAGCAGGACGTCTTCGTTGGTGCGTTGCTTGAATTGGAAGTTTGAGGTACTCACACCATCAAAAACATCCGCTCCTTTCAAAAGGGAACTGGTCTTTGAATCAATATTCGCCCACGGAAGCGGATTGTTCCAATAATCCAGGTAAGGCTTGAGAGCGGATTTCGGGAAGGTGTTTGCCGGCTGGTCACCCCAATCGTTGTTAATTGCCCTGTCGGTGTAGCGCAATTGCGAATTCAACATATCATACATATTTGTCTTCGTCACAATTTGTTTTCCCATTCGCCATGAAGCCTGGGTGTCATCCATCGTGCATTCGGCCAAAGTCGGGAGCCGCAATTGATACCATGCGGCGTTGTTGTAAATGCCGTAAGGAAACGGGAGCGGGTTGTTGGTTATCGTACTCAGATTTTGAAATGAGTGCCCGAAACGATTTTCGCGACGTGTCAAATCGGCAAGCGTGTTGGCCTTAACCCGCCACGTGCTGGTACCGGCGTCCCATTCCAATCGGGCGGAAACATCGAAATCGCGATAAAAACCGTAACCTTGCGTTGCGGGGCGGGCACCGAGAGTATAACGGGAAGTGGGGGTTCCGCCGTCGTCGAACTCCGCATTATGCAACGCATACTGCAATTGCTCATCCGGAATGATGAGCAGAACGCGGCGGTAGAGCGTGGTGCCGCGGAGGAAAATGCAGATTTCGGCTTCCTTGCTTTCCATGATCACGCCGCCGACCAGCCCGCGGAACATGGAACCTTCCGGCGCCCGGGCGGTGAACATGATGACGTCGTCGCAGTCGCCGACGGTCGAATCGTAAGCCCCCGTTTCCGAATTGACGGCGATGTCTTTCAGTCCCCAGCCGATCGTACTGTCGTGAAACAGACGCCCGTAGTGCGAGCCCAGCCCTTCCACGATTTGCACATAGCCCTGCGCGTCGTTGAAGCGCAGGGGCGGGGTCAGCGGGGCGGTGAAGCAGTCGAGGTCGCGATCGATCTGCATCTGGGCCGTTCGCGCGCGGCCAGCGATGACCATCGCGTTTTGCGTTTTGGTGAGCGTGTGACTGACGTAAGTCAAAACCCGGACCGCGGCCAGCATGATGATCGTCATGAGCGAAACCGCGATGAGAATTTCAATCAGCGTCAAACCGCGACGGACCGGAACCCGTTCGCCCGAAACCCGCGGCGGCGTATAAAAATAATGATGGCGTGACATGGAGAACTCCCCGTTGTCGGAATGAATATGTTTGCCCTATTCAATACAAGCGTCCCCGCCCCGCGACTCGAACATCGCGCAGCGGAAGAGCCCCCGTCGTTTTATCGGCGAAACAAGATTTTTGTTCATTATTTTGCCGTTTCGACAGTTTCCCTTAATAATATTTGACACAAGAGCACCCGAAAAGTCAACCGTTATCAGGAATTTTGACGAAATATCCCCGCCAAAAGAAATTCGATCAAAAATCCATGTGTCAGATCAGGAGAACTACAAAGCCCGATATTTCTCGCAGAGACGCAAAGGGCGCAGAGTGATATTCTGTATTAAAAATCGCAAATATCGATATAAGCATTTGTTTTATATGATCTTATAACATGAATGATTTTAAAATCCTCAGCGTCCTCCGCGTCTCTGCGAGAAACAAATTTTACCTCTATAAAACTTGCGCTTCTCCTATGCACCGGACATTTGTGCTGGCATGGAAAAGCGAAGCGTGATATAATGCCTTCATGCGTCTCAAATATGTAAAACGTCCGCCGGTGATTCAGCTTTCGATGACGTCGATGATCGACGTGATCTTTCTGCTGTTGATTTTTTTCGTGTGTACGGCGAACCTCGACCAGATCGAAGCCCTTTTGGCGACGGAACTTTCGTCGTCGGGCGTCACGGGCGGCGTTTCCGTGACCGATCCGGCGGAGCTGAATCTCGACAGCGCCCGGGTCACGATTCGCTACGAAAACGGCCGACCCGCCTGGCAGGTCGAAAGTCACGCTTGTGAGAATTTAGGGGATTTGCAGTCGGTTCTGGTGCAGATCGCGCGGGCGAAAGACGATTTCCCCGTGGTGATTTCCTGTGACGAAAATGTGCCCGTCGAATATTGGCTTGATGTCATCGACGCCTGCCGACAGGTGGGGTTGGCCAATATTTCCTTTGAATTGAAGGGGGAAGTTGATGTTGAGTCAAACAAATAAAGTTGTTAAGATACCGGCCCGGATTCCGCAATGATGACTTTCGACTCAACCCGACCCCAACCGGCATGGCCAACCACAAGCAGCACACGACATTCAGTTCGATCAGCGGGCTCGTTTTCGGCGTGCTGGCCTGGTATCCCTGCGGTTTTCCGGCGGTGACCTGCCTGTTGTCCGGCGGTCTTTGCAGCGTCGGCGGCATGTTGCCCGACATCGACATCAAGACGAGCCGCTCCTTCCAGGACTGCATGTCGATCCCGGCGTGCATCACGTCGATGCTGGTCATCCTCCGCGTCAATCTCGCAGGGGTGAACGCCGAGATGACCGCGATCATCGGGGCGCTGGTTTTCCTCCTGGTCAA
>JAVBQX010000167.1:0-7661 GCA_031548645.1 Thermoguttaceae bacterium
TTATTAAAACAACACCCGGCCAAAACAAGCCTCGTCGGCAAACGTCGCGCCGCCGCATGGAGTTTCGATTTCCTACTCGAATTGATACGAGGAAAGCAAATGACTCCGTAATTCACGATTATTTACGTGCGCTCACCCTGAGTGCATACCCCCCTGCTCAACGTCCGCGATTTGGGCACGGAATTCGTCGTCGAGGCCGCGCCGACGGAATGTTCCGTCCACGTAATCAAGGGGCTGGTCGAAGTCAATCCCCTGACGCAATCCAACACTTCCCTCAGCGAAGGCAGCGCCATTGTCGCGGGGCCAAATCACCGCTTGGCTCAAATGCCCGCCTCGCGGGAACTTTACGTCAGCGCCGCTAAAATGGCCGAAAAGGCGTGGAATTATGAAACGCGACACAATGACGCATGGAACGCGGCAAGAGAAAAACATATCCAGGACCCCGATCTGCTCTTTCATTTTGATATGTCGGGTAAAAAAAACGGGATGAATGCGTTTTATTCCCCCACGGGAAACGCGGATGTTCAGCGAATCGGTTGCCGGGAGGTCCCCGGTGCGTTTCACGGCCTGGACGCCTTGGCATTTGTCAGTGACGGAGACCGAATCCGTTTTTCCATTCCCGAAAAGCGTGATTCCTTCACACTTTGCGCCTCCGTGTGCCTGAACGATCTTTTCCGCGCCGGTAACCCGATCCTGTCCGTCGGCGACGTCGGTCCGAAAGCCCTGCACTGGCAGATCAATTATCTGGGAGAAGTGCAACTGCTGATCGGACCGTCCAGGGAAACGGGGCTTGTCAAATATTCCTCGTCGGCGGTCCTGAACCGGAATGACGCGGGCGGGTGGATTCACCTTGCCGTCACGGTCGACGCCAAGCGAATGCTCGTCACGCATTATTTGGACGGCAAAGCCGTTGCCGCATTGCCTCTTCAGGATCGGGAACACATTGACTTTTCCGACGCGGAGATCGGAAACTGGCGTCACCAGACCCGGCGGGACAACAATCAGACCCCGCTGAACGGACGGATCGGTGAATTCTCCCTGTACGGCCGCGTGATGACGGAAGAGGAAATCCGCGACATGGCCGCGACCATTCGTCCCGAAATGCAGGGGGAATGACATGGGGCGAAAAAGATCGTCTTTCGCAGTCGCTTTCACCCTGATTGAACTGCTGGTGATCCTTGCGGTCATCGGCGTTTTGATCGCGATCATGCTGCCCGGCATTCAACGGATTCGCGAATCCTCCCGCCGGTGCCAGTGTTCGGATCGAATCCGGCGTCTCGTTCTGGCGGTTCATCAGTACCACGACGCAAACAATGCGATGCCGCCTTTCGGGGTAGGGGGCAAAGATTCCCAGCTTTCGCCGCATGTCCTGCTTCTCCCGCTGATTTCGCAGGTGGAACGCTGGGACGCATTGACTCGCATCGGTTTTGAGGCGAAACCGTTTCATGCGTTCCATCCTTCGTGGCTTGGTCCGCTTTCCGATCTTGCCTGTCCTTCCGACCCCCATGCGAACGTTCCGGAGAATGTTTCCACTCCCGCGAATTATTGCTATTCCGACGGCGATCTGATCCTGGAGCATTGCCAGGAGGATTCCGTTGTCACACGAGAGGACAAAATCCTGCGACGCGGCGCATTTCCCGTGTGCGGTTTCAGGAACCTCGCCGACGTGACCGACGGACTCTCGAACACACTTTTTCTCAGTGAACGCTGCATTGGAACCTCAACGACCCGGACGCAGGTCAAGGGCGGCATCGCTTACAGCGTCGAGACGGTTCGTTACGGCCCTATCACGTGCCTGAACTACCGCGGTGAACGAGGACGTTACGACTTGACACGCAAGGGCACGGACGGCGTCCTGGAAACGAGCGGCGAAACCGGAACCTTCTACGGATTTTGGGGATTTCATTGTGTGCGTTTCACGACGATCCTGCCGCCGAACAGTCCCTCCTGCAGCCACTCGTCGGAGATCGCCAATGACCACGCTCTCTATCCGCCGACCGCCTACCACGTCGGCGGGGCCAACGGAGCCTGGGGGGACGGTGCCGTTACTTTGATCGCGGAAACGATAGATTCGGGCGACCTGACCGTTTCCGCTTTGAATCTGCAATCCGAACAAAGCCCTTACGGAATCTGGGGAGCGGCCGGCTCCATCAACGGGGCGGAATTCCCGAAACAGATTTTTCCGATACGTTGAGGTTGTTGTCCTTCAACCCTCGACTTTCATTTCTCCCGTATTATTTTCGCCGGAAGGCCGAAATATCTCTTGTAGTCCGTAATAATTACAAAAAAAATGCTCCGTCATGGATTATTGCGGAAATCAACATTCTTTGTTGTCCAAATTCTACGCCTGTTTGCGGGTCATGATTTACGTGGCGGCGGTATTATTTTCCAGAATCAGGAAATTTCCGTCCCTTTCCATGCAAGATGACGAACGTCGAAACGAAAGATGAAAGCACTGACCCCCAGGAAATCATGAGGCAAACCATGCAAGGATACACCCACCGGCAAAGAATTCCCCGATCTGAAGAGCCCCACCCGGATTTACATTTCAAATCATGTCTTAATTATCGTGAGGAAATGAGCATCCTGTTCGATGACAAGCAACAGAGTTTCAGAAAACCCCCGGTTCCCTCTCGCGAACTCGTGCTCCTGGTCGGCGATGACACGTCATTTCAAATGTCCCTGGGGCGCCTCCTGGAAACCGGAGGATACACGTCCCGCCTGTGTACTCAAAATCAAGCGACGGCCTTATCCGCAAGGCAGGATTTTTCCGTCATTTTGCTTGATATGCCGCACGACGACGAAGCCGTCCGTAAGACGGTCGGGGAACTCCAGCAACGTTTTTCGATGCTTCCCACTATCGTTTTGGACCGGACCGGCAAAAACCGACCGATGGACAATCTCCAACCGGTCGGCATTTTTTCGCGTTTGTCTTTCCCTTGTTCGCGCACGACTCTCCTGCATGACATTGACCTGGCGGTCAAGTTTTCGCAAACCCTGAAGGAGAACATGCGACTGCGCCAATCCTTCGGCATCCCGACACAAGAGCCGGGATTTTGCGATTCTCCGTTCCTCAGCGAAATCCAACGCAGGCAGATCATGATGTACGCGAAAACGGAATGCCACGTTCTCCTCATGGGGGAAAAGGGCACGGAAAAAAATCTGGTCGCCCAACAAATACACGGCAACAGTTCGCGTAAACACAAACCGTTGATCGCCGTCCCTTGCCACAGGCTGATACCGCGAGTTTTTGACGCCGTCCTGTTCGGCGGTACGCAGGACGCATCGCTTTCCGCATCCGGATCGCGCATCGGTCTGCTGGAACTGGCCCGCGAGGGGACGATCTATTTTGACAGGATTTCAGAGATGCCCTTGTCCATTCAGGCGAAACTGTGCCGTGTTCTCAAAGAGGGAAGGCTGCAACGTGATGTGTCAAGGGAAAGCCTTTCCCCGAATTTCAGGATGATCGCCGGAACGCGGATTGATCTTGACGATGCCTGCAAGAAGGGGAAATTTCTGGAAGAACTGCTGAACCATTTTCGTTCCGTGACGATTCCCCTTCCGTCGCTTCGGGAAATCAAATCGGATATCCCCGCGTTGGCCGATTCTCTTGCGGAAGAATTCTCCCGACAAAACGGGACTGAGCGCCAACAGTTTTCCGACGCCGCCATGGGCAAGCTGCAGCATCACGCCTGGCCGGGCAACAATCGAGAGTTGAGAAACGTGATTCTCTGGGCCTGTTCCAATACGAAAGGCTTCATCATCCCCGAGCAAAACATCGTTTTCAACCGCTTGGAGAGGAACTGCGGTGAAATCGGACTGGCCGGTCTGACAATGGCCGAAGTGGAACGTCGTCTGCTCATCGAAACCTTGTCGGCCTGCGGCGGCAATCGCGCAGAATCAGCTCGTCGACTTGGCGTGAGCGAAAAAACGATTTACAACAAGTTCAAACAACACAAGTTGAAGGGGGTGGTTTGAAGCGGAATTAAATTTGCACCACCGCTGAAGCCGGTGGAATCCCGGCACCGTGACACAAAAGAGTCGTCATTCATTCGAGCCAAGGAAGGTCTTTACCAACAACTTCCTCTTTGCCTGCGTCATTACCGTAATCATTTTGATTATCGCCTTTGTGTTTATCGGCAAAAAAACGGATGGAATTGACGAAGGGCGACCCTAATACGACAGCGCAATAAAGTGATGTTGCGCTAAGTTATAAGATTGTGTTAAGGTGCGAATTTCATAACGGTTGTGCTCATGGAGGACGCGACGATGGATCAGTTTGATATTGATGGAATCCGGACGGAATTGCGGCGGTTTCTCCGGCGGCAAGCCGGAATTTTTGCGCCGACTCGACGCAAGAGACCAACTGTTCATCGGCGAACAAAACGCAAGCGAATCGCCAAGCGAGGCATCGACTTGCGGAAAATTCATCGCTGTAAATGGACATGGTCATTGCGCTGTAGTACCAAGGTTCAACATGGCGTCATTGCGCGTCATTTGACGTGTGGCATCTTTCCATGCGACCAAAACCACATTTTCACCTTATTCACAAAACAACACAACCTCAGTAGCACGGGGCGCAGTCAACACAACCTCATTTTCCTTATTTTTCAAGGATCTGAAATGAGGTGAATGAGATTGTCATGTTATGAACTTGTTGCTGCTGAGGTTGTTCTGTCAGAAAAACGAAGGGGAAAATGAGGTTTTTCAATTCCACTTATTGATCGAAAATGACGAAGCCTTTTGTGGACTATTTTCCTTCTTCCGGCAGCATTTCGTCCAGAATTTTTTTGAACCGTTTGTTCACCTCGCTGTTTTTGCTCAAATCCCAGAGGCTTGTTTCCATTTCGCAGAGGGCCAACGAAGCCGAAATCCACGCCTGCGTCCAGCCGACTTCGATGCTCCAGGCCCCCCAGCCGGCGTCGGCGTTCGCTCCCCAATATTCCCATTTTTGATAATCGAAGGCCCGAAACCATCCGCCGTCGAGTTCCGGATGCGATTCACTTTCCACCTGGATGCGGATGAGAAAATCGGCCAAACGGTCACGCATGGTTTTGTATTGCGGATCGCCCGTCGCGGCAAACGCTTCGTTGAGCCCGAACAGCGCGAAGTTGGTCGAGTAAAGCTGATCCGTCACCGGGTCGCCGTCCTTCGCCGCAAGACCCGATTCCGAACTGCCGTATTCAGCGTTGGATCGCGGGAGCCGGAACTGCAAATGCGGATAATCAATGACCTGTTCGCGAATCGCTCCCGTTTCCGCGTCCTGCAATTCCGCGAGTTTGTCGGCGTAAAATTTGAGCCACTTGCGATGTTCCGGCGTGTCTTCCACGCGAACCAGCCAGGAACAGACGAGCAGCATCCGGGCGTAATCAATCGGCGAACAGGCGCTGGCCCAGAACCATTTTTCCGGATAGGCCTCGTTCATCATTTTCACGCCGGTTTTCACTTTCGCCAAAAGCGGTTCGTACTTGGTTTTGTCATAAAGCCAAAGATAGGCCGACCACATCCACGCTTCGTAGTGCGGCGAAAAATCCGTTCGCGGGTTGTCCCGATAAAAACGCCAGCCGTTTTTCACGACGTCCGGATATTCCAGCCGCCAACCGCGAAAACCGAGCGGCCCGGTCGTTCGGAAATTGCCGAGAATATTGCGGACGAGAACGTCGTCCCATTTGTCGGTTTCCAGAACGGCCGAGGTGCCGATGAGCCCCATGATCGCCTTGACGTCGTTGTCCTGGTAAAGCGCCTGGCGGTTGTCGGGCGACCAGAAAAGCAGCCCGCCGTTGGGTTCCGCCGGATCAGGCTGAAAAATTCCCGAATCGAAATAGAGCCAATCCAACACGTTTTCCGAAACGTCACGACTCCATGCGTTCCCGTCAAGTTTCCAGCGCAACGCGAAGGCGAACGAGCTTTCCTCGTTGGAATCGCAGCGCAGCCATTTCTTGGCCTTCTGTTTTCCAAGATAATCGATTTGCGAATAGCCGCCTTCAAGAATCCCGAAACGACCGTCCCCGTAAGGCGGTATCGTGTCCGGCCATTCCCCGACGCCGTCATGTCCGAGTGCGTCCCCCGTTTTGGGGTCCCAGAATTTCCGGTAATCTTCCCAGCCTTTTTCATTCAGTACCATCCCGGCATGACCGTGCCAGTCGATGCCGCGTTGAATGGCCTTCAAACGCGCATCGCGCGGCAGCGGTTCGTCTTTCGCGTATGTGGGACGGACAAGCGGTTCCCATTGCAGAACGGGAATTTCCCGATCCGGCAAAAGCCGGTGGAAAATATATTGCCACACGGCCTGAATGGAATCCCTGGTCGCGTAACGGGCGGTTACGAACTGGCTCAACTTCGTCGTCGAGACGAGAATGTTGTCACGCTCGAAAAGAATGGGGAATTTATTGACATCATCCACTCCGTAAATCGCCGTGTCATAACCGGCGACACCGGCGATCACCATGATCGGTTTTTCCACTTCGGTTTCCACGAAATGGCAGTCGTGGATGGCCAACACGTCCATCGGCTTGAGTTTTTCGCCGAACACATCTTCCAGCACGACGACGCGTTCACGAAACGCCCGACGCGGCGGTTTGAATTCCAGCCCCGGCAACGCTCCCGGAAATTCGATGTAGGCTTTGGCTTGTTTTTCAGAAAGCCGCCGGAAAACATCTCCGGAAAGATCGGTCGTCGCCTCGGGGTAACCATCGGCGAGGAACAGGACTGCGTCACCGTTTTTCAGGTTCGCCGCGGCCTCTTCCGCTTTGTCAAAACGAACGCAGGGCACCTCCATTTTTTTCAGCACCCGGTACAGGTCGTTGTTTTCACGACACACGAACACCAAATCGCTCGCATATGAGAAATGCGGCAATACGCCGGAGAAGAGCAGGCAAATGACCGTGAAAAACCATGGGAAAAATATCTTGTTACGTTGCATGATGATCTTTTTTTGTTGAGTTTATGTGGCGGGACAAATCTATTGAAAAAGACATTCGTATGATTTATAATCTTTGGTCAATGTTTCGTCAAGTTTGAGTCATATTATTTTCACAACCACTTGCTTTATGGAGTTGAGATGTCGTTTCGATTGCCTTTGATGTGCATGTTATGTGTTTTGTTTCTTGGGACTCCCTGTCGGGGCGAAGAAAAAGTTCCGACCGTCATTCTTCCGCTGAAGAACCAGGGCGAACAATTTCAAGTCTGGATGCAAAGTTCGCTTGAGCGGGTTTACCCGAAATCACCCGTCGGCGAATCGGGAACCTTCGAGCGAGTCGCTTACCGAAACGGGCGTTTTTCGTTCCAGATCGTGGCACGCAATTGCACGATGCACTGTTATGATTCGGTCTGCAAGGTCAAGGATGCCGCCGATCTCCAGGTCGTGGCACGCCGGGTCGGTTACGTGCCCATGCGTCACCTGACGACCGACGTTCCGCCGGAGGAATACGAAGGGCTCGAATACATTCCCGGTTACGTGCCCGATCCGCTTTTGCCGAACACGCACGGTTCGCTCGGCCCGCAGGAAAACCTTTCCTATGGGATCACGGTCGCCGTTCCGAAAGACGTCAAGCCGGGCAAAAGAACGATCACGCTGACCATCGAAGTTCTCGGCAACAACAGTGTCGACGTTCAGGCGACAATCGACGTCCGTGATTTCACGCTCGAAAAAATGCACGACT
>JAVBQX010000055.1:0-10125 GCA_031548645.1 Thermoguttaceae bacterium
TTGTCATGGACGAACAGACCCTGCTCAAGGCGCTCGACATGATCGACGAGGCCATCGGCGAAACCGAAACGGAACTGGGATATTGAAAGGAAACGAGGTGCTGACATGAAAACGATCCGCTTCGGCATCATCGGCTGCGGCACCCCGGATGAAACGGCCTCAAGCCACCGCCTCTTCGCCGCGGTCCTGGCGTCGCAGAGGGAGAACAAGGTTGTCATCCCCTTCAAACAGTGGGTTTTTATTGATCTGTCTCATATCACCCTATGAAAATCAAACACTGAGCAATTTCATGAGCGCGATGATATTATTAGCCTCTTTTTTGGCTTACACCATCCTCCTTTTTATTATCGCATGGCTGACCTCGTGTAAAATCGACCGAAAAGCGTTTTATATCGGGAGTCGGCAATCCAGTTGGGGCGTCGTCGCCTATGGCATGATCGGGGCGTCCTTGTCCGGAGTGACATTCCTTTCCATTCCAGGAAATGTTTATAAAGACAACTGTTATTACACACCGATCGCGCTTTCCTTTTTCCTCGGATATATGGTTGTGGCATTTGTGTTGTTGCCCCTGTACTATCGCTTGAATCTCACATCCATCTATACCTATCTGGAGCAGCGGTTCGGTTTTTACAGTTACAAAACAGGCGCTGTTTTTTTCATTCTCTCAAGAATTATCGGGGCCGCGATACGAACCTATGTCGTGATCATGGTGCTTCATTTTTTCATATTGAAACAAATGGGAATCCCATTTTGGCTTGTCGGTCTTATTTTCATTCTTCTCGCCATTCTTTACACCTACCGCGGGGGGGTAAAGACAATTGTATGGACAGACACTTTCCAAACGACATTCATATTGCTTGCCATCGGGGTTACGATTTTTTCATTAGCCTCCAAGCTTGATTTTTCATGTCTCCAATTGTGGTCGGCAGCGTGGGACAGCCATTATTCAAACATGTTTTGCTGGGATTGGTCGTCCAAATCATTTGTTCCCAAACACATGATCGCGGGTATCCTCATTCCTATCGTCATGACCGGACTTGATCAGGGAATGATGCAAAAAATGATGAGTTGTAAAAGCATCCGCGAAGCCCAAAAAAGCATGGTTGTCGCGACATTCCTCATTATTGCCGTCATTATGGCGTGTTTGTTTTTAGGGGTTTCACTGGCCATTTTCTGTGATCGCATTGGATTGATGGCAAATCAAAACATCAGTGACACGGATCATATTTTTCCCGAAGTGGTATTCCATTATTTGGGGCCGGGTGCGAGCCTTTGTTTTTTCATCGGCTTGATTTCGGCGGCTTACCCCACGTGCGCCAATGCTCTGACCGCTTTGACAACGTCGGTGTGTATTGATCTTCTGGAATTGGAAAAAAAAGAATCTTGGCATGATCACCATAAAAAAAATGCAAGACACCTTATCCAATGGTTGATTACATTGCTGTTTTTTGGGTTGATTTTGATATTCCACGCTTTCAAAGGCGATTCCGTCATCAATATTCTTTATTGGGCGGCCACCTACACCTACGGCCCCTTGTTGGCACTGTATACGTTCGGACTTTCATGCAAACGCCGCATTAGCGACAGATTCGTTCCTGCCATTTGTTTTTCCGCTCCGTTGGTTTGTTTCTTTATTGAATATTTCAACCTGGTCGGCCGAGCCGCCAGCCTGTTTCATGCAGAACCAGTCACATTCAGTTTCGGTTTTTCCCTGTTGTTAATCAATGCGGTAATCACTTATCTTGGTCTTTTGTGTTTCAGCAATAGAGCAATTGAAAACGCTGTACCATAGCCAATTGAAATTTCCCTTGAAGCCGTCCGTTTGCTCTTTGGGAAAACGGACTTCCGGGTCACGGAGTTCCGGGTTTTTCAAACGGCTTGGGGATAATGATCGAGAAACCTTTCGCCTGATTTTTGCTCGCCATCATTATGTGAGGTTTTGGCCGACGCAGCCAACTGGAATCATGGAACCAAAGGGCGCATTTTAATCCATCGATATTCAACATCATATCGAATGTCAAAACCCATTGGACTGTCAAATGGACATTCGTAAAAGCAGAGCTTCCAAGAACCGCGTCGATTGATGACGCCGGTGAGATATTCGTATTCGCTGAGCCCGATGCCATGGGCGCCGGCATGCAGAACCGAGCCGTTTTTTCCACCGTTGGCACATCCGTAGAAGAACCGGTTTTTGCATCCGATTATTCACAAAGGTGAATTGACCATGAGAAAGAGCTACGGTTTCCGAACCTTCAATACCCCGGAAACCGTGTTGTGCCAAACACGTGCAAAACTGCCTGAGCCGGAATTCACCCATAGATTCTGGTGAAGGGGCTTTTTTGTTGCCGGCACAACCCTCTTCATCGCTTCATGGAACGGGCGAGGGATTAAAACCACGCGCAGGTGAAGCCGCCATCGACATACACGATCGAACCGGTCATGTAGCTGCCGGCTGATTTCGAGAGCAGCAGCAGCGCCGCGCCGATCAGTTCGTCGGGATTGCCATAACGTCGCATGGGTGTGCCGCGCATGATGTTTTCCACGCGTTCTTCGTCAAGAAGTTTGCGGTTTTGTTCCGCCGGAAAAAAGCCGGGACAGATGGCGTTGACGCGGATATTTTTCGTCGCAAATTCCTGCGCGATGTTCTGCGTCAGGTTGACGACCCCGGCTTTCGATGCGGCATAGGCGAAAACGCGTGAAAGCGGCTTGTCCGAATTGACGCTGCCGATGTTGAGAATCGAACCGCCGCCGGTTTGCAGCATCGACTCGATGAAAATCTGGCACGCGAGCATGGTGCCCTTGAGGTTGACGCCGAGTATCTTATCCCATTGCCCCGGGTCAACTTCGAGAAAAGCGTTGCCGATGTTGATGCCGGCGCAATTGACAAGCATGTCGACTTTGCCGGTGAGCTTGAGGGCTTCGTCACGGGCTTTGCCCAGCGATTCGGTCGATGTGACGTCAACCGTAACCCAGATCGCCTCAATGCCTTCTTCGGCCAGTTGCGCCACGCGGGCCTTGCAGGCGTCTTCACCGACATCGGCCACGACGATTTTCGCGCCGGCTTTGCCGAGACCTGTCGAAAGCGAGCCTCCCAGAGCTCCGGCCCCGCCGATGACCACGGCTACCTGACCTGTCAGTCCGAAAAGCGATTCAAGATAATTTCGTGTATTCATAATGGTGTCTTTCCTGGGTTGGCGATTGATTTGGCTGACTGATTTGATTTCCCGGGCCGTTTCGACATCGGAACAATACCATTATGAAAGCCCCGGCCCTGAAAGTCAAGTTGGCATTTGCATCAGTTCCGGGGAATTCCCGGGGGCAAATTCGTTTTCTCGTATCGGCGATCCGCAAGGTCATGGTTGTTTTTTCCTGCCCTTTCCGATATGATTGAGTAAAACTCGGGGTGTTTCCTGTCGTTGACAAGGCCACACCGTTTCACGTTGCTGGAAAAATCACAACAAACGAAGGGAAAATCACAATGAAATTCGGCATCAACCTGCTGCTCTGGACCGACACGCTGACGGATGACATGTTTCCGCGGGTCGAAGCGTTGAAAACAATGGGCTACGACGTGGTCGAGCTGCCGATGTTCGACAAGGACGCGGTGGCGACCTGCAAAAAATGGGGCAAGACGCTCGACGATCTCGGCTTGTTGCGGTCGGGAACCTGCGCCTACGGGCCGGATGACAACGTGATCAGCGCCGATGCGAAAATCCGCCGCCAGGGGATCGACGCGAACAAAAAGATTCTCGACTGCTGCGCCGCGGCCGGCTGCACGGTCATGGCGGGGCATTCGCCTTCGTCGCTCGGCTGTTTTACCGGGCGGGGGCCGACCTCCGACGAATGGAAATGGGGCGTCGAAGGCATGCGTGAAGTGGCCGTCCACGCCGAACAGGTCGGGGTCAAAATCGCCGTCGAAACGCTCAACCGCTTCGAATGCTATTTCCTCAATTGCGCCGCCGACGGGGCACGGTTCGTCCGCGAGGTCAACCACCCGTATTGCCGGATGATGTACGACACGTTTCACTCGCACATTGAAGAGAAAAACGTTCCCGCGGCGATCCGCGAGGTGAAAGACGTCCTCGTGCATGTGCATATTTCCGAGAACGACCGCAGTACGCCCGGCAGTGGCAACGTCCGTTGGGACGAAAATTTCGATACGCTGCATGAAATCGGCTACGACGGTTTCATGGTCTGCGAAGCGTTCAGCGCCTCGCTGGTCAAACTGGCCGCGGCGACGAAAATCTGGCGGAAAATGTACGAAAATGAAGATCAGCTCGCGCGGGACACCATCGCCTTCATGAAACGCGAAGTCACCAAACGCTGGGGGTAAGGCTTTCGCCGGAAAATGATGATCAAGAACAGCAGCCGGGAACGCAGCGCAGCGGAGTGACCGGAGAGAGAGCTGCAAAACAGAAAGTCCACTGACTCCCAAACAATTTTGAACGGCAAGCCGAGAACGCACAATAAGCTTACACAAGCGGGCACGCCCCGCACCGGTCACTCCATTCGCTGCGCTCTCTGTGTTCCCGGCTGCTGTTCTTGTTCCTCGTTTCCTGACGAAGCCCAAGGGCTGTTGGGGGCCAGTTCGCGAAATCGCTCAAGATGCTGCTCGGCCTCAATCGTCTTGCCGAGTTTCCGCAGCGTCAGGCCGAGGTGATAATGCACGTCGGCGTAGTCCGGGTGGTGCAAAAGCGCCCCGTGAAATGCGCTGACGGCCAGTTCCGGCTCGCCCGTTTCGGCGAGCACGCAACCGAGTCCGGCCCGGGCTTCGACGAAAGTTTCGTCGATCTCAATCGCCATGTAATACCGCTCCCGGGCCGCGGTCTTGTCGTTGAGACGGTACAGCAGTTCGGCGAGTTGGAAACAGATCGCCGCATCAGGCCCGCCCGCCGCGAGGGCCGCACGAAAAAACTCGACCGCCTGTTCAAGCCAGCCCTGTTCCTCGCAATGATAGGCCAGACGGCACAATTCGTCCTTGCCCGGCGGTGCTTCGCCCGGTTGATCCGGCGAATACGGCAAAACCGACCCGTCCGATGCTAGAAAAGCCCGGTCGAGTTGCGAAAAATCGAACGCGTCGTCCGGTTCCATGGAAACGGCGCCCGGTCGCGGATCGGTTCCGGCGAAATCGAACAGCTTCTGTCCGACCGTGTCGACCAGTTCGCCCTGTCGGGTCAAGTAAATGTCGCGCCCGTCGATCCGCAGTTCGAGCGTCGCGATCGGACGTTCGGTCTCGGGAAAAAGAGTCTGCAGGGCGTCCAACTTTTTCGCGATTTCAGCGTTCGAAAGACCGTTTTTCGCCAGTTGCGTCAGGCGTTTGGCCGGCAACAGTTCGGTCAGCGGAAAATACGGGAGCCGCTGAACGACTTCCGACTCGCGCAGCCAGCCGCGTCGATGCCATTGACGAACCATCGCGGGCGAAACCTCAAGCAGTTCGGCGAACATGGCCGGGGAATAGCGATCTGTTGTCACGTGACGTCCCTTGGGTTTCGGTATCGGAAAAAACGTTTCCCCTATTTTACCGCAACGTAGATCCCGGGCAAGCGGAACGGACGGCGGGGCGTTCCGTGATAAAGACGCATTTTCCAGTTGTTTTGAGTGCATTCTGAATATATTGACGGCTGAATCCACATTGAGTATCATCAACATACCGCCCGGAAAGCCGTTATTGCTCTGTCTCATAAAAAAGTATGACCTCACTCAAAAGACGGCGAAGAACACAAACTTTATGACCTTTGTTTGTTTGGCGATTTTACGTGAAATCCGCATGTTCGTATATTGGACGGATGCGGTATATTTTTGTTGCCTGCTTTACAGGTTCCAGATTCCGGTTGTCACATAACACTATACAAAGTATTTCATGACAAGGGCCATCGTTTTATTTTCCGGCGGATTGGACAGCCTGGTGACGGCGTTGACGCTTCGCCGGCTCGGCGTCGAAGTCGTCGCACTGAACATCGTGACACCTCTGCATGACGTGTCGCAGGCGGCTCAGGCACGTGCCATTGAATCCGGACTGCCGCTGATCGTACGTCGCGTTGACGAAAGTTACGCCGATTTGATCGCGCATCCGAGGTGGGGTTACGGTTCGGCGGTCAACCCCTGCGTCGATTGCCGAATCGCCATGCTGCAAATCGCCCGGCGTGTGATGCAGGAGGAACAGGCGGATTTTATCGCGACCGGCGAAGTGGTCGGGCAGCGGCCGAACAGTCAAAAAACGCACCAGCTTGCCTTGATCGCAAAAGAATCAGGCGTGACGGATTGTCTCGTCCGCCCACTTTCCGCCCGGGCATTGAACCCGAGTAAAGTCGAATTGAGCGGGCTGATTGATCGTGAGAGACTGCACGGTTTTACCGGGCGCGGCCGCACGGGCCTCATGCAATTGGCCGAAGAACTCGGTGTTCGCGATCTCCCGCAGCCAGCTTCAGGTTGCCTGCTTTGTGAAAAAACCTTCGCTCCTCGCGTGCGCGACGTGTTGCGTTATAACCAAAATCCAACCAATTGGCATCTCGAAGTGCTACCGTTCGGGCGAGTCGTGCGAATCGACCCGCGGGCGCAGTGCGTGGTTGCGCGAAATCTCGAAGAATGCCGTGCGCTGGTTCGAATGTTCGAACGCGATGACCGGCCGCGAGCCGCCCTGCTGGAGCCCGAAAACTTTTTCGGCCCGGCGACGCTGCTCATCGGCGACGATTATGACGAGCAAAATGAACGCATCGCCGGTGGCCAGGTGCTGCGGTTTTCGAACCCGAATCGCTACGAAGCGGACCGCGCCTTCGTCCGTTTCCGCGATACGGGTTGCGACGAACAGCGACAGATTTTCCCCGACCCCGACGCGGAACAATACCGGCATTATTGACGCCCTTGTGTAAAAAACACAAATGGTTTCAGTGTGCGCTCTTTGTGTATCCAACATGTGTGATGGGAAGGTATCGTTTTGCCTGTAAAAATTTGTTTTCTTCCTCTCAACAATTGAAAAATATACGGTTTCCCCCCTTGCCAAAAAACAAAAAAAGCTGTAACATACAACAGTTTCATTGCTTTTGGCGATAGCGTTCGTTGTATGCCCCTTGAGGTTGTTGCGGGAAAACACCATATGGTGTTTTTCTCCAAGTTCTTTTTTGCCAATGACTTACAACGAGGCTCTTTTATATGCCAAGCGTTTTTTCTGAAAATCTTGACCAAGCGACCCTGTGAGGAGTGGAATATGACAGTGACAAATCCCCCGGATTTCGACGTGAAACAGGTGGTTTTGTACGATGGCACGTTCGGGCCACGAGAAATTGAGCAGCTTCTCGTGCTGACCAGTCGTGATTTTACGCAATTTGAGACCCTTAAAGAAGCCGTCCAGGAACTTGAAGCGAAGCAGAGCGAATTAAGTCCTTCGGCACGCGTGAGATTGGGCGTTTGCCAGTATTTGATCGGTGAATTTGACTCGGCGCTGGAAACGCTGAAAAAAGGGGACGGTGGTGCCTTGGCCCATTATTTCCTCGCGAAAACGCACTTTAATTTGCAGCGATTCGACGAATCTCAGAAAAGTTTTGATCTTGCACAAAAGGCAGGTTATAGTGTCGATTATTGTACGCTCGGCCGTGCGGAAACCTATCGTTATCTGAGCCAGTATGAACGCAGCTTGAGCGAACTGGATAAACTTTCCGGTGCCGTGGAACAGACTTCGGAATATCTGTACCAGCGTGGTGCTACCGTCGCCGCCATCGGAATCAACCCGAATGAAGCGATCGCACTTTATGAACGTGCCGTGACGGTCGACAAGAATCATCCCGGAGCACTTTTCGGGTTGGCCATCGAAAACGAACGCCGCGGCAATGACGACGATGCCCTTGATTTATACAAGCGAGCTGTGACCCATTTCCCGACCAATACGGGAACGCTCATTAATCTCGGCATTCTGTACGAAGACATGGGCCAGTTCGAGCAAGCCATGATGTGCTATCAGCGCGTTTTGGATTCATATCCGACCAATGACCGCGCCCAGCTCTTCCTGAAAGACGCAAGAGCTTCAAGTGAAATGCATTACGACGAAGAAGCCCAGCGACGTCGGGATCGCATGAGTCAGGTACTCAGTCTTGCCGTTTCAGATTTCGAATTATCGGTACGAAGTAGAAATTGTCTCAAGTCAATGGGCATTAACACCTTGGGAGAACTTTGCCAACATTCCGAACAGGAACTTTTGGCCAGCAAGAACTTTGGGGAAACGAGCCTGATTGAAATTCGAGAAATGCTTTCCCTCAAAGGACTTAAGCTGGGCCAATTTGCCGCCGAAAAGCACGCTCAGGAAGTGGTCGAAATGGAATCGCTTTCGCCGGACGAACAGGCCATTCTTTTGCGTCCGGTGGCAGACCTCGACCTGTCGGTTCGTGCTCGTAAATGTATGAATCGCCTTGGGATACAGACCATCGGGGAACTTGTGCGAAGGACTGCCGACGAACTGCTCGAATGCAAAAACTTCGGCGTAACCAGCCTGAAGGAAATTCGTGAAAAATTGACGCTGCAAAGCCTGAAACTCCGTGGAGAATAAGCCCCATGATTCCCGGCATGACCCCCAAAAAGGGAAAAGTTCGTGATTGCTATGATTTCGGCGATTCGCTCCTGCTGGTCAGTACCGACCGCATCAGTGCGTTTGATTGGATCCTGCCGACGCCGATCCCCGACAAAGGCAAGGTGCTCAATCAAATGGCGGCGTTTTGGTTCGAGATGCTCGGCGTCGAAAACCACCTGATCACCACCGACGTGACGAAAATGCCCTTTCCGGCCGGAACGGACTTGTCGCAATTCGCCGGCCGTTCGACGCTTGGCAAAAAATGCAAGGTCGTGCCGATTGAATGTGTCGTTCGCGGTTACCTTTCCGGCTCCGGTTGGAAGGAATATCAAAACAACGGGACGGTTTGCGGCGTCTCATTGCCGGCGGGACTTCGCGAAAGCGACAAGCTGCCGAAGCCGATTTTCACCCCGTCGACCAAAGCCGAAGAGGGGCACGACGAAAACATCACGTTTGAACGCATGGTTGAACTCGTCGGCGCGGACATTGCCGGAGAACTACGCCGGCGTGCGATTGAGATTTTCAAAAAGGGTTCCGAATACGCTGAAACTCGCGGCATGATCATCGCGGATACGAAATTCGAATTTGGCCTGTTGGGCGACCGGATTTTGCTCATCGACGAAGTCATGACGCCGGACAGTTCGCGATTTTGGCCCGCCGATCAATACGAACCCGGCCACGGGCAGCCTTCTTACGATAAGCAGTTCGTCCGCGACTGGCTTTCGGCGACGACTTGGGACAAGAACAGTCCACCGCCCGCCTTGCCGGAAGAAGTCGTGCGTAAAACCCGCGAAAAATATATCGAAGCATTCACAAAATTGACGGGTCGGCAACTTGACGTTTCGTAGATGATGCCGGTGGTCAAAATAATGAACTTGTCGCAAATTTATCTGTCGCTCACCATCAATCTTCGCCGATTTAGCGCCAGATATTCCGCCGTTCCTCTCACAAATCAGAATCGCCCTCGTAGCTCAGGGGATAGAGCGACGGTTTCCTAAACCGTAGGTCACAGGTCCGAATCCTGTCGGGGGTATTTACTTAACTCATTAAACAGCAGCTACTTACGAGACGCGGAAAACGTGATGCGAGTAGCTGTTATTTAAGAATTTTTACATTTGTAGCGGTTTGACATTGAACAAATAAGAATATCTGGTGTAATCCATATTAGACGATAGGAGAAACACCGATGCCAAAATTACCACCATCTCGGTTGCCGAAATATTGCCGATTATCCTAAAGAAACATCGCGTTTTACTGGAAGAACGGCAAACGTGTCTATCTGCCCGGCAAATACAACAGCCCGGAGTCTTTGCAAGCGTACCGCGAACAAATGGACTTGCTGCTCTCGGAACGAATTGAAGAAAAGACCGAGCGGAAAAAGCCCAGAAAGAAAACCGACAAGATAACCGTCTGGAAATGGTTGCTGAATTGGCCTCTTCACCAGAATCTATGGGTGTATTCCGGTTCGGGCAGCTTTGCAAGTGTGTGGTATAACACGGTTTCCAGGGCATTGAAGGTTCGGAAGCCGTAGCTTTTTCTCATGGTCAGTTTGATTTTGTTGTTGAAGC
>JAVBQX010000099.1:0-3463 GCA_031548645.1 Thermoguttaceae bacterium
TGCGACATGGCCTTCGGTTCGCTGGCCGACCTGCCGATGTGCGAATTCTGGTCCGACGGCTACGGCTTCAACACGGTGTTCAGTTGCTTCGAGGCGACGTCGATCGCCCACACGCACGGCAAAAATCTCGTCGCCGCCGAATCATTTACATCGTCGCACGACGCATGGCGGCAGAACCCCAAGTCGATGAAACGGCAAACCGACTGGGCCTTCGGCACAGGCATCAACCGCATCGTGTTTCACCGCTTCCAGCACCAGCCGTACCTCGATCGCGTGCCCGGCTTTTCGATGGGCATACACGGCGTGCATTGGGACCGGACGCAAACCTGGTGGCCGCTGATTTCCGGTTATCACCAGTATCTCGCGCGTTGCCAGCACACGCTGCAACAGGGCGTCGCGGTCGTCGACGTGCTTTACCTGCTGCCGGAAGGGGCCCCGCAGGTTTTTACGCCGCCCGAATCGGCCCTGTCGGGCGAAGGCGTCATGCGGGACCAACGCGGCTATCGCTTCGACGGCTGCGATCCCGGCACGTTGATGACGCTGGCGAACGTCGACGCGGACGGGCGAATCGCATTTCCCGGCGGGACGAAATACCGGCTGCTCGTTTTGCCCGAAGTCGAAACGATGACCTTGCCGCTGCTGCAAAAAATCGAACAACTCGTGCGTGACGGCGCGACGATCGTCGGTCCGCCGCCGCGACGGTCGCCGGGCTTGCAAAATTATCCGCAAGTTGACGTCGACGTTCGCGAACTGGCCGCCAAACTCTGGGGGGATGACAGCTCCACGAGCCGCGATTACGGCAAGGGACGCGTCATCGTTCCGGCGAGACGACAGCCGCCGCAGACGCCGCTGCGCATGGCGGGGGCGAAATGGATATGGTTCCCCGAAGGCAACCCAGCGCATGACGCGCCGCCGGGCACGCGATATTTCCGCAAAACCTGCACGCTGCCGGAAAACGCCCGCGTCGTCGACGCCCGGATGCTCGGCATTGCCGACAATTCGCTCACCGTCAAAGTCAACGGCAATGCCGTCGAAAGCATCGGGCTGCACGAAGCGCTGCGCATCGCGAAATTTGAAACGGCTCTCAAACCGGGCGGAAACACGCTTGAGTTGGTCGCGACCAACGCGCCGAGCGATCAGCGCAACCCCGCCGGGGTGATCGCGAATTTCGAAATTTCGTATGCGGACGAAAGCGGCGCCGAAACGACCTGGCGCGCTTCGACCGATGCAAGCTGGCAGACGTCGCAGGACGGGACGCACTGGCAGAACGCCCTTGAGTTGGGCGATTTCGGCATCGGGCCCTGGTCGGTCGCCGAGCATTCCGCCGCCGGGACGCGGGAATTGTACCCGGCGTATGGCCTGACGGCTGAAATTCTGGCGTGCGACGGCGTCGCGGTCGATTTCGATTCCCCCGGCGATGCGCTCCGCTTCTTTCATAAAACGGACGGTGAGTCGGACACGTATTTCGTTGCCAACCGAACTGATCAGCCTTTCGACGGCGATGTCAATTTTCGCGTGAATGGCAAAAGGGCGTCGATTCGCGATCCCCTGACCGGTCGGGTTTTCGCCGCGCTTCCGGCCCAAGTCAACCGCGCGACCGGCCAAACGACGTTCCGCCTTGCGCTCGACGGTTCGCAGGCCGTGTTCGTCGTTTTCGACCGGCAGGGCGTTCCCGACGACACGCCCGTTTGGCAAAAGCGAAATGAAGCGCCGCTGCTCGAACTGGCCGGGGATTGGCAGGTCGCTTTCGATCCGAAACGCGGCGGCCCGGGCGAGGTGCGATTCGAGCGGCTGACCGACTGGTCGAAGCATGAGACGGACGGCATCCGGCATTATTCCGGCATTGCGACCTACGCGAAAAGCTTTGAAATCACGGCCCCGCAAATCGCCGCCGGGAAACGTTTCACCCTCGACCTCGGTGAAGTCGAGGTCATGGCCCGCGTTCGCCTCAACGGCAAGCAGGTCGGCACGCGCTGGGTCGGGCCCTATCGACTCGACGTCACCGATTTCCTCCGCGAGGGCGGCAACGAACTGGTCGTCGAAGTTGCCAACCTGTGGCCGAACCGTTTGATCGGCGACGCCGCACGCCCCGAAAGCGAACGCATCACCTGGTCGACATGGCATGACGCCTACAAAGCGGATTCGCCGCTGCTTCCGTCGGGGCTGATCGGGCCGGTGCGAATTCTTGTTTCGGAATAATGGTGCCGCAAATCCTTGTTTGCCGGAAACTTTTCATGTCACATAAAAACATCAAATTTTTGATTATTGTCGTCACTCATCTTGACAGGAAGTGCGACATTTCTTATACTTGAAATGAGTCAGTTGACTGACCTATGAAAAAATTTGCGAGTGTAGTTTATGTCCCACGAAGGTTTCGACACAAGAAAAAAGCTGATTATAGCCGCCGGAAAACTTTTTGCTGAAAAAGGTTACGAAGGCGTCAGCACACGCATGATCGCCGAAGAAGCCCAGGTCAATCTCGGCGGCATCCATTATCATTTCGGCAGCAAGGAAAAATTGTACGTCGAGCTGTTTCGCTTTGCGTTGAAAATGGGCGACGATGATCTTCGGTCGGCCCAGGACCTTAAAACCAAACACCCCGAATGGAACGAGAGCCCGGAAAGCCAGGCCGAGATCATTCTCGAACTGATCAAAAAGATGTACCAAAAAGTCGCCTATTCGGAGTACAGCTGGAAGCTGCCGCTTTTCGTGCGGGAATCGTTCCAGCCTTCTCCGGCCAACGCGACGCTGGTCGAAGAGGTATTCCGCCCGATGGTGTCCGAAATTCTCGAATTCAGCCGCGAACTGGCCTTCGGTCTGCCGGAAGAGGAAATGGCCTTTTTCGCGTTCTTTCCCGCCTCGCAGACGATGTTCTACCTGATGCGGATGAAATCGATACGCGAAGTGTCGCTCAAGGACTTTGACGAAGCCGAGTTTTACAAACACCTGACACGGTTTACGGCCAAGGCGATGATTCTCTATCTCGGCCTCCCGCTGCCGGACGAATTGCGACAAAGGGCACACGCCGCCGCGGAATCGAAAAAATCAGAGCCCGAAACGTAAGCGAGGGACAAATTATTATCCACAGATTTCACAGATGAACACAGATAGTATCATTACAAAGTCATCTGTGAAATCTGCGTAATCTGTGGATAAAACCAATCAACCCAATTTTTCTTCGGCCCATTTTTTGGCGCGGTTCAATGCTTCGGGGGCTTTCGTGTGATCTTTGCCGCCGGCCTGGGCCATGTCGGGGCGTCCGCCGCCGGAGCCGCCGATCAGCGTGGCCGCGTCCTTGACCCAGGCGGAAGCGTCGAACTTCTTCGCCGCGAGCAGATCGCGACTGATCCCGGCGATCAGCGACACTTTGTCCTCTTCGAGCAAACTGGCGAGCATGACGACCGCCGAGGTTTTCGCGCGAATCTGGTCGACCCATTCGCGCAGTTCGTTCGGCTTCGCGTCC
>JAVBQX010000161.1:0-20745 GCA_031548645.1 Thermoguttaceae bacterium
GGTCGGTCAGGGTGACGAGGCGATTGGCTGGACCTGCAAGGCTTTGGAAAAAGATTCGGCCCTGCTCTTCAACGATTTTTGGGAATACGAACGGACCTTCCGCAACGCGAAACAGACGAACCGGCTCATCGAACTGATCCGTGACATGGACGCCGCGGTGATTGAGGACAATGTCCATTACCTCACACAGCAAATTTCTCAATGGCTGCAATCGGATTCGACCCGCGAAACGACCGTGCAACTGCTCGACTCGCTCTGGAACAACGAAAAGGCGACCGACAAGCAGAAACTGGCGATCAGGGCAAGCCTCTTGAACTTCATGGCGGAGGAAATCAACCCGGAATACTACCCTTATCTCAAGGAAGCCGTGTTCGAGATCATCCAGCCGACGTTGAAAAATATGGAGGACAGGGTAAACACCATAATTTTCGAAACCATACGCAGGCGACCGATTACGACTCTTCCGTTTTCACAAGTAAAAGAGGGGTTCACTCACCATGCCAACGCCTTGGTTGACACCGCTGCGAAACGCGATGTGTTGGAACAACTCCGGATGGAAGTGCTGGAAATCGTCGCCCGGCACGAGGCGACGGATCGCGACCCCCGACACTGGGAAACTTACGCCGACACTCGCTTGCTTGAAGCGTTCGTCGAAATGAAACGGGACAATGCCGCGAGAGCCTGTGAAATATTGACGAATATCTACAGCGGTGAAAAACGGAAATATGGCCTGCTTGGCCGGACGATTGATTTGGCGCGAATGGTCGGCGAGATGCCGAAGGTTGACAAAAAACTGGCGGAACTGATCCTGGAGCGGCTTGAGGCTTTCAGAAACGACCCGATCTCGACATTCCCCTGGGACACGGACCTGTACGCGAAAAGAATTCTCATACGCTTGTATTTCAAGTCGGGCAATCCGGAACGCGGGAAAAACCTTCTCATCGCGTCTTTGCGGCAATGCCTGCAAGCGGCAAGCCGTTGCGGAGAAAACAACCAGACGAAGATCGGCGACACGATCTATACGACGCACAACCTTGCGGAATTGATCGCCGAATACGTCGAACTGATGAAAAAAGGCGGCCTGGATTTCGAACTCTGGCTCGTCTATCAACACGAATGCGCAAGCCGGGACTGGTACGTGAACATGGAACAAAATCCGCACATGCAATATTTCGCGAGCCGGCTCAAGGAACCGTTCGAGAACGTCGAGGAAGGCGTTTCGCCGGCGATGGCGGCTGCGCATATCGAGATGTTTTTTCCCGGCGAGACGGAACCCGAACCGGAAAACGAAATCGCCGCGACAGGTGATGAAATACCGGATGACGCGGCGGACCCGCTGGACCCGCTGGACGGCATGATCCCGGAGTCAGCGGCGAATCTGGCCGTGCATTGCAAGGCGGTCAACACGAGCGCGCAGGGTGCCATACGCAGTGCCTTCCGGTTTTTGGCCGAGGCCGCGTTCGATTCGGAGGGCAAATCGCTCGCTTCGCCGCTGATTTCGTCGATGCTGTTCGACGCCCTGCGGGTCGTCGCGGAGGAAGACCGGGAAAAATTCGACCGCGTCGTCGAAACGCTCGACCGTTTGGCCGCGGATAATCCGGCGGAACCGACTTACGTCGTCGCGCGGACTTTCTGCGCATTGGCCGCGGGTGGCAACGATGCAATGTCGAAGCAAATCGCTTGGGCCGCGGAATGGGCGTCACGTCTTTCGGAAGACGATGCGACCGCGTTCGCCTGGCCGACGTATCTCGGCTTTTGGATCATCGTGCGCGAAGCGTATTCCCATGCGGAAGAGGACGATCGCGAACAACTCGCCGAACCCTGCGAAACGTTGTTGCGCATGATCGACCTCGCGAAGACCGTCGGTTACAAAGACGACGGCACGCCGTCGGACGGAGAGCCGCAGCTCATTCCGGCCGGGGCGGTCAATGCCCTGAACTTTGAAATGAATCGCGTATTGCCCGATTCGCTGCTCGAAAAGATCAACGCGACGCCATAATTTTACGGACCTCCAGCGGATCGCATTTTTTATCGTCACCACAATATTTCTTTGCCTTTTTGCCTCGACGACTTGACGAATCATGAACAAATCACGCTTGAAACCTGCTTCTGCGCAAAAAAACTCGACGAAGAAATGGCTCTCGTCAGCAAGAAAACGAACACGACCGAACTTGCCCTGCAGTTGATTGACGGTTCGCCGCGATTTGTCATTCCTGTCGGAAGTCTGGCAGTGTTGAACCTTGACGCCGATGATGCCAAGCTTGAGCCGAATCGCCGGTATTGTAAATGCAATCGCTTTTGAATACGATGGAGCGTATCGAACGTGAATTTTCCGAAAACGCCTTCAACTTGAAATGGGGAAAAACATGGGAAAGATTCTGCTTGGCATCAATATGGAATACGTGCGTCATGAGGACAAACCGTTTGAATGGGGCATCGCCAAAGCGGCGGAGCTAGGTTATGAATACGTCGAGCCGATGGTTCACTGGGGGCGCGAATTGCTCAGCGAGGCCGGTTATTTTCACAGCGTCTCGATGCTCGACGACCCGTACCGCATCCGGCGGTGTTGTGAAAAGCACGGCCTGAAGGTTTCCGCGTTGTCGTCGCATTGTCCGCTCTGCAAACCGGACGCGTCGACGGATTACCTGAAACAGGCCGTCCGATTCGCCGCCGAATGCGGTGCCGCGTGCGTGACGACCGACGAAGGCCCGAAGAAAAGCTGGTCGACGCAGGACGAGGACTTCGTGCTCATGAAATACGTACTCAAGGAAGCCGCGTTTTGCGCCGAAGAGCGCGGCATCAAGATCGGCATCGAGCCGCACCAGCAATATACGGTCGTGCCGGAGTTGTACGAGCGGATCATCGATTTGGCCGGATCGCCCGCCGTCGGGGCGAATTTTGACACCGGCAACAGTTATCTCGCCGGGCAGGATCCGTACGCGTGGCTCGAAAAAATCAAGCACCGCCTGGTGCATCTGCACGCGAAGGACATTTCCGTGGAACAGTCCGATTCCGAACGGGGCAACGTCACCGGAACGCCGGTCGGCTGTGCCTGCGGCGATGGCGTCATTGATTGGGCCCGCGTCATCGCGATTTGCAAAACGATTCCGCGGGACATCGTTTTCAGCGTCGAATGCGGCACCGTCGAGCAGGCGGCCCGCAGTCTGGAACATCTCAAAAAACTCATTTGAACGAAATTTTCATCGTTTGCACTTTGGAGGCAATCAAAATTTGACAGGATTGCAGGATCGACAGGATAAAACAGGGGATGAAAAGAACAAAAATTGCCCCGTAGGGGCAAGATATTGGTAGATCGAATGCCCCCCCCTTTTTTTCAACCCCGCAGGGGTTGGATATATCCGCGCAGCAATAGATTGTGCAACCCTTTCAGGGTTGATGGTTTTCTGTTGTGGCGTCGTTTTCTACCGATATTTTATCCCTACGGGATAATTGACGTACAAACTAAAATGTATTGATACGATGAAAATGGCGAAATATTGCCGTCATTTTCATCCTGTCAATCCTGTGATTCTGTCAAAAAACTTGTCTCCCAAAAATATGAAACAAAACGGAAAGATAGGAGATAAACCATGAAAAAATCGAAAATTTCGCGTCGTCATTTCATGCAAACCGCGGCCGGGATCGCCGTCGTGTCGCCGCTGGTCGTTCCGAATTCGGTGTTCGGCAACGACGAAAAGCCCGCGCCGAGCGAACGCGTGACCGTCGGACACATCGGCGTCGGCGGGCAGGGGGGATATTTGTTTCGCGGCACGCAACAGGTGGGCGAGGCCCAAAGCGTCGCCGTGGCCGACTGTTTCAAGAGTCGCCGGGACGGATATACCGCCGCGTGCAAGGGAAAGGCGTATGCCGATTTCCGCGAACTGCTCGCCCGTGACGACATTGATTGCGTGGTCGTCGCGACGCCCGATCACTGGCACGTGCCGATCGCGATCATGGCGGCCCGGTCGGGGAAAAGCGCGTACGTCGAAAAGCCGCTCGGCCTGACGCTCGAACAGAATATTCTTTGCCAGAAAGTGTTCGAGGAGAAGGGGCAATATTTTCAATACGGCACGCAACAGCGCAGCCAGGAAAATTGCCGGCTCGGCTGTTCGCTGGTCCGGCAGGGCGTGATCGGCAAAGTGCACACGATCGAGGTCGACGCCCCCGACGGCGGTGCCGGCGGTTCGTTGGAAGAGGCCCCCATTCCGGACGATTTGGGCGTCGAAGGTTACGACATGTGGCTTGGCCCCGCGCCGAAAAAGCCGTACACGCCGGATCGTTGCCGCCCGAACGGGACGTATTGGATTTACGACCAGTCGATCGGCTATCTTGGCGGCTGGGGGGCGCATCCGCTCGACATCATGGTCTGGGGTTCGGACGCCGATCTTTCCGGCCCGATCACCGTCGAAGGGACCGGCGTCGTTCCGACCGAAGGATTGTACGACACCGTTTACAACTGGGACATGAAAATCAAACTCGGCGAAGTCGATCTCATCTTCAAACCGGGCGGCGACCGCACACGGTTCATCGGCGAAAACGGCTGGATCGAAGTACGCCGCAATGGCAATTCCGCGAGCGATCCTAAACTGCTGGAAATTCCGGTTTTGGTTCGCGGCTATTCCGATTTGAAAATCAGCAATCACCACCAGAGGGATTTCATTGATGGCGTCAAGACGAAAACGAATCCGGTTTCGACCTTGCGCGACGCGGTGCGGAGCGACAACATCAGCCAGTTGTGCGACATCGCCGTGCGAACGAAACAGACGGTGAAATGGGACCCGATCAAAATGACGCTGATCGACCCGACCCCGGAACAGCAAAAATTCGTCAGCCGCCCGATGCGGGCTCCGTGGACTTTGTAAGGCGATGAAAAAGTCATTCCGCGGACGGTTTCGGGGCCAGGCGTTGGAGTTGCTTGGCCCGGAACAGCCACCCGACGTTGTCGGGTTCCTGCGACGTCACGGAATAATCGCGGATGGCTTCGTCGTATTTGCCCTGCGCTTCGCAGACGCGGCCGAGGTGATACAGGGCGCCGTGTCGCCACTGTTGCCCCTTGGCGTTGTTGACGACCCGCTTGTTGATGTAATCGTAGGCGGCGCTCAACGAGCTTTTGCGGCTGCCGGCGTTGGTCGCCTGCAAGGCTTCCTCGAAATGAATCTGTCCCAGCCAATAGTTGGCCGTTCCCCCTGCGATCTCAAAAAGCAGGGCCTGTAGCTGCAAGCCTTCGAAGTTGCCCCCCATTCCTGCGGCGTACTGGCTGAAAAGCTGCTGCAATTCCTGAAGTTTCGCCTGCAACTCGGGTTTGTCATTTTCGGAAGCTCCCTGCAGCGCGGTTTCGATTTCCCGGATTTGTGCCTCCAGTTGCGTCATCGGCTCGGTCATGGCGACGGCCTGCCGATCCATCATTGCCGCCAGTTGGCGGTCGGAAATGCACGCGTGTTGCAGCTCGCTGGTCGCGGCCTCCTGGCCGGTGCTTCGACCGGAAAGGTAGAGAATGCGTCCCTTCCAAAGCGGATAGGGATGCTGCGGGTCGGCGGAAATGCGGAAGAGTTCCATTCGCATGTCCTGTGCGCCGCGGCTGACGCAGGATTGAAAATTGGCCTCGAAGGGATAATTCCACCGCGAAACCGTCATGCCGGGGAGCGCCTTCTCGAAACGGTCCTTGAGTTCCGCGAACGAGGAAAACAGGACGGTCTTGTTCGTTCCGGTCAATATCTTTTCGAAGATCATCATGCGCTGCGAACCGGCGATCGGGTTGGCCGGAATCACGATGCTCGTTTGCTGGAGCAGGCTTTTAACCTGATCGACGGAAAAATTGTCACCCAGGTAGGCGGCCAGCAATGCGGGTTCGGCCTGCAGGCGATCCAGCGTCACCACGTCGCCGAACGCCAGCCCGCGGTCCGGATCCAGCGTGATTTGATTCTCCGCGACCAGCGGGAGGCCGTAACGCACGAGGAACAGGTGCAGCTTTCCGTCGAGGAGCACGCCGACCGCCCACGGCGAACGTGAAACCTGGCCCTGCGCGTTCTGGATGTCGGACACGAGCAGGCAGGCGTCAATGCGCTGTTGGCGGAGCAGTTCGATAAAGACATAACCCCAGTCGGAAGGGGCGCCTTTGCCGAACAGGAGCGATTCCCACGGGGCCTGCGGCGGAACCGGCAGAACTTCCCGCTGCGGCGTTATGGTGAAAGTCTGCATCATGATGTTGCGCACCGTCCAGTCGAACAGCGACTTGACCCGTTCGATTTCCTCCTGGCGATTGCCGCCGGCCCAATGGGAAACGCTGCGACACCAGAAAGCCTGTTTCAGGTAGTCGCCGTCGAGCCGGCTGAAGTTGAGCGACTGTCCGCGAAAGGTTTCGGCAAACCGGTTCATCGCTTCGGAAAGATCGCGGAAATACAGGACCAACTGCATCGTGTTCCCGCCGAGCTGCTGGAATTGTCCCTGGAAGAAACCGCGGATGTCATCTTCCGAAAAATTCCGGTTTTTGGCGGTGATGGCCAGCGGCGTCAAAACGCCGTCGACTTCGCGGACGCTTTGCTGATATTCGAAAAACTGGCGAATTCCCTGCGTTTCCGCGGCCGCGGTCAACTGTTCCAACAGTTTTTTGGCGGCATCGGACGCTTTTTGTACGTCGTCCGGCGTCAACGGCGGCGCGTCTTCTGCGGAAGGGGCCGCGATCCGTTCCAGCAGGCTCGAAAATTCCTTGAGGTTGACCGCCATTTCGGCGAGGAACTTTTCCTGTTCAGCGAAAAACGCGTCCTCTTGCCAAGCGGGGTCGGATGACTGGTTCGCCAGCCAACCTTCGAGTCGTCCGAGAATATGCGTGAGGCTGTCCTGCCCGAAATGGTTTTCAAGGTGATTCAGGCTGTCGATCTGCTGGATGAACACCTGTTCGTTGGTGCCGCTGTCGCCGCCGCCAACGGTTTTTTTCGGCGGTTTTTTTGCCGGTTTGGGACAGCCGATCACAACGGAGAGCGTTACGAGCGAAGTCAGCAGGAAAAGAACGAAGAATTTATTTTTTTGGACGATATTCATTACGGTGTCCTGATGGAAAATAAAGGATTGCGGCGGAGACCTCGGCAAAAACATTGCCTCGTCAATGATATTTTACCCAAAAATACGGATTCTACAATCAGAAAAAAATACTTGGGCAAAGACAAGAAATATTATGCCAAGAAAGACATCATGAAGGTTTTTCGGTCGGGTCACGATGTCGGAAGGTGTTTTTGCCCACCTGATTCCCAGGGCGGCAAGAAAAAAAGAAGGGGAGACTTGCGGCCTCCCCTCTCAACTCTATAAACGGAGAGGACAGGATTTGAACCTGCGGAGCCCTTACGAGCTCACGGGTTTAGCAAACCCGCGCATTCGACCACTCTGCCACCTCTCCAGTCGATGTTTGCCGGAATTGTACCCTTTTCCGCCCTAAAAACAAGTGGGGAAACGATAACCCGCCGAAAAAACGTCACTCAAGGCGTATCATCCCCTGTGGAAAGCGATTGGCCCCCGTTGAGGAAAGTACCGGGGGCTTTACAATAGTCGGATTGCTATTGGCTTGTCGCCCCCAACAGTTATGCGGAATCTATAATCATGAACGAACTGATGGTGTTTTCCGGTCGAGCGAATCCCGGTTTGGCTCACAAAATCTGCAATTATTTGCAGGTTGAGCTGGGAAAAATGATCGTCGACCAGTTCCCGGACGGAGAAACACGGGTCAAAATCGAACAGGACGTTCGCGGGAAAGACGTTTTTATCATTCAACCGACCTGCGGCGAGGTGAATAACTCGTTGATGGAACTGTTGATCATGATCGACAGTTTTAAACGCGCAAGTGCCGCCCGCATTACGGCTTGCGTTCCATATTTCGGTTATGCAAGACAAGATCGCAAAGACGAGGGGCGGGTGCCGATTACCTCGAAGCTGGTCGCGAACCTGATCACGCGTGCCGGCGCCGACCGCGTGCTGGCAATGGATTTGCATGCGGCCCAGATTCAGGGCTTTTTCGATATCCCGGTTGATCATCTGAGCGCCTCGCCGGTTTTGGACGCCTTTTTCCGCGATTTGGGGCATGATCCAGACGACGTGGTTGTCATAAGTCCGGATGAGGGAAGCATTAAACGCGCCGCATCGCACGTCAAGGTCATCGGCGGCACCTTGGCCATCATCGACAAACGGCGCTACGGCAACCGCGTCGAACAGGAAAATTTGATCGGCGGACCCATCGAAGGAAAGGTCTGTTTCATTTTCGACGACCTGATAAGCACGGCCTCGTCGATCTGCGGGGCCGCCCGTGTCGTGTATAAATTGGGGGCAAAAAAGATTTACCTCGGCGCGACACACGGCGTTTTTTGCGGCGATGCCATCAAATCGTTGTCCGAAGCCCCGTTGGAACAGATTGTTGTAACAGATACGATTCCGTTGGCGGAAGAAAAACTACTGCCGAATATCACGGTTTTGAGCGTTTCGCCGCTAATCGGGGAAGCGATCCGTCGCATCCACTTTAACGAATCGTTGAGTCGTTTATTCAAGGAAATGGCGGTTTGGTCGGCCCATTAGAGCTTTTTTGATGGAAGATCACCGGCGGGGGGCTTGTCATTTATAAAAAAAATGGCAAAATACCGCTTTTTCCGCCCCTTGTGTTCTTGCCCCTGCGTTGACTTGTCGTTGCGGAAGAATTGATGAATTCAAGTCAAGTATCGTTGCTTAGTCGAAACAGCTTGAAAATTTCCCCGAAAGTGCTCGCATGTAAGATTTTGCGGGATTGGTTTGAAAAAATACGCTTGTTGGTTGTCAAACAGAAAAAATAGTAGATTCGGGCGGGTTTTCGCCCCAGGGATTACCATGGTTGAAGTGGCCACACTGAATGTCGAGCTCCGAGAAGCTCAAGGAAAACGAGTCAATCGTCGTTTGCGTGCCGCCGGAAAAATTCCGGCCATCCTGTACGGCCACAGGGAAAAGTGCGTCCCGCTTTCGATTCCCGTTGAAATGATCGAAGCCGCGATCCGCCACGGAAACCGTTTCGTGCAGCTTTCCGGCGCCGTTCGGGAAAAGGCGTTAATCAAGGAATGCCAATGGGATACGTGGGGCAAAGAAGTGTTGCATGTCGACCTGACCCGTGTCAGTGAGCATGAAAAAATCCGAGTCACCGTTGCGCTGGAACTTCGAGGTGAAGCCCCGGGCACGAAGGAAGGCGGTGTGGTCAAGCATCAGTTGCACGAAATCGAACTGGAATGCGAAGCGGCCTCCGTTCCGGAGAAAATCGAAGTGAATATCAATCACCTTGAGCTGGGGCAGGCGATTCATGTCAGCGACCTGCCGCTTCCCGCCGGTTCTTCCGCGATCACCGACGTAGCATTGATGGTCGTCAGTTGTACGGTCGCGGTTGAAGTCGCCGAAGAAGAGGAAGGTGCCACCGATGGTTCCGAGCCCGAAGTCATCGGGAAGAAGAAGGAAGACTCCGAAGAAGAGTGATTTTTGCCATGAAACTCGTTGTTGGACTTGGAAACCCCGGTCGGCAGTATCGGGACACAAGGCACAACATCGGCTATATGGTGCTCGCCGAGTTGGCGGGACGTGTCGGTCAAGTGAATCCGAGAATTCGCTTTCAGGGCGAAACGGTTGAAACGATAATCGGCGGCGAGCAGGTGATTTTGCTTTCGCCGACGACATACATGAATCGCAGCGGTTTGAGCGTTTCCGAAGCCGTGCGGTTTTACAAGCTTCCGCTGGAACATTTACTCGTCATTTGTGACGATTTGAACCTGTCCTTCGGGAAGCTTCGAATGCGAACCGGCGGAACAAGCGGGGGGCAAAAAGGTTTGGCCGACATTATCGAAAAACTCGGCTCGGATGTTTTTTGCCGGTTGAGGTTTGGAATCGACCGACCTTTCGGGCCGATCAGCGCGTCCGATTATGTGTTGAGTAAATTTTTTCCCGACGAACAAAAGAAATTGCCGGACCTGCGGATCGAAGCGGCCAACGCCGTCGAATGCTGGGTCGGAAACGGCGCCCGGGAAACGATGAACAGATATAATAACGCCTGACGAATATGCCTTTTTGGCGTCAGGAACAATGATAACGATATTTCCGTGACCGCGTTTTGCTGTTGAGGAGCATTATTTTGAGCGAAAACGTATACGAAGGACTTTTTATTCTCAATTCCGAGCTTTACGCGAGGACGCCGGACAATGTTTCCGGTCAAATGGCGGCTTTCATCGAAAAAACCGGTGGTGAGGTTTTGTTGAGCCGTCTTTGGGACGAACGCCGCCTTGCCTATCCGATCAAGGGGCACCGTCGCGGAACCTATTGGCTGACCTATTTCAAAATCGACCCGTCGAAAATCAAGGAACTGACGCGTCAGTTTCAGATTACCGACAGCATTTTGCGTTTCATGTTCCTGAAGCTGGATCCGCGAATCGTCGAGGCGGTCGTCGAACACGCGAAAGACGGCCCCGTCAAGCCGCAGATCGCGGAAACCGAAGTCAATGTCGTCGAAGTCGAAGCTGACACGGAAGACGATGATAACGACGACGCCAACGAATAATTCGTCGGCAGACGTTTTTGGAAACGCCGTTTTACTACGCGAGGTTTATCATGGCCAGTTTTAATCGAGTGATCCTGATCGGCAACCTGACACGCGATCCCGAACTGCGCTATACGCCCTCGGGAATGGCCGTGACCGATATCGGACTCGCCGTCAACGACCGTCGGAAAACGCCAAGCGGCGAATGGGTGGACGAGCCGACTTTCATCGACATTACGCTATGGGGCAGGACGGCCGAAGTCGTTTCCGAGTATTGCGCCAAAGGCAAGCCACTCATGGTGGAAGGTCGACTCAAGCTCGATACCTGGGAAACGGACGGCCAGAAAAAGAGCAAGCTGAAGGTCATCGGTGAACGTGTGCAGTTGCTCGGCGCGAAAGAAGGCGGCGGTGGCGGCGATGCTTCCTATCGTTCGTCGGGGCCGAAACAACAACAGTCGCAGGCCGGCGGTTACGACGCCTACGACCAATCCCCCCCCGATGACGAGGTTCCTTTCTGATAAGGGCAAAACCGTTGCGTCAGGATAAATTTTTCGAAATACAAAGATTAATACTTTTTTAGTCAAGTTGCAGGCAGGATAATCATGGCAGCCATCAAAAGTAAACGAGCCCGAAACGTTGCAAGTGCCTCGAAGCGTCTCCCGAAAGGTCCGAGCGGCGGTATCCAACTGTTGCTGATTCAAACGGTCGACCCGCTCGGAAAACAGGGTGACGTCGTGGAAGTCAAACGCGGTTATGCGGTGAATTACCTCATTCCGCAGGGTTTGGCCACCATTGCGACCGAACATCATCGCCGCATGGTCGAAAAACACAAAGCCAAACTGGCAGAAATTCGCAAACAGCGGCTCGTAGGTCTGCAAGCCTTGGCCAAGGAATTGCGGGACAAGAGCATTTCGATCGAAGCGAACGCCAACGAAGAAGGCCATTTGTACGGTTCGGTCGGCCCGGAAGAAATCGTCAAGGCGCTTCGCGTCGACAACCTCGTACTGGAACCGAACCAGATCAAACTGACCGGTCCGCTCAAGGAACTCGGCCTGTATACGGTCCGCGTTTACCTCGGGCACGACATCGAAAGCGAAATCAAGGTCTGGGTCGTCCCGGTCGTTTCCGCCGACAAATAAACCCGTTTTTCCGGATCAGAGCAATACCCAAGGAGGCGAAAGCCTCCTTTTTTTATATCGCGAGCTTGTCGTCATTCACATATGAGTTGACACGCCGCCCCATGACGGGATAATTCAAAGGTAGGGCGCTCTCGCCGTGACCGCCGCCCGTTTGCCGATGGGATCGAATCACCCGTAACACCATTTCACGAATCGAAAAAATCATGTCAAACAGCACGCCGCGCACGATGTTCCAAAAAATCTGGGACGACCATGTCGTCAGCGTCGATCCCGCCGGGGACACGCTCCTGTATATCGATTTGCAGCTTTGTCACGAGGTGACCAGCCCACAGGCGTTCGAGGGATTGCGGCTGGCCGGCAGGAAACTGCGTCACGCGGACCGCGTCGTCGGCGTGCAGGATCATGACGTGCCGACGACCGACCGCACGAAGCCGATCGAAGACCCGATCGCGCGGCAGCAGATCGAAACGCTTCGCCAAAACGCGAAGGATTTCGGTTTCCGTTTGTACGATATCGACGACCCCGACCAGGGCGTCATTCATGTCGTCGGGCCGGAACAGGGCTACACGCAGCCCGGCATGACCATCGTCTGCGGCGACAGCCACACGGCCACGCACGGGGCGTTCGGGGCTTTGGCGTTCGGGATCGGGACGAGCGAAGTCGAACACGTTTTCGCGACGCAAACACTCCGCCAGAAGCCGCCGAAAACCTTCCGCATCACGGTTGACGGCAAGTTGCATCAGGGCGTGTCGGCGAAAGACCTGATCCTGTATATCATCGGAAAAATCACGACCCAGGGCGGCACGGGCTATTGCATCGAATACGCCGGGCCGGTTATTCGCGGCCTGACGATGGAGGAACGCATGACCGTGTGCAACATGACGATTGAGGCCGGCGCGCGTTCCGGCATGATCGCGCCCGACGAAACGACATTTGCCTATTTGAAGGGTCGGAAACACGCCCCGCAAGGCGCCGAATGGGACGCGGCACTGGAACGTTGGAAGCAACTGCCCACCGATGAGGGCGCGAATTTCGACCGTGAAATGACGATCAACGCGGACGACGTCGAACCGCAGGTGACTTGGGGTACGACGCCCGGTTTGGTGACCGGCATCAACGGCAACGTGCCGCGACCGGAAGATTATGCCGATCCGATCGAGCGGAAGATGGTCGAATCGGCCCTCGAATACATGGGTCTGAAGCCGGGCATGCCGATGACCGAAATCGCGGTCGATCACGTTTTTATCGGTTCCTGCACCAACGGGCGCATCGAAGACCTGCGAAAAGCGGCTGAAATCGTGCGGTTTGCATTGGCGAAAGGGAAAAAAGTCGCGCCGACGGTCACGGCCATCGTCGTGCCGGGCAGCGGACCGGTCAAACGTCAGGCGGAAGCGGAAGGGCTCGACAAAATTTTTCTCGAAGCCGGTTTCGAATGGCGCGAACCGGGTTGCAGCATGTGTTTGGCGATGAACCCCGATCGCCTCAACCCGGGCGAACGCTGCGCCGGAACGAGCAACCGCAATTTCGAAGGTCGCATGGGCAAGGGCGCCCGCACGCACCTCGTTTCGCCCGCGATGGCCGTCGGGGCTGCGATTGCCGGGCATTTCGTCGATATCCGCAACTGCGGCAAAGACTGCTGATCGTTTCCGTATCAACCGGCCGCATGACCGTATCGTGCGTGTTGCTTTTCGAGCTGATCCGCCTTGGCGTGATCTTCCGCGGCTTCATGCGTACGCTCCAGCGAGGCGAAAACCAACCCACGGTTCCTGTAGGCGGAACTGTTGCCCGGATCAAGTTCGATCGCACGGGTCAGGTCGGAAATGCTCTCGTCGGAACGACCGAGCAGCCGGTAAATGATTCCGCGGTTCAGGTAGGCGGCCACATGCTGCGGGTTCAGTTCCAAGGCCCGGTCGTAATCGGCCAGGGCTTCAATCACCTTGCCCTGTTTGGCGTAGGCGACGCCGCGATAGCAATATCCGCTCGCGTAACCGGGGTGAATTTCGACCATTTTCGTATAGGCTTCAATCGCCTTGTCCAGCCGGTTGAGCATCGCGTTGATGATGCCGGATTGGTAATAGGCTTCCCACAGGTGCGGGTTCAATTTGATCGACCGGTTGATGTCGTCCAGCGCGCTGAGCCAATCGCCGAGCGACGATTTGATCTGGCTTCGCCGGATCAGGTAATCGGGTTCCATGGGAGCCAGGCGGATCGCTTCGTCGAAGTCGGTCAGGGCCAGTTTCAGGTACTGCTTCTTCATCTGCACCATGCCGCGATTGGCGAATCCCTTGGCGTTTCCCGGGCGAAGCGACGTGACCATCGAATAATCGTGCAGGGCTTCCTCGTAATTTTCCCGCTTGAAATGGATGTAGCCGCGGTTCAGGTAGGCCCGGTAGTCCTGCGAATCCAATTCGACGACCTTGTCGTATTCGTCGACCGCTTCGTCGAAACGGCCCATGATTTCGAGAATATTGCCACGGTTGCCATGCGCCATGATATGATTTGGCGCAAGATGCAATGCGTGGTCGTAATCCTGCAGGGCCTCGTCAAGTTGGCGCATGTCGGCATAAACGGACCCGCGGGCGACGTAGAAATCGGCGTCGTCCGGTTCGAATTCGATGGCGCGGGTGTAATCGTCGAACGCTTCCGAATCGCGACCGAGCTGGCGACGCAGGTTGCCGCGATTGTAAAGGGCGTAGGCGTAATCGGGTTTGAGTTCAATCGCCCTGCTGAATGCGGAAAGGGCCGGCTCAAAGCGTTCCAGTTTGCGGAGCAGGCAGCCGCAATTGTAATGCACGATCGGTTCGTTCGGTGAAATCTCCAACAAGCGCGCATAATTTTCGAGCGCCTCTTCGAGACGATCAAGTCCCTGAAGGGCCGTTGCGCGACTGAAAAGGATTTCGACGGATTCCAACGGCATGACCTTGTTTCTTTCCGGCATTCGCAAAACGGTGATCGCCTCCTCGAACCGCTGCTGTTCCAGAAGACGGGCGGCGTCTTGTATCCGTTCTTTTGCTCCAGGATTTGCTATCACGTGACCTAACCTCTCCCACAAATGGCACCCGATTCCTGCGGATTACCCCATTTCTTCACCGATCTGGAATCCGTGTCGGTTCTTTGGCAGGATATCGGAGGCGTTTGAACAAGTTTGGCGAGCAAACTTTTTCTTGTACTTTTTTCCTTTTCCGGAAAAATTCTCCTTTACACTTATAATCTAGCTTGGGAATTGCACTTATGAGCAATAAAAAAGGAAAAATTGCAGACAATAAATACAGAACACATTTCTTTCTTCGGAGAAATATTTTATACGAACGCTGTGATATTTCTCGGATCAACGCAAAACATGATGTACGTTATAAAGATATTTTGTCAAGTTGCGGCAAAAGAGCCGTTTAGAGCAGTCCCTGCCTGCTGATGCAAGTGATCTGTAACTTATTACATGTTAATGATTTACGTTGTATTCATAATTTCCAATTATATTTCACTGGGTATTGGCGTATGGATTGCCATACGGCACGGGGAAATTGCGCGCAACCAATTGACACAAAAAAACTTACAACAGTCCAGAAGCCTTTTGGAAACGCAGGAAATACTGTCCGACCCGAATTTAAACGAATATCAAGTTGTCGGCGACAACGATGGCCAAATTTCCGAGATCAACTTGTCGGAAAATAAAGAAAACAGCACCGATAATCGATTTGTTGCCGAAGAGCCGACGTTGAACGCCGATGTGAAATTCTCTCCTCCCCATGCGCAGGAGTGGCGGGCGGATGCTTTGTTCGTCAATGAACTGCCGCCGACCGCGCATTTGCCGCTGCCTTCCGGTGAGATGGTTGAGCAGCTCGTCGGCATGATCAAGGAGGAAGGGACGGGCGAGTTGGTTCCACTCGCATCGGAATTGCAGGAAATCCACGATATGCTCACCTCGACGGACAAACGGTATTACGCATCGGCGGACGCGAAATTCTTCGTTACGCCGGACGAGCAAAAATACGCCAGCACGGCCATCTGCCGCCCCATCGTCGGTCGCAAACATTGAGCATCTATTTGACCATCCCGATGTCCTTGAGCCAGCCGGTGAGCAGGGCGTCCCAAGCGGCGTGACGACCGCGATCTTCCCGCAGTCCGTAACCGTGTCCGCCCTTGACGAAAATGTGCAACTCGCAGGGCACGCCGAGTTCTTTCATCGCGATGTAAACCCTGGCGGCGGCCGCGGCGCGATTCGCATCGTCATCGGTCACCGAAATGAACACCGGCGGCATGTCCTTGCGAATCGTCATGTCGGCATCAAGGCCGGTCGCGGCTTTCGTTTCCTTTTCATCGGTCATCATGTAGGCCGGATAAATCGGCATGACGAAATCCGGTCGCGCGCTGACCTCGTCCAGTTCGTCGACCGGCTCGTAGGTCGGCTCGTCGAAATGCGTCGCCGTCATCATCGTCAGGTGTCCCCCGGCAGAAAAACCGAGTGCGCCGATCCGATTCGGGTCGACGCCCCATTCCTTCGCCTGGGAACGCAGCAACCGGATTCCCCGTTGGGCGTCCTGCAACGCCGGGAGGTGTTTTTCGAGGCCTTCCCGTCTTGGGACGCGGTATTTCAACACCGCCGCCGTCACGCCGATCGAATTGAAATATTCCGCGATTTCCGTTCCTTCGTGTTCATAGGCCAAAATATTGTAACCGCCGCCGGGACAGATCATGACGCAGGCACCATTGGCCCTTTCCTTTGGTGGGGCATAAATCGTCATCGTCGGCACGCTGACGTTCGAGATGCGCAAAACGTCGTTCGCATTCGCCGGGGGCGTCACCGCCTCGTCGGGAATGTCCCCCCTCTCGCCCGGCGCCGCTTCGTGCCAGAGATTGAATTTTGCGATCGGCTCCCCGAGTTTCGGGTACGTTTCCGCCGAAACCGGGCGAATTCCCGCGATAACAAAGAACGCCGCAAGCAGACCAAGTGAAACCTCTTTACATATATGATATGACATCGTGTGTCGACTCCGGGTGATGGGTGGAATTTTATTTTGCCGCCGACGCAATATTGCGATTGAAAAATCATTGTAAAGCATTTTCAAAAAAATTGCCACCGTCGGTCAAAAATCGCCGAACTGGCCAAACTGGTGTGATTTGTCGTTCGTTCAGTCTCAAGAAACGCAAAAAACGACCATGCAGGGAAGACATGGCCGTTTTCAAAGGAGTTTTCGGAACATCCGAAGTTCTGACATAAGAACGTTTTCCCGACCCGCGGTCGTTTTGTTCGCCGCCCGGAGGGGCAGGGCGTCCCCGGCGGGAGGTTTTTCACACCTCTGCCGGAGACGGTGCTTGACGCATTCAATGGGTTTCCAATGAGGAGCTCATTGATTGCTCGTACTCTTCCTGGATGATGATGTGCGGGGTGACCATCATCATCATGCTTTGGGTTTCCCGACCGACCGCGGTGTTCGAGAACAGCCGTTTCAGGTAGGGAATCTTGTTGATCATCGGCGTGCCGAATTCCTTGCGGCCTTCGCTCAGGCGCTTGACGCCGCCGAGCAGGATCGTGCCGCCGTCGGGAACGCTGACCGAAGTTTCGACGCTGAATTCGGTGTACAGCGGTTGCTGGACCATGGACCCGCTCGTGGAGGTTTCACTCGTCGAACTGGTTCCCGAACTCGTGCCCGAGGATTCCGAACCGGAAATCGTGGTCGAGCCGTCAAAACTGAAGGACGGAACCGTATCGCCGATCGTTGAAAACCACGGATTCAAGTTCATGCGGACATAACGTCTGTCGCTGCTGACCACGCCCTGGACCGAAAGCTCGGTGCCTTCCTGGAGGATTTCGATCACCGGCTGCTGGGCCACCGCGAAGTCGCCCACGACCGGGACGACGCTCATCACGAAAGGACGATCCGTCAAGTCGCTCACGGTGCCGTATTGCCCGTTGATCAAGGTCACCTTCGGGGCCTGGAGCACGTTGCTCCGACTGTCCCCCTGCGCGGCACTGATGAAAAAGTAGGTCTCGATGTCGCTCAGGATGGCAAAGCCGAGGGAAGCCCCCGCCGAAGCGTCATATCCGCCGAACGACGGTATGGTAAGACCGTAACTGTTCTGGTTGAAGCCCACGCCGAGGTCCTTTGAGAAATTCGGGGCCGTCGTGGGATCCGCGCTACTCAGACCGGCGATCATTTTGGAGGCTTTCACCGCCTTGGTGAACGCGTCCGAATTCGTATTCGTCGACGTTCCGTTGGTGTCCGTGCCGGTTGTTCCCGTGTCCGTCGTGGTGCCCGAATTCAAACCGGCATACTTGCTGCCCTGCGAGTTGCGGAAATTCATGTCAAAGTCGATCCCGATGGATTCGAAGAAGTCGTCCTTGATCGTGATGAAGCGAACTTCGATCGTGATCTGGATGTCGTTCATCTTGCGGAGCTGTTTGAGCAAATCGGCGATCTGCTGGTGGTTATCTTCCGTCTGACGGATGATGAGTGTCAGGGTGTTGTAAAATTCCCGGATCGTCGCTTCGCCTTCTTCGGTTTCCGTGGTGCTGCCATCAAGACCGCCCATGGTGGCGCCGCCGGTGGTGCCGCCTCTCCGGCCACCCGTTCCGCTTGTACCTTGCCCCCAGCTTTGCGGGTCGATGGTTTCCTGGATCAGGCTGATCAGTTCGCCGAAGTCGGCGCCGCCGCCCGCGGAACCGTAAGCGCCATTGCCATAGCCGCTGTTGCCGGAACCACTGTTGCCATAGCCGCTATTGCCAAAGCCGCCGAAGTTGCCGGAACCGCCGGGACGATAACCGCTGTCCATGGCTTGTGCCAAAATGGGTGACGGAATCTTGCTCATGCCCGACTGCTCCCTCAAACCGCTTTGCATCGAAACCATTTGGACGGGCGCACCCATCATGTTGTTGACGCCGAAACCCGTGCTGCGTCCGAGGGCGATATCCATCGCCTGCTTGTAACGTTCCATGGGGGTTCTCGGACGGTATCTGCGGTTGTCCTTGCGCTCAATGACCAAGTCGCCGACGTAATAGGCTTTGTATTTCAGGGCCGACCGGGTACGATTCGGCGTGGTGATGAGCAACGACTCATCGCGCACCGTGTAAGCCAGTCCGACCGGACCGAGCAGGAGGTTCAAAGCGCTCTTCAGTTTGATTTCATACCGGTTGTCCAGCGAAACCATCTGGTCGCTGCTCGCACCCAGATTCTGGTCCGTGAGCGCCTGGTCGTCGACGACGATGTTGATCCCGGTTTCGTCCATCAGGCGTTGCACGACCGCGCGCAACGGCTGCTGGCCGTTCGTGTTGAGCGTGATCAGCTTTTCCAGGGCCTGGTAGATTTTCATCTCCGCTTCGGTCTGCTCGGCGCCGATCGTGCCGATGCTGGCACGTTTTGCGATGCTATTCCAAGTACTGGAATCCGGCCCGACCAACGGGGTTACGTCGTTGACCAGAGGAATGGATGCATATTCCTGATCCCTGAATTGCTCCCAAATCTTCTGGCTCTTCAGGTCTCGCATGTCGCTCATCGACTTCTGACGGTAGGCCATTGTGGACTGGTTATCCATCTGGGCGATCAAGATATGATTCGGCGCGATGGCCCGGGCCTTCTCGACGACGGCCATGGCTTCCTCATAGCGTTCCTGCTTATAAAGCTGGTTGTATTCCTCGTTGAATTCCTTGAGCTTCATCTCGACGTAGGAACGTTCCTCCTGTTCCTTCGCGCGGGCCTCGTAAACGTTCGCGTTGTTCTGCGCCATTTCGATGGCCGAACCGTGCTTGGCCCGGAATTCCTCCATCTGGCCCAGTTCGCGGTCGACCCGCGTGATGAGGCTGCGCTTCATGTCGGGCGAAATTTCCGCCGCTTCGATCTTCGTGCGCGTTTCCTGCAGGTTGGTGATCGCATCGTTCATTTTCGGAATCTGTTCCGACATCAACTGCTGCGAGCGCGTGATCTGCCGTTGCACTTCGGCGGCGACTTCATGTTCCGACGCCTGGCGCGATATGTCCCCGACCTGACCCGCCGGAGCGCGACCGGCCGGTGCCGCGGTCGGCATCGACGTCGCGGGTACGCCGCCCGGCACGGTGCTCGGCGTGACGGCCTGCACGGGAATGTTGCGTGAAGCGTCCAAATTCGAACTGTAGGTCGGCTGCTGGATGCCGCCCATCGTGGGCTGGGTCATCTGGTAACGCGTTTTCGAAATGTCGACCATCAGCTTCGTGGGGTTGTCGCCGACCGTTTCGAACGCGGCGTCCGGAACGTTCATCGATACCAGTTGCTGGCCGATTTTTTCCGCTTCGGCGATTCGTCCGGCGTTCAAAAGCTGGCGTGCCTGTTCCAGATACGTCTGCATATCCTGGGCCTGTTTCAGCACCGCTCCGGATAATACGGTCGGACCTGCCGGCGTTCCCAGCGTGTTGTTTTCAGCGGCCCGCACGACCTTCGCATCGTAGATCCGTTTCAGAATCGACTGCGGGTCACGCTGTTTGTTGACCATATCGACGCTGGCACCGACGCTCTGGGCGATGGCGTCCTGGGCCAGTTTTTCGGCCACGTCGAGTTGGTTGTGCAGGTAGAATCCTTCCGCCTGGTAGGCGAGGTTTTCCGCCCTCATGCGACGCACCTGTTCGGTGTTGCCATGGGTTTTCTGGCTCATGAGCCAGTTTTTATGCCCGTCAATCAGCGGCTTGACATATTCCGGGCGGTCGTCCCGCTCCGAGTAGGGTGCGTTCAATGACGCCGCCCGTTGGAGATGCTGTTCCGCCGTGACGACATCGCCCCCGGCCAGCGCGGTTCGTGCGGCGACCATGAGACGGTTGTTTTCCTGCAACAGCGCCGCCGGGTTGGTCGCCGGTGCCGCCTGTTGCTGCATGACGGGAGCGGCGTTTTGCATCATGGGTTGATTGACAGCCGGAACCGGGACGTTCGGCTGCGCGTAGTTCTGGGCAAATGCCGGCGAATGCTCCGACAAAAGCCCCATAGAGGCAACCGCCGTCGTGATTCCCAACGCGACGGCAAGGAGGCCTGACGGTTTTTTTCTTGTTGGTTTCAACACACTACTCCTTTCGAGGCACGTTCTATTGTCACTTGTCAAAGTCTCTTTGATGACTGTTGATTTTTT
>JAVBQX010000156.1:0-7456 GCA_031548645.1 Thermoguttaceae bacterium
CGTGTATTCGTTCAGTCGCGACTCCGCCGTTTTCAACATTGCTTCCGCGGCGGTGACGTAATTCTGGCGAAGCAGGATTTCACCGAGCAGGAGATACGCTTCGGGGTCGTTCGGCGTTTCCTCCGTGGCCATTTCAAGCGACGCGCGAACCGCTTCACCGAGGTTCGATTGGGCATACCATTGCGCCATGACGATTTGCGGGGGGGCGAGGTTTGGATGTTCCGCATAAAGCTTTTTGAGCGACTCCAACGCGCCGGGAAAGTCAGACTGTTCAAAGGTTTGCGCCGCTTCCGTCATCGCCGCGGTGATTGCCGGATCAAGCGATGCGGCGCTTGGAGGTGCCTGGGATTGAGCATAGAGAAGAGGTAAACCTGTTTTCGGAGCCTGTAAAAATGACAGGGAAAAAAATAATGCCGGGAGAATCACGGAAATGACGCGTGAAGGTAAGGATATGTCTGACCTTTTCATGATTTGTTTTTCCAATCTGCAGAATCAATATGTTTGTCGATAAATATTTATCGAAAATAACCTTGTGGGGATTATTGCGTTACACTCTGAAAATTTTAGCCATTCTGCCAAATCCCGGTTGTTCCAAGGACGCGATTACGGCCGAATTCTCTTCCGTTTCTGAAGCGGAAAAGAAAAATGATAGACTCTTCCTGAGAATATCGTCTACGATGGAATTTATTAAAAAGCGCTTTGGATCATTTGGAGTGGCAAGTTCTCAACAGGAAAATGAAAGCAGCGCCAAACCAACTCTTTTTGACACTTTGTACTCGGAAAATAAGGTGGGAGCTTTCCGGCAAAAAATCATGCCACAAGCAAAAGTGCGGTCATGACAGTAACGCAATAATTTCCATTTGAAATCATTGCACGAAAGTATTTTCTCTAATCAAAACTATTTTCTGCATTATACAGTACAAAAGATACGCATGTAAATGATAAATATATCCGGATCGTCCATTTTATGGAAAAAAAAGAATATCATTTCATTACAAATTTGTAGCTCGTAACAAATTTGTAACCACTCTTCTTTACAATGACAGGGATGCCTACAATGATGACACGAAGAAAACTACTTGTAACTTTCGTTATGACAAGCGTTTTTGTATTTTGCGCTGATCTACGTGCGCAGACGCCGACAACAGCCGGTTCGGAAGCGGTTCACCGCGACAACCTCTGGAACAATTACAGGATCGAACAGGAAATTCGGCAATTTCACGAACAACCTTCAGGACTTACAATCAGTTCGCCGCAACTTCCGCCGCCCCTGTTGGATGACAAGTCCGACGAGAAGGTATTTCAATTGAATCAAATCATTTTTGATCAGTTGCCGAGGTCCATCCCGCAACACGAACTCGACGCCATCGCCAATCGATATATCGGGATGCAGCAAGTCAGCCTCCGCGATCTTTACATGATCCTCACGGAAATCGACGCTCTTTTTGACGCCCGCCATGTCGTCGGTCGCGCCGTGCTTCCCGTGCAGGATGTCGAAAACGGCGTTTTGCACATTCAAATCATCGAAGGGAAAGTCGGCCAGGTCACCGTCACCCATAAACGTCAGCCGTTGCCCATCCTGGAACGGCAAAATGAACTTGTACCCATTCGACGTCCGTTCGGGGATTGCTTCGTGCGGAAAAATTTTTACTATCCGCAGGGAAGCGTCCTGAACACGCAGGCGTTGGAAGAGGAAATCCTGAGATTCAACCGAAAATACCGAACACAGCTCGTCGCGGAACTCGAACCCGGTGAAACATTGGGAAGCAGCAACGTGAAACTGACCGCTGTCGCGCCGCAACCGATTTCCGGCGGGTATTACGTCGATAATTCCGGCAGGGAATCCTCCGGCAAAATCAGGAACGGGGCCTTTGTGCAGCTCCAGGACATTTTCGGCGCCGACGAATCGTTCTTTGCTTCCTACGATGAAACGGAAGGAACGTCCTATCTGACGATGTTCGGCGACGTCCCGATCACGAGTTTCGGAACGTCGTTTGAAATGAGCTATGACTATGGTACGCCACAGACGATCTACGGACCGTTCGCCAGTTTGAACATCACTGGCATGTCAAGACGCTATCGCCCCGGTGTGCGGCAGCTGATTTACAACTCGGAAAACCGAAAAACGGACGTGTCGTTAACGGTGGAAAATTATGAATCGAATACGTTGTTCGACGGATACCTCAATTATCGTGAGAAGCTGACCGGCTACACCATCGGTCTTTCCGATCTCTATCGCACGAAAAAATCCGTGCGGCTGTTTTCGATCGGTTGGCAAATGGGAAACGGCGGGCAGGCGGGAAATCCGCTTTTTAGTGACTATGAGTACGATCACTTCCATATCCTCCAATCCTCTTTGACCAAAATCTGGTATCCGAACAAATGCTGGACTTTCCTCGCAAAGGCCAACGCTCAGTGGGCCTTGACGCCGCTGTCGCAAAGCCGCATTTTCCAGATCGGCGGAATGGCCACGGTCCGGGGTGTCACGGAAGGCTTGATGACCGGTGATTCCGGGTATTATCTCAATTTCGAGGGACGCCGCCATCTCTTCGATTTCTGCAATAAGGGACGCGTCGAAGCGTTCGGATTTTTCGACCAGGGTGGCGTGTTTTATCGTGATCGGCCGGTGAACACGTCATCCTCGGATTTCCTGTTCTCCGTCGGGGCAGGCCTGAACATGGCCTGGAGCCGATACGTCACGGCAACGCTCGGTTACGGTCAACCACTGTTCACGAGTGAAAGCCATAAAGCGGAATACCGCGACAAACTCCGCCACGGGAACGGCTATTTTACCGTTCGGGTACAATACTGATATTGACGTTTCAAGAATTCATTGACCGTCGCATGTGATGCTGGAGACAAAGCCGCTTCACACCGGATCCTCTGAGTTTTGCACCCATCCGGACGAACGGACGGCTTCAAGTGAAATTTCAATTGGCTATGGTATATTGTGGTGGCGATAAAAAATGTACCGCGCTACAAGCGCTGCTTGCTTCGCCAATAGCGAAAAACATCGTTTTTTGCGTAACCCACCACATTGGCGCAGCAGCGTCGCATGTGTTGTTCATTATTAATCGCCACCACATTATTTTTCCGTTAATGAAAGATATTGTGGTGAAAAAACGGTGTTTTCATTGTAGGAACGGGTCATGTACTCGCTTTTGAGCGAAGGGTCGTCGAATTTTTCCTCACGCAAACCAGCGGAATACGCTTTCAGGATGCCATTGGCGATTTTCATTCGATTGAGAAAATTGGCATTTTCGGCGGCCTGACAGATTTCCAAAACTTCGAGAAAGGCCTTTTCGGCCATAACACATTCCGAAGTTTCCGCCAACATCGTCCCGATTTTTTTGACGGTTTCAATTTTACTCTCAACTTGCTGTGGAAATTTCGGATTGTTTTTTTCCTGGAGAACAAGTTCCAGAGCCTCGGAAAGCAGTTCGGTCGCTTCCCGTTTTTTTTCAAGCCTGATCAAATCCCGGGCGATCAGCAGGTTGTGTTTGGTTTTCAGGCTGGGATGGCTTTTCTCCTGCCGGGCAAAAGAGACCAGAGCGTTTTTCCACGATTCGATTCGTTCATCGGACAATTCGAGTTCAGGACAATTCCCCGCCTCTTTCCAGGTAATGAACGAATGAATGGCGTTGACCTTTTCCAATTCGTCGGGCCAATGGTCCAATATATCGAGAAGGCGTTTTTCTTCCGCAAAGATGAACATCGCCTTTACCAGCATCATGAACGCGTTGCGATTGGGCTGACCATCTGTTCTCTTCACGTCGGCTTCTTCACGAGATGCTTGCCGAACGAGTTGAACGGCCTGTTCATAACGCCGGCAGGCGACAAGTGCCACGATCATTTCGTGGGCAATTTTGCCGTTTGCCGCCACGCTTTCCAAACCTTGGTCAATGAGCTTGTCCGCCTCTTCCTGTCGCCCTTGACGACACATTTCACAAATGACCCTTCCGAGCAATTCAGGTTGTCCTTCGGACAGCAGAATGACTTTTTCAAAATCACCCGCCTCGCTCTTTCGATTGATCAAAAATATGATTTGGCGGTTCGTTTGCGAATAGTCGCTCTCATGGCTGGTCGAATTGTAGTATAGTTCTTTGCCCAGTTCCCAAGCGAACAGATTGTCACCGTGACGTCTGCATTTTTCAACCAATTCATGTGAAAAGGCTTCCGTCATAGTAAGATATTGAGACCATTCGGAACTTGAAGCAAACCGGTATTGTCTGTCTTCAAGCGGATTTTCGGCCACTTTTTCCTTAAGTCGGTCGAACCACTCGAAGAACGTTCCGGCATGGCGGCTTGCGGTCGTCTTGTCCCCGCTTTTATTCAGGGAATCAATGACGATGCCCAACATTTCAATGCGGTCGGCAAGGCGTGCGGTGTTTTCGTTGATCACGACAAGGGCCTGATCATATTTTTCCTTTCCCGCAAGGCGATAGACCATTCTCATTTCATCGTCGCTCAAAATGCGTTCGATTTGTTCCGGTTCATCGATCGCTCGATAAAACGTTTTGAGATATTCATCAAGCAGGGACCTTGTTTCGGCGTCTTTGACTTCCGGCGCCGATTTTTCCAATTCGGCGATGATTTCCTTGAGCGTGTCAAAGTCGCTGTTTTCAACGCATATCGTTCCCAATGCGCCAAATCCAAGTGACGGCATGCGCGACAACTCATCGGATGGCTGAATCTTTCGCGCCAGGGCAAGCGATTCTTGCGACAGTTGTCGTGCCTGTTCCGGTTCTTTCAACAAATAAGCCCATTTGACGAGATAATACAAACACCAAAAACGCGAGGTCGGATTTTCAATATTCTCCTGCCTCGCCAAATGATCATTGAAAATATGGTGAAACCACTGATCAAACGTCTCAAGCGTTTGTTTCGGGTATCGTTTTCGAAACTCGGGGATATATTGCTTGACATACTCACGATCACGCACAACGGAAACCGCCCAATCCAGTTGTTCCGCGACGTATTTCATGTCACCGACTTCAAGAGTCTGCATCTCATGTTTGCGTTTTTGTTCGTTATCGATGCACATCACCATGGCGACGGCGTCATCGTATAGACGGGCGGATTGCGATGCGACGATATAATCGCGAATGATTTGGTCGCATTGTTCCTCCTGCAATTTCGGCAGCTTTTGCCGGAAACCGTTGACGACATCGACCACGGCCCTGAAGTTTTTTTCCTTGAAATCCCGGTCGACCGCTTTTTTGATGAGGTAAGGATATTCCTCGGGGGCGAACAAGTCGAAGTATTCATCAAACGCACTCGTCAGGGGGGCGTCGTGATTCAGGAATTTTTTAATGACCAGAAACTTCGTGGGCGTTGACATTTCCGTCTTTTGGGATTTGTTCCTGTATGTAAACGCTTCATCGTGCTCATTGATCTCCCTGAAAAGATCGGAAATTTTTTTGTAGGCGCCGGCTTTCTTGCTTTCCTTGACGAGCTGGAGCGCCATTCGATAAAACGCCCGGGCTTTGGCGCCTTCTTCCAGATCGCTCAAAATTTCGCCGACATTAAGATAGACCAAGGCCATCTCTTCCGCCGAACGAGGAGATGAAGAAGAAATTTTCAAGACTTCCCTGATGACCGGTTGCGTCACGTCCGCCATAAGGACTTCATCAGAGTCCGAAGCGGCAAAATGGAATTGCGACATCACGGTGGTTGGAAACGTCAAGATGATACCGAAGATCATCAGACGATGAAAGCGATATGACACCGGAGTTTTTATCATGGCCTTTTCCTTTCGTTTGAATTTGAAACAGTCAAGAACATGACGCGCCGAATTTCATCCGGCGATAAAAAATTCGTCGATAAACAACAAACGTCATTTTACCACAAAGTTCACCATCCGCCCCGGCACGACGACCGCTTTCACGATCGTTTTGCCCGCGAGCGATTCGGCGACTTTCGGGTCGGCTTTCGCGGCGGCTTCGGTTTGGGCGGCGTCCAGGTCGGCGGGGACGTCGATCTTGCTTCGCATCTTGCCGTTCACCTGCACGGGGATCGTCAGCGTGTCCTCCTTGATCAGCGTTTCGTCAAACGTCGGCCACGATTCGTAGGCGAGCGTTTTTTGACCGCCGAGCAGTTGCCAGAGTTCTTCGGCGATGTGCGGCGCGAACGGGGCGAGCAAAAGCAGGAATTGTCGCATCGCCGACTCCGGACGCGCCGGCTGTTTCATGAAATAATTGGTGAATTCCATCATTTTCGCAATCGCGGTGTTGAACAGCATGTTGTCGATGTCGTGCGTCACCCCCTTGATCGTTTTGTGAAGCACGCGATTCTGTTCCGCGGTCGGTTCGATGTCTTGCACGGCGTCGTTCAGCGCGATTTGCTCTTCGTGTTCGGTCGAAACCATCATGCGCCAAACGCGGTCGAGAAAACCTCGCACGCCGCTCACGCCGTCCATCGACCACGGCTTGACCGCTTCGAGCGGGCCCATGAACATCTCGTAAAGCCGCAGCGAATCGGCCCCGTAATCGCGCACCACGTCATCCGGGTTGACCACGTTCCCGCGACTTTTCGACATTTTGAACGAACGGTTGTCGACGGCAATCGACGGGTCTTCCTTGAGAACGAAACCTTCGCCTTTCTTTTCGAGCTGCGAAATGTCGAGCTTGACGGCGGTGAGCGGTTCCTTCGTTTTCTTGTGCGTCGAATCGTTGCCGTTGGTTTCCACCTCTTTCGCGTTGACCCATTTGCCGGCGGCGGTTTGAAACGAAGTAAATTCCATCTCGCCGAGGATCATGCCCTGGTTGACGAGTTTTTGGAACGGTTCCGGCATCGAAAGATAACCGCGGTCAAAGAGCACCTTGTGCCAGAATCGCGCGTAGAGCAAATGCAGCACCGCGTGTTCGGCGCCGCCGACGTACAAATCGACCGGCATCCACGCTTTTTCGAGTTCAGGATCAATGAACGCATTGTCGTTTTTCGGGTCGATGAACCGCAAATAATACCAGCACGAACCGGCCCATTGCGGCATGGTGTTCGTTTCGCGCTTGTAGCGTTTGCCGTCAAGCGTCACGTAGAGCCAGCTTTCGGGGGCCTTTTCGAGCGGCGGTTCCGGCGAATTGTGTTTGGCGTCGAACGCGATTTCCTTCGGCAAATCGACCGGCAAATCTTCCGGTTTGAGCGCGCGAATGCGGCCGTTCGGCTTTCCGGCGGCGTCGAGTTCGTGCAGGATCGGGAACGGTTCGCCCCAAAAATGCTGGCGGCTGAACAGCCAGTCACGCAATTTGTAATTGACGGCCTCGCGCCCCAAACCTTCGGCGGCAAGATCGGCGGTGATTTTTTGCTTGAACTCCGCGGTCGGCAGCCCGTCGTATTTGCCGCTGTTGATCGCGACGCCGTTTTCCGTGTACACGACCTTCGAGCTCAGCACGTCATTCAAGTCGACGCCCGATTCCTTCGTCGGCGCGACGACCGGGATGATCGGAATGTCGAACTG
>JAVBQX010000280.1:0-9705 GCA_031548645.1 Thermoguttaceae bacterium
ATAAACATTGCGGACAGAAACGATATGATGTACGCCTGGATCAAGGCGACAAGCAACTCCAGTAAATTCATGCAAATACAAAAGCCGACGCTGCCGATGGTCACGGGATACCAGATCGCCCCGAAGGCGGCGGTTCCCGAAATGAAGGCCATCAGCACGGCGATGACCGTGTGGCCGGCGAACATATTTGCCAAAAGTCGTATGGCAAGCACGCTGTGCTTGACGAGTAATCCGAATACTTCAATGAAAAAAAGCATCGGTTTGATCACGAAAGCGAGAGCGGGCGGAATGTCGACGTGCGGAACCTGGCCGAGCCAGTAGCCGACGGCCCCGTATTTCACCATGCCGGAACAGCAGCCGACGAGAAAGGTCGAGACGGCCAGCACGGCGGTCAGCGAAAGCGAACCGGTCGGCGAACCCATGCAGGGAATGAGCCCCATGAGGTTGCAGCCGAGCACGAAGAAAAACAGCGTCCAGATATAAGGAAGATAGCGGTCGGCGACTTCCTTTTTGCCGATCGAGGGGCGAACCACGTTGTCACGGATGTAAACGAGCGTGATTTCCAAGGCGTTCCAGAGACGGCCCTTGACGGTTTTCCCGCCGCGAATTTTTCGGGCCAGCGTAACGAACAGCAGGATCATGATGACGGCCACGAGCAGTTCGATCACGACATAACGGCTCACGCCCAGCCTGACCAGCCATTCGGGAAGTTCGCCGGGCAGGTGAAACGGAAAATGAAACGCATTACCGTCGTTCACATGTTCGGAGACTTCTTCAATATTCAGGATATCCATGAATCTAATCTCTGTCTGAAACCGTTTCGCGACGCTTTTGCCCACCCGGCGTAATCAGCCAGGCGTTCAGGAAAACCATCCCGAAATAAAACACAACGGAAAAACACAGCATGTAAAACGCGAAGTTTTTCGATTGGGTCACGACGACGACAATGATGAAACCACCAATGAGCGTCGTGCGGAAAATTGTTCCGGTCAATACATTGACAACGTCGTTGGAAATTTTTTTCCGGATCAGCCCCGTAAGTACCAAGGACAACAGGCCCACAAGGAAAACGCCGGAAAACGCGGTTCCGAATGAACCCCAAGTAAACTCTTTCGGCGAAATCAAAGTGACGCCAAGCCCCGCAAGCAGGCCAATCAAAATCATTCCCCCAATATAGCAGGACAACGATATAATTAGAGGATATCTTAACACTGATTCGTCTCTTGGGTAGACCTACCTGCTCGCTGCCAAACCGGCTTATTTGCCTGTTTTGTCTTGTTTTTCGTTCTTCCTTGGATTGACACCGCGATGAAAGCCTTTTGATTTCATTAGCTTAATGAAATTTGCTATCATCGCAAAAAAACCGAGAAAAACGCCAAAAATCAAAAAAAGGCAAACCGTTCCCAGCTTGGAATCGAGATAAATCCCCAGCAAAATCGGCAAAGCCATTTCAATCGCCATCGAAGTGATGACCGTGGCCCAAACATATCCCATCGCCAATGGGGAGCGACCATCCTCTTCGACGTCATCGGAACGAGCCCGGCGAAAATCCGGAACAGGCATCGCATGGCCTCTCGATTTACTATTTTACCGCACGCGGTGAGACAGCAGCGCCAATTTATAACAACATTATAACAACAAAATACATTATCAATAATATTATATCTAAATCCTATGCAAAGGGGAACATCTGTCAAGTGGTATTGCGCACAACCTTGATAAAAACAGAAATGATTAATGGAACAGTGTTTATGTCACAAAAATATATCAGTTGAATAAAGTAAAACTGGAATTCTGTTATATCTACAAAACATGCTGGAATTGAAAAACGGTTATTGAATATTTTACGGGTACAATATATGATAACAGGGTAGCTTTTTTGTTTTCCCGCCAATAATAAACGATCTTGCATCGGTCGAAGCCAAAACAAACAACATCTCGGATGCAAGTTCCTTTATCTAAATATGTTATCGTTTTATTGAATGCGGTGTAGTTTCCTGGGAGGGGAACCAGGGACAGCCGATGCGCATAATACATACCAAAGGAGATCACATAAGTGATAATTCCTGCCCATCTTGATGTGTTGACAGTTAAGCAACTTGCCGAACTTGCCAAAAAACGGGGTTTGCGCGGCTGGCAAGGATTGCGCAAAGACGAATTGATTTCCGCACTCAAAAAAGACGCCCGTGCTGTCGCTCGCAAGGCGGCAATAGCGAAAACATCGTCGGGGAAAACTGCGACAAAAACTGGAAAAACATCGAAACCCGGGAATGATGCAAAAACCAAAAAAAACGCAAAACCGGCAAAAAAATCACCGCGAGAAATATTCCCCAAAAAATCGGCTTCTCGCGTAGCGGCGTCGCAGGTCACGAAAAAAACAACGAAAACCAAGCCAACGGTTAGAAAAACGGCGGTTTCTGGAAAAAAATCTTCCGCAAAACCCGAATCCTCGCTGACTTCGAAAAAAACGCCGCTTGCGAAGCCAACCCCTCTTCCCAAAAAAGAAAATCGGGGGTCCAAGGCTTCGGTCAAGTCGTCGCAACCGACCGTCGCAAAGCCGTCCGCGACAAAGGTTTCCAAGATGAAACAGGCGGCCGCGGTTCCGTCGAAACCCTCAGTCCCGGCACAACAGAAAAGCATCGCGGAAACGTTGCGTGAAAACCGGGCAGCGCTGGTTTCCTCCGATTTCCTTATGACCGGCCTGAAAGACACTCCGACAACCTATCGAGGACTTGGGGGGATATTCGACGGCGAACACAAGGACCGACTCGCGCTCATGGCCCGTGACTCCTATTGGTTGCACGCGTTCTGGGAACTTAACCTCAAGCTGATTGAACGAGCCCGGGCCGCGATGGGCGTTCACTGGCACACGGCCGCCGCGATCCTCCGGCTGAACAAAATCGTTTCCGACGGCATCAGCAAGCAGCGTCGCGTTCATGTGCGCGACATCCGTCTTCAGGGCAACGTCAACAACTGGTACATTGATGTGCAAGGCCCCTCGGCCGGTTTCTTCGTTGAAATCGGTTATCTTTCCGCCAAGGGGCGTTTTTTTCCGCTCGCGTCGAGTAATACCGTCGAAACGCCGGAGAATCACGGTCATGGCGATTCCGTACAGCCAGGCAGTCACTGGGGCGACCTGTCACCGGAAAGCGAGCGCGGCTTCAAACATAACGGCGCTTCCGGAAACGACGGTCGTGAGTTGAACGAGACATTCGAGGAGCGGCACAAACGGCCGATTCCTACGACGATGATCGCGCGATTCGGCAACGAGCCGCTGGAAACAGTCCGGGTCGACCTTGAAGCGGACGTCGTCATCTACGGCAGAACGCAGCCGGACGTGCAACTGACGATCAAAAACGAACCGATCCGCCTGCAGCCGGACGGTCGCTTTTCCGTGCGATTTCACCTGCCCGAAAAACGCCAGGTTTACCCCGTCGTCGCGGTCAGCAGCGACGGGATCGAATCGCAGACAACCATACTGGCCATCGAACGCAACACCAAGGCCCTCGAAACCGTCTACCGCGAACACGACGAACTGGACTGATTGCGGACGTATCGCCGCGACTGTTGCGGGACAAACCCAAGGCCCCGGTCGTTGACCCCGCCGTCTTCGGTGATCATTTCCGGCTGTCCACGCCGGAAACGTCAATTTTTTGGCTTGGATTTTTCTTTTTTTCACCGTTTCACTTCGGAAAATCTCCTTGCCGTCCCCGCGATCGACGAAAACGACCGTATTCCCGCCGCATTTGTCTAAAATGCCCTTTTGCCAAAAGACGAAAATTGCTAAGATACGCAGTATTTCCTTGTGGTGTGGTTTGCGTGATTACATGGAGTATCATGCAAAAAGCGGATATTGGCAAAAATGGCAAAAACAAGCGGCATGGCGAAACGGGTATATCGGCTGTACGGTTGCGCGAACACATGTTTGCCGTTGCGCGCATTATGCGTCGTGCTGGTGGTTGGGTTTTGCCCCTGTCTTCCTGACGCGTTCGGGCAATGGGGCGGCGAAAACGTCTTGCAGGAAAGTTTCGATTCGGACCAACCGTCATGGGAAATGCTTTACATTGATTCGGGCGGGAAGGTTTCAGAGATTGCCCGGGTTTCGGGCGTCGCCATAAGCGGGAAAAGTGAAACCTGGCTGTGCGAGTTCGTCAATCCGGGAATATATTTTCTCGGTCACCCGATACTCCTGCCCTACCTGATCGAAGATTTGAACACCGGGATATGGGTCCGCTCGCAGGAAACCGGCATGATTTGTGCGTTGGAAGTCGTGCTGCCGAAATCAACGGCCAAAGACGGCAAGCCGGTCACGCTGCTCTTGCCGGGCGATCAATACACCAACCGCGGTGAATGGCAACAACTCCGGGTCAAGGGTGATGTGCATGAGTTGGAACAACAGGCGAAAATGCTCCGACTCGAACTCAACGTCCCGATCGACACCTCGGAGGCTTATGTACGCCGGCTGATTTTGTGCTGTTATACTTCGGGCAAAAACAGTCGTATCTGGCTCGACAATCTGCATGCAGGCGGCATTGCCACCATTTCGCCGCAACTCCGGCGACAATTTGAGTCCGAGCCGCTTTTCAATCCGAAAAACGTCTTGTGGCTGTTCCGCAAAATCGGCTTGTATCGCGACATCACGACCGGGGTCAGCGCCAATGTCGAAACAACCGCCGTTGCCGGGGAAAATTGGACGCTTTCGCGAAATACCTCGCCACTGCCCACCATCGGCCCGTATGATTATCCGACGCAACGCCTTGTGCCGCAGGAACTGTTGGACGAAACCCGGAATAAGCAATGGGAGTATGCCCGGCAAACGGGCATGGGATTCAATCCCGGTTCAAACTCGCAAAGCCTGCGGATTCCGAACAACCCGATCATGATGGTTTCGGACAACACGACCGGGATCGGAGCGACGCAAACGGCGGGGTATTTGGAAAAACCGAACGTTGCTCACAACGTTCCCGGCCAAGTCGTCAATGCTCTGGGGAACGACCGGCTCAATCCCATGGCGTCCGACTTGACCATGCCGGGCGACAGCCGAGCCGTGTTTTACCCCTACGATCCGGCGACGGGACCGCCCGCATTCGGGGGCAATGCGTTTTCAAATGGGGCAAATGCGGCTTTTCAACCGGGAAACGCCGGACAAAATACCGCGGGAGACATGATTCCGGGAGCGCCGGGACGAACGACCATATTGCCGCCGGATCAACCCATCGCACGGGCTTCCTACGAACAAAGTGTCACGCGTACCGGAAGTACGGGCGGAGCCGGCGTCGGGAGTTTGGGACAATCGTCACCGTTGATCTCGCGGCTGTCCGACCAGCCCGGAATGTTCCGGCCCACGAACGAAGGCGAATTCCCCCAGCATGTTCTTGAGGATCGCATCAGTCGCGGCAAACCGCACGATGGGTGCCGGATCACGGCACAGCAGAAAATGCTGACCATCAACGGCAATTTGCCTTTCGGCGTGCGTGCCGTCGAATACCGGGGGGAACCGCTCTCGTTTCTCATCGGCATGCAGTTCAATACGATCTGGCTGTCCCAGCCGCCGACCGAAGCACTGCTCGAAGAGGCCTGGGAGCTCGGCCTTTGGGTGATTTGTCCGCCGCCGGATGACGATACCTTGCAGAGGTTCGTCAATTTCCTCAACACCACCGGCATGACCGACGACGGAAAGAACAGGGCCGACGGCAGCGGTCTTGGCGTGATCGGCCGCATTTTCGCGAGAAACCGCAACCCGATTCTCGCTTGGGACATCGGCCGGAATCTGACGCTCGGCGAAGTCGAGCAGAAAACCAAACGTGTGCAACTCGTACGCGAGGCGGATTTGTATCGCCGTATCCCGCTGCTGTGTTCGGCGGAAAGCGGAACCCGCGATTACAGCCGGATGGTCGATATCCTGTTGATCGGCCGCGATCCGATTCTTTCGTCGCTCGAATGGAACGATTACGATGCGTGGCTCGGCGCGAAAGTCGGCTGGTCAAGGCCCGGAACCCCCAACTGGTGTACGATTCAAACGCAGCCGACCGCAGCCATGGCCAACCAGTGGCGGCTGTTCGGCACCGGCGAAATCCCCCCGGCGGCCGTCAGCGAAGAACACGTCCGGATGCAAATCCGCACGGCGATGGGCCACGAATGCCACGGACTCTTTTTCACTTCGAATTCACGACTCGACGCCGATGACCCGGAAACGAAATACCGCGCCGCGCTGCTCGAACTGGTCAACATGGAACTGATGCTCGTCGACGGCTGGCTTTGCGCGGGCAATTCGCCGCAGGTCGTCCGGTCGAATACCGCGGAAATCACCGGCGTTTTACTGACCACCGATCGCGCGAAACTCCTGCTGCCGAACATCACGAAGCCGTTTAGCCAATACCTGACGGGCAACACGAACTGCAACGACGTCGATTTCCTCATGCCCGGCAATTTCGAAACGCACGAGGCGAATCACATCATGCCGGGGGGAACCCGCCCCATGACCTTGCGGCGGGTCACCGGCGGCGTGCAAATTCATTTCGACGAAGTCAATCCGACGACGACCGCCTTTTTCGCCCAGGCTGAGCCGATCCTGCGCGCGGTGATTCCCCGTTCGCGGCAGCCGGAGCTCAGCCGCCGCAGTGCCGAACTGGCGATCACATTGGCGAAAATGCGGCTCGAACAGGTCCGCAAGACGATCCGCGCGTTCCAGGAAATCCAGGCCGCACGCGAGGGACTGCCCACCCTGCCCGACGGTTTCCCGATCATCAGCATGCCCGAGCAGGATTCGATGCTTCGCGAAACAGAGCGTTCGATCAGCACGGCCGAATCGTATCACCGGCAGTCGGATTATTCTTCGGCCTACCAGCAGGCGCAGCGTTCCATCGCCGGATTGCAGTATTACGAACGGCTCAAATGGGAAGAAGCGATCCGTAGCGTGCCGCACCACAACATGATTCCGACTTCGGTGTCATTCGTGACGCTGCCGGCATATATTGCGACGATCAAAAAAATGTATCGAATGAAACCCGGCGAAAACCGGCTCACGACAGGGGACGGCGAAAACGCGGCCCAATGGCAGCAGGCGGGCTGGCTTTCGCTCAGTTCGCCGACCGAAGGCGTCACACCCGCCGTGACGGTCGCCAATTCCGCCGCCGCGCGTTCGGGCCGAGGGGGCATGCAATTGCAGTTGTTGCCGACTTCGCAAATCGCTTCCACCGCCCCTGCGACGGGCGGAACGACCTCGCTCGTTGCCGCCGGCACGTCCGAAAACGACATCATCCAACTCGAAACGGCGCCCGTCTGGATCAGGACGCCGCAAATTCCCGTTTACGCGAGCGAAACGCTTTGCATCACCGGTTACGTCAATATCCCGAAAAAATTGCAGGGAAACGTCGACGGCTTCATGATTTTCGACTCGCTCGGCGGTGAGCCGCTCGCCCTGCGTTTGAGTGACACCGGCGGCCAGTGGCGGCAGTTCACCTTCTATCGCGCTGTGCCGAGTGTCGTGCCGCCGCAGGCGTCAATGTGCGTAACCTTCGCGCTCAGCGGACTGGGCGAAGTACGGCTCGACGATTTGCAGATTTTCCCGATTATCCTCGACCCGAACGCGCCCGCCGACACGGAATCATCGCAACCGCCCGCGTCGAATTGGCCGCAACTGCCCCGCCTCGACCAGATGTGGCGCAGCCAGTAAATCCATCGCTTCGCCATCCCCCCCCAGCCAGAACACGAAGCGTAAGCGAGGGACAACATCACGAATTTCTATCTTTGTGACAAATCATTGATTTCTTTCAGCCTGTCATTAATCAATACGTAATTTCCCGGTTCGTGCGGAAAAACGCAATTCGTGCAGTTTTTGATTTTTTTCGTCGTGCCGGTGTATTCGAAATTTCCGCCGCACCTGTCGCCAAGAAAATAGAGCGGGCAATAGCAGAACAGGCAGTTGAACGTTTCCGGGTCGCAACCCGCGTGACACGGAAAGTAAATGCAATCGACGTTGCGAAAAAATTTGTAGCTGTTTTTCATTTTTCCGATTCTTCGTTGCGTTTCGCGGCTTCGTAAATCATGGCGTTGACGATCGCCGCCGCGACGTTGCTGCCCCCTTTGCGTCCCTTCGCGACGATGTAGGGAACGTCAAGCGTCATGATCAGTTCTTTCGATTCGACGACGTTGACGAACCCGACCGGCACGCCGATCACGAGGGCCGGCATGCAAACGCCGCGTTCGATCAGTTCGTGCAATTTGATCAACGCCGTCGGTGCGTTGCCGATAGCGAAAATGATCGGGCCGCTCAATGCACGTACCGCGTATTCCATCGCCGTCGCCGAACGTGTCACGCCGCGTTCTTTCGCGATTTGTGCGACTTCCGGCGAGTCGACGAAACAATGCGCCGAGCCGTTCATTTTTTCCAGCACGCGCTTGTTGATTCCGGCGCGTGCCATTTGCGTGTCGGTGACGATGTTGACGCCTTGTTGCAGCAACGCGACGGTTCGTTCGAAAACGTCGGGCGAAAAAACAAGGTTTTCGCAATAATCGAAATCCGCCGTGGTGTGGATCACCCGCTTGATCACGGCGACGTTGTCGCCGAGCGGTTGATCGCCCAACTGCCGCGTGATGATTTCAAAACTCTTTTTTTCGATCTCATCGGGGTTCGTGATGAATTCCATGATTCGGCTCGTTTCAATAATCGCGGCACGTTTTAAGGAAATTTTCCGCGAAGTGTTTGTTGGCGTAAAAGTGCAGGTGCGGATAACCGGCGAACAGCGTCGGCGTGGCGATGACGCAGGGCCACGAAACTCCCTGGCGGCTCGCCTTGACCGCTGTGAACGCGTCCCCTTCGTCCGTGCAGGCGGAATAATGAAAGGAATGGGCGTTGATTTTTTCGCCTTTCCGGCAAAGAATCGTGTCGCGGTTCGCCGTCAGTTCATAATAACCGAAATTTTGGAGCCGGTCGGTCATGCTTACATGTCCCTTCAGGATGCCGAGCATGGCAAAGCGTCCTCCCTGCGAATCGGTCAACGATTCCTGCATGTACATGAAGCCGCCGCACTCGGCGTAAACCGGCGTCCCGCGTTCGTGATGCCGTCGGATGCTTTGCTTCATCGCTGTGTTGCGTTCCAACGCCGTCGCGTAAAGTTCGGGGTAACCGCCCCAGAAAATTAACCCGTGTGTGTCCTCCGGAATTTCATTGTCATGCAGCGGCGAAAAGAAACGCAACTTTGCCCCCATGCTTTCCAAAAGCCGGTGATTGTCTTCGTAATGAAAACAAAACGCTTCGTCGCGTGCCACATAAATATTGACGGGGGGAACCGTTTCCCAAACATGCGGCGCGGTTTTCGGCGGCTCGGGCGCCGGGGCGTTGGCCGCCAACGCAAGCATCGCGTCAATATCAATAGTGCGTGCGGCATGTTCGGCCAAACGATCGATTTTTTGTCGCAAGCCGTCAATTTCATGCGCCGTGACCAGCCCCAGGTGCCGCGATTCGATGCGTGCTTCAGGAACGTCCGGCAGATGCCCAATCACTTTGACGTTGAAGCGGCTTTCAATCATTTCGCGATAAAACGCGAACATTTTTTCCGAAACGCGATTGAGAATCACCGCGTCGATCCGGTTCGGCTCGAATTCGAGAAAGCCTTGCAGTTCCGCGCAAAGCGACAGCGATTTGCCTTTCGGGTTGACGACCAGCACGACGGGCGTTTGCGTGACGAGCGAAATGTGATTGCT
>JAVBQX010000056.1:0-14444 GCA_031548645.1 Thermoguttaceae bacterium
CGTCGCGACGGTTCGGGCCGAGACGTGGAACACGGTCGGGGTCAGTTCGCCGGCGATTTTGAACATGTTCGGGATCATCAAAAGCAATCCCTGCGAGGCGGTGAACGTACAGGTGAGGGCACCGGCCTGCAACGAACCGTGTACCGCGCCCGCGGCGCCGGCTTCGCTCTGCATTTCGACCACTTGCGGTATGGTGCCGAAAATATTCTTTCTTCCTTCCGAAGCCCACTGGTCGGTCCATTCCCCCATATTCGACGACGGGGTGATCGGGTAAATGGCCATCACCTCGTTGCAAAGGTGCGCGACCATCGCCGCCGCTTCGTTACCATCGGTCATGTAAAAGTTTTTTTCGCTCACGACGTTCTCCTGTAAAATGTTGCTATTATCGATTCATGTTCGCCGAAGGCGTCCGCATTATTTTGCTGTTTTCCGACCTCACCAACGAGAAGGGAAATTCCTGAAGGCGCACGGTCAACTCTTATGAGAAAAGACGGGAATGCACCATACATTATGATACCCGTTCTTCCGTTTGCTTGAAGGGGGAACCGCCACAATCCGCCCGCAAAACCGCGGGTTTTGGCCGAAGAGCGATGACGGAGTTAAATGAAAGTTTGTTGTGTGAACAAAACAATCACGGATCAATATCGCAAAAATATCAGAGCGTGTTGCAGCTAAATGGTGACTATACGAGGTGAAATATTTGTTGATGAACTCAAACGCATCATTCGCAAGCATGATAATGAAATGCGAGGCAATGTTAAACCAGGCAAAACGCAAGAAAAAACGCGGACGTGTTTTATCCGCGTTCGCGAAAGAATCAACCGCCGTACATAAATGTTGACTCATCGCCGGGGCGGGAACGAAGGTCGCCCACCCCGGTGGCATTCACCGATGAAGCAAGAATGATAGCCGTTTTACGGATTCAACGATTGCGCAACGTCCGTGCGGTAGGCGACCACTGCGGGCAAATAACCGACGATTGACGCGAGCAGGGTCAGGCCCGGGATGAGCCAGAGTTCCACCGCCTGAAACTGGAAAGCCGAAACCGGCACCCGGACCGATTCGGCGATCCAGGGACTCAACACGCCGATCATGCCGTGTCCGATGAACACTCCCGCCAAGCCACCGGCCAAGGACAACAGGATCGATTCGAGCATGATGATCGACATGACGGTCCGCCGCTTTGCTCCCAGGGCACGCATGATGGCGATTTCCTGCCGCCGCTCGTTCATCGTGTTGTAAATGCTGACCATCATGCCGATTCCGGCGACGATGATCACCAAGCACGACAAAATGACGAGCACAAGCTGGATATTTCCGACGATCTGGTCGAAAAAGTTGCGGATTTCCAGCGTCGGATAGACCCCTTGAATCTGGTAATTCGGATTGTCGGCGATTTGTTTGATAAGAGAAATGGCGCCGGGATCGAATACGATGTCCGTTTTCCCGAAATTTCCTTCGTCAATGTCCGGCGGTTGCTCGAAATCCTCGATTTTTCTGGCACTTGAGTCGATTTCCTTTCCGCCGGAGAGTTGGCCGGTCAATTCCAGTTGGCGTTCTCTTTCCGAGGTCACGACGAGAATAGCCGACAGTTCCCGCTCCCGGTTGATTCCTTTCGCCCGGTCGACCATGCCCTGCGATTTTTCCACCAGCTCGTAAAACCCTTCGAGGTTGATGAAAATGGCCTGATCGTTCGGCGTGCCGGTCGGTTTGAGGATGCCGCGGATTGTAAATTCCGTGCGATCCGCCGATTTGGCCAAGGTGGCCGACCCGATGTGCGGGTAAAACCTGTCCCCGACCTTCAGTTTGAGATTTCTCGCCGCCGAAGCGCCGATGACCGCGCCGAAAGTGTCGGTGTCCTTGAAATTTTCGCCTCCGTTTTGAAATTCATAATTTTTCCCGTTGCCGTAGGTCAAATCCACAAAATATTTGGGATAGGTGGCGATGACGGGTGACGTTTCATACGGTTCGCTGATTGCAACCGGCACAGCCTTCTCGATTTGCGACGCATACAGACTTTTGCTGTTGATTTCGTCGTAAAGGCGGTATGGAATTTTCGATTCCGGCACGGATATATAGAACGAGGTGCTGAACACCAGTTCCAGCTTGCTGCCTTTAGGGCCGATCAGCAGGCTGTATCCCTGTGTGCTTCGCTGGAAGGTTTGACTGATCACGCCGTGAATGACCAGCACCGTCACGACCAGGGCGACCCCCAAGGCCATCGACAGGGCCGTCAAAAGTGACGCTAGGGAACGGTGTTCGATACTTCGCCAGGCAATTTTCCAAAGACTCATGCTGATGTCCCAATAATCTATGAATTTCCGTCGATCAGGGCTCGAAATCAGAGCCCGAAGCGTGAGCGAGGGATAAAGTTTAGGGCAATTACGCCATCGCCGGCTGTTGTTTTCGCTGCACGACGAGGTTGACTTCGGCCAATTTATCAACGCGTTTGAACTGCCCGGCGACTTCCGGTGAGTGCGTTACGAGAATCAACGCAACGCCTTCTTCCTCGCAGGTTTGGCGGAGCATGTCGATGACCTGCTGCTGGTTGCCCACGTCGACGTTGGCCGTCGGCTCGTCGGCCAACACGAGTTTCGGCTTGTTGGCCAAGGCCCTTGCGACGGAAACCCGCTGCTGTTCGCCGACGGAAAGCTGCCCCGGCTTGTGGTTGAGGCGGTGTCCCAGTCCGACACGTTCAAGCAGAACCTTGGCCCGGTGCTTATCGTTGCGGTCGCCGGCAAAGGTCATGCCAAGCAGAACGTTTTCATAAGCCGTAAATCCCGGCAGCAGGTTGAAAGTTTGAAAAACGTAGCCGATTCGTCGGGCACGGAACTGGTCACGCTCCGCTTCGTTCAGCAGGGGCGTGTCCCAGCCGTCGATCAGGACGTGGCCCGAAGTCGGACGCAAAATGCCCGCGATGATATGCAGCATGGTCGTTTTGCCACAACCACTTGCGCCGACAACGACCACTTGTTCGCCCGCCTCGACCGACCATTGCGGAATGTCCAGAATCGGCAGTTCGCCGCCATCCGGTTCCACGTACGATTTTTTCAGTTTTTTGAGTTCCAGCATAACGTGCGAGAGAAAAATAATGATTGCGTGTTGATTATTTCATGAACTCTAGTGTTCACCAATACCCGTTACGCAGCGGCAGGAGTTTGGTTTGTTCCATTTTCATCTGTTTACCCAAAAATATCAAGAATGAAGAGGAAATTGTGTGAAAAAAACATGCGATCGGGCTCAATTCCATGTCGTTACCACGATATTCATTGGAAAACAACAGGTTATGTCGACAGGATAATACAAGTGAAAAAACGTTGCGTCTCGGAAACAACAGCAAAGGTTCCAGCAACATGAAGGAAAAGTATTTTTTACAAATCCCATTTTACCCGCTTGACGACAAACCGTCCGGGCGGTATGCTTTATTGTCAGTGTTAGATTCCGTCTGGACGGTTTTCTATTTTTGAATAACGTTGCAGTGAATTGAAAATGGGAGGGTCGCCATGACCACGAAACTGACGAAAAAGAAGCAGCCGGAGGTTGTGCGTTACAATCTCCTGGAAGCGACCGCGGCCCTGGTCGCCGAAGTGGGATTTGCCGGGGCGACGCTGGATCAGGTGGCCCAAAAGGCCGGGGTCAGCAAAGGCGGGCTCCTGCACCATTTTCCTTCCAAGCAAGCGCTTTTTTCCGCCTTGGAAAAGGAAATCCTTGATGAATTCGAAAAAATGCTCGACGATTTCATCGCGGCCGACCCGGAACCTCGCGGCCGATTCGTTCGGTCTTATATCAAAACCCGATTCACCCCGCTGAAGGCCATGGACACGGTCAAACTGTTTCGCGCTTTCGCGATGGAGATTCCCCACGATGAATCCATGGCCCAAAACTGTCGCGAGTGGTTTATCGGCCTCATGACGAAACACGGAGAAGACTCGCCGTCCACGGAAGCGAGACTGCTTTGTTTCGCGGCGGACGGCATTTGGATGGAAGACTGTACCGGCATGACTTCCGTCACACTAGAAGAACGCCGGGCCGTGATCGATTTTATCATCGAACGAACTTACGAACTATGAAACACGATCACGTCTGATACCGGCGATAATTACCTTAAACATAATGCATATCATGGAGTTGAATATGTACCGCATCATTTGCGCGCTCGCCTTGTTTTCCGCGTTGTTGTTTCCCTTGACCGGGTGCGACGATTCGGCGGCCCAGGGCGAGTCCCCCCGGAATGCCGCGCCGCCTCCGCAGGTTGACGTTTATACCGTCAAGAGCGAAACCGTGCCGCTGATCCGGGAACTTCCGGGCCGCACCGCCGCGTTCAACGTCGCCGAAGTTCGCCCGCAGGTCAACGGCATCGTCCTCAAGCGAAAGTTCGAGGAAGGTTCCCTCGTCAAGGAAGGCGAAGAGCTTTACGAAATCGACGACGCGGTCTACCAAGCTCATTACAACAAGGCCATGGCCCACCAAAACAGCACGGAACGGTCCCTGAAGCGAGCCGAAAAACTCAAGGAAAGCCGGGCCATGAGCGAACAGGAATACGAGGACCTGCTCTATGCCCTGGACCAGGCGAAGGCCGACGTCGAACTGGCGCGGCTCAATTTGAATTATTGCCGGGTTTTGGCGCCCTTGAGCGGAAAAATCGGGCGTTCCATGATCACCGTCGGCGCGCTGGTGACGAACGGGCAGGCTCAGGAATTGGCGGTCATCCAGCAGATCGACCCGATTTACGTGGATTTGAACCCCGCCGTGCCGCAGGTTCTTCGAATGCAGAACAGTCCGCACGGAAACGAGGAGCGGCTTCCTTTCTGGCAGGAGGCCAACGTGAGCCTGACCCTGGAAGACGGGAGCAAATATCCGCTTTCGGGCAAAATCAAGTTCCTCGATAACCGTGTCCAGGAAGACACCGGAACCGTGACGCTGAGGGCCGAGATGCCGAACCCCGACGGGGCGCTGCTCCCCGGCATGTTCGTCCGCGCGTCGGTCGAAGAGGGCGTCCGCCGCGACGGCAAATTGGTTCCGCAGCAGTCCCTGTTCCGCGACGCCAAGGGCCATCCCTTCGTCTGGGTCGTTCGCGAAGACGACACCGTGGAAATGCGTTTCGTCCAGGCGGAACGGACCTTCGGGAACACCTGGCTGATCGATTCCGGGCTGGAAGCGGGCGAACGCATCGTCGTCGAAGGCGTCCAGTTCATCGAACCGGAGGCCAAGGTGATCCCCCGCGAATCCGAAAAAATGGTACTGAAGCTTACATTGGATTGATCAAAAAACTGTATTAATAATAACAGCCGCGAACGCAGCGCAGCGGAGTGACCGGAGTGAAGAGCCGCAAAACGGAAAGCACGGTGATACCCGAAGACTTCGAGCGGCAAACCGAAAACGCGAAATATGCTGTCACAAACGGATGCGCCTCACACCGGTCACTCCGTTCGCTGCGCTCCCTGCGTTCGCGGCTGCCATTCTTGCGGTTTGGATGCTGGCATAGCATCGCAATCATCAAAAAAACATCACCCCGCGCTGACGCTTGGGGCTAATATTTGGTTAATACGCCATGTCCGAATTTTTCATCAAACGTCCGATTTTTGCGTGGGTCATCGCGATTTTGATCATTTTGGCCGGGATCATGTCGATTTTCATGCTGCCGATCACGCAGTATCCCGACGTCGCGCCGCCGGCCATCCAGGTCAACGGCATGTACCCGGGGGCGTCGGCCCGAACGGTGCAGGACACGGTCGTCCAGGTCATCGAACAGCAGATGAACGGCCTCGACGGCTTTCGTTACATGAACTCCTCCAGCACGTCGGACGGCGGGTTCAGCATCATCGTCACCTTCGAGCAGGGGACGAATCCGGACATCGCCCAGGTCCAGGTGCAAAACAAACTTCAGCAGGCCACGCCGCTGTTGCCGCTGGAAGTGCAATCGCAGGGCATCGGCGTCACGAAATACCAGTCGAGCTTCATGCTCATTTTCGCCCTCTATTGCGACGACGGCAGCCTCGAAGAAGGGGACATCGCCGATTACCTGAGCTCCAGTTTGAAGGACACCCTGTCCCGCGTCAACGGCGTCGGAACCGTCGACGTCTGGGGGACGCAATATTCCATGCGCATCTGGCTGAAGCCGGACCGGCTCTACAGTTACAACCTCATGCCGCAGGACGTCATCGGGGCCATTGAAAGCCAGAACGTGCAGGTTTCCTCGGGCCAGGTCGGCGGACTGCCCGCGCAGGACGGAACGCAGATCAGCGCGACCATCGTGGCCAAAAGCCGCCTGACGACCGCGGAACAGTTCCGCGACATTCTCCTCAAGGTGAACCACGACGGATCGCAGGTCCGGCTCAGGGACGTCGCCGAGGTCGAGCTGGGGAACGAACATTACAGTTTTTCGACGCGGCTGAACGGTTATCCCGGCGTCGGCATGGGGCTGCGGCTCGCGCCGGGCGAGAACATCCTCGAAACCACGAAGGCCGTCAAGGACGCCATTGAGGAAATCAAGCCGCACTTTCCCGCCGGTTTGAAAATCGCCTATGTCAGCGAAATCGCCCCGATCGTCCGCGCGTCGATCCAATCCGTGATTCAAACGCTGCTTGAGGCGATCGTGCTGGTGTTTCTGGTCATGTGGCTGTTCCTGCAGCGGTTTCGCATCACGCTCATTCCGACGCTGGCCGTTCCCGTCGTGCTGCTGGGCACCTTCGCCGTACTCTCCCTGTTCGGTTTCACCATCAACGTGATCACGATGTTCGCCATGGTGCTGGCCATCGGGCTGCTGGTCGACGACGCCATCGTCGTGGTCGAAAACGTCGAGCGGCTCATGGAGGAGGAAAAACTGTCGCCGAGGGAAGCGACGCTGAAATCGATGAAACAGATCCAGGGCGCCCTCGTCGGCATCGGGCTGGTCATCAGCGCGGTGTTCTTCCCGATGGTGTTTTTCGGCGGTTCGACCGGCGTGATCTACCGGCAGTTTTCCGTGACGATCATCGCCGCGATGTCGCTGTCCGTTTTGATCGCAGTGGTGTTCACGCCGGCGCTTTGCGCTTCGATGCTCCGCCCGGCTTCCGAACACCGGAAGGTCCTGTTCTTCTTCCGCTGGTTCAACGGGCTGTTTTCCTTCACGACGAACCGTTACGCCGCCGCCGTCGGATATATTTTGCGCCGTGGGAAGCGTTTCATTGCGGTGTTCCTCGTGCTCGTCGCGCTGATCGCCGTTCTGTACCCGAAAATGCCGACGGCGTTTTTGCCCACCGAGGATCAGGGCGAAATGTCCGTCCTCGTCGAATTGCCGCAAAACGCGACCATGCAGCGGACGCAGGCCGTCATGAAACAGATCAGCGATTATATCCTCGAAGAGGAAAAGGACACGGTGCAGACCTTCATGACCGTCACGGGCTTCAGTCTCGCCGGGATGAGCCAGAACTCGGGCATGGTCTTTCTTTCCATGAAGCCGTTCGAGGAACGGCAGGGGGAAGGTCAGGACGTTTTCAGCGTCGTTGAACGGGCCACGCAAAAATTCGCGACGATCAACGAGGCTCGCATCACGCCGCTCATTCCGCCGTCGATTTCCGACCTGGGCAACGTTGCGGGCATCAACTTCTTCCTGCAGGATCGCGCCGGGATCGGTCACGAGAAACTGGCGGAAGCCCGCGACCGCTTCCTCGGCATGGCCTATGAAAGCGGGGTGTTTTCGGCGGTCTGGCCCAACACGCTGCCCGACGAACCGCAATACCATGTGACCATCGACGACGAAAAGGCCCGCACGCTGTCGACCAGCCTGACCGACGTCAACAGTACGATGTCGATCGCTTGGGGGTCGGCTTATGTCAACGATTTCGTCGACCGCGGTCGGGTCAAAAAGGTTTACGTGCAGGGCGAGAAGTCCGCACGCAACACGCCGAGCGATTTGGACAAGTGGCACGTCCGCAACACGCTGGGACGCATGGTGCCGTTCACCGCGTTTTCGTCGGGCGAATGGACCATCGGCTCGCCGAAACTTGCCCGTTACAACGGCTTCGACGGCGTCGAGTTCCTTGGCATGGGCGGCGAAGGGGTCAGCACCGGCGTCGCGATGGGAAAAATCGAGGAACTGGCCGGGAAACTTCCGCCGGGCGTCGGCCTGAGTTTCACGGGGCTTTCCTACGAAGAACGCCAAGCGGGCAACCAGGCTTTCATGCTTTACGGGCTGTCGCTCCTGATCGTCTTCCTGTGTTTGGCCGCGTTGTACGAAAGCTGGTCGGTGCCCGCCGCGGTGATGATGGTCGTGCCGTTCGGCGTGCTCGGGGCGATTGCTGCGACGCTGCTCCGCGGGCTTTCGAACGACGTGTACTTCCAGGTCGGGATGCTCACCGTGATGGGGCTTTCGGCGAAAAACGCGATTTTGATCGTCGAGTTCGCCAAGGACAAATACGAGAACGAGGGCAAGTCGCTGTTCGAAGCCGCGGTCCTTGCGGCCCGGATGCGGTTGCGACCGATCATCATGACGTCGATGGCCTTCGTGCTCGGCGTTTTGCCCCTCACGTTGGCCCACGGCGCCAGCAGCGTGAGCCAGCAATCGTTGGGCACCAGCGTCATGGGCGGAACCCTGGCCGCGACCTTTTTGGCGATCTTTTTCGTCCCGCTGTTCTACGTCGCCGTCGCCGGCCTGTCCCGTCGAAAACCGACCGCGACGGAATGACGCCAGCTCAATAATAATGTGAGTAGGTGAGCGCGGCGACGTTGTATTGCGAGTGCCGGCCGAACGACGTTTCGAAGGCGCAGGTCAGGATTTTGGAGCGTTTGGCATTCAAATAGATGTCGCCGTTGACGCCGAGGTTCAGGTAATGATAACCGAGATTGACGCCGTCGACGGTAAACGCACCGCCGGGCATGGTCGCGAATTCCGCGCCGGAGGACGGCCCGGCGTCGCCGCCGATCACGTTGGTGTACATGATGCGCCCGTCGAGGCTGCAAAAACGCGTGTTGATCAAAGCCGAAGCGCCGAAATGAAATTGCGTCCGGTCGAAATTCTCATCGAGATAATTCAACCGCATGGGATGGCCGCCCCGTTCCGAGAAGCCCGATTGGGACACATGCTCGTAATCGAAACCGAAGAAGGGGCGATATCGCAGCCAGGAAAACTGGCCGGGACGTTGGGCGAGAACCTTGCCCAGTTCAAAACCCGTGGCCAGCGACCAGCCGTCGGTTTTGCCGCGGAGCGTTTTGTCGTAATCGGCTCCCGCGCCGAACGGAATGCAGGCCCCCGTGCTGATGGAACAGCTCATTTTGTCGAACGCGCGACGCATGTTGTAGTGCTGGTAACCGGCGACGCCCCAGGTTTTGAGTTCCCAATGATTTTGAAAATGTCTCCCGAAAAGCGAACCGAGAACCATGTTGTCGGCCTTGGCGTAATAATCCTCGGCCTTCATTTCCGGCGACGCATAGCCCGCGAAAACGCCGTAATAGGAGCCCGGCGAGATCGCCTTGTTGTTCCCCACGACGAAGCCGGCCTGATCGACGGAATAGCCGCCGCAATTTCCGTCGCCGCCGACACGCAGCGATTGATAATGCGGCTGGAACCACAAGTCGTGCGAGCTGATGCCGTAACCCGCCGGGGCGCCGCGTCGCGAGTTTTGAAACCGATACAACGTCTCGTCGCCGGTGGAACGGGAACCGTTGTATCGCAAGCCGGGGCCGATCTGTTTCCACGCAACGTCCTTCGGGAACATCGTGGCCATCATCATCGTGTTGGCCCGCTGCGCACCGGAGGCAGCGTCAAAAAATTTCAATAACGCCGGATCGCCGAACCGTTCGTAGGCGATCGCCGTTTGGGTGAGATAGTCCCAGATTTCGTCGTCGGTGTCTTCACCGATCAAACTGTCGAGCGTCGGCGCGACTTTCTTCTGGTTTTTCGTGATCGCGGTGTTTGCGAAATAATTCGGCACGAACCCGTAACTGGTGATCACCCCGGTGAACGAATCGTAATCCGCCGCGATGAACGGGGCATGAAGCACCTGATTCTGTGTGAATCCTTCAATCGTCGGGGCGTAGGTCACGGTACCGGTATAATCATCGGGCCTGAAATTGAGGAACATCGTCGCGTCCGGGTCGATGGTCGGCGAAGCTCCCGTAGCGGAAACGAAACTGCCGGAACCGTCGGCCCAGAGCGCCGGTTTGTATACGGAGTTGGCCCCGAAGTTCAGCGTGTTGCCATCCAGCTCAAGCGTTTTTCCTTTTTCAAACGAGTAATACCCCTTGTCCATGTAAAAGCCGGGAAGAAGGGTTCCGTCGATATGGATTTCATTCGCACGAAACGTTCCGTCCCCGCTGAGCGAGCCGTTTTGTCCGACAGTCAGGATATTCCAGAAGTTTGTATCGCGAATTCCATAGGTCGCCCCCTCTTCGAGTTGGAAATAACCTTTGTTGATGTTCGTGGTGCCGTCATATTCGGAATCATTGCCCGCCCCGATGAAATGGACCGTGCCGCAGGAGTTTTGAAAGATCGACGGGGCACCGCTGTTTCGATTTGAAATCGGGTCGTAAAAATAAACGTCGGTCCCCATCACGTTGTTGAAGTTGAGGTTTCCCGCGCCGCCAAGAGTAATCGCATTGGGCCCTGTGATATCACGGTTTCCCCGGAACAGGACGTAGTCCCCCGGTTTGGTGAGATTGAAATTCACGTTCCCATAGTTGTAGATGGCACCGCCGTATCCTTCGGCGATCCCCGGGACAATGAATCCGTCATCAATGTAATTGTCGATCAAAAGCGAGGTGGCGTTGAAATTCAACGTTCCGGAAAAGGTATTATAGATCGCCCCACCAAAAATGCCACCGGTGAACAAGGTATTACTGTCCATGCCATTGTCGATGAATTCGGAATATCCGTTGAGCGAGAGAATTCCCTCGTTGTTGATTGCCACTCCCAATCCATAACTGCCGGCTTGCGTTGAGTGGTTGTTGTGGAAATACGTGGAACCGTTAAAATTGATGACGGCGCGTCTGTCATTGAACACACACAAACCCGCGGGTGTATTGGGAGATGTATTATTGAGAAAATACACGTCATCCTCGAACGTCATGGTGCTGTCCTGAATCATCCCCCAGCCTGAACTATGATGAATGAGTCCTCCGTAATAAGAGATGCTATTCACAGAGGTGTTACTCAAAAAATCGAGCATGTTGTTTTCAAAAACGACGACATCATGGAATCGATATTCCCCCCCTTTTTTATAGATGAGGCCGTTGTGAGACTGATAAGCGTATGCACCGTTGCCCCCCGTGTCATAGAAAGACATCTTCACCAGATTGCTCTCAAATCGTGTCGCCCCGTAAAAATCGTAATTTGATCCTTCGGAATAAATAAGACTTCCGTAAATGCTACTCAACTCGCATGAGGACGTAGGGAAAACAACGAAATCCGCTTGCATACCGGAGTCATACAGCAGTTGATTCCCCGAGAAAACAAGGTCATCGTTGAAACGGACGTTACCGTTTTTCGAATAGATGACCCCGCCGTAGATCGGCTTAAGACGCATATCCTTGAGATCTTCCCACCATATGGGAACCGAATCCATCTTGACGGAAAACGTATTGTTGTCGAACGTCGTTTTTCCGTCGAAGGTCATGGTGTTCGTTTTGTCAGCGGCCTCGAAATAGATGAGTCCGCCGAAATTATCGCCGCAATTCATCCCCGGCTGATCGACGGTGAAATGATATTCCAGGTCCGCCTCGTTGTTGGAGAACACGACGTCGCCGAACTTGACGGACGCGTTGTTGATATTGAAGATGCCGCCGTTGAAATCCGTCGCGACGGTGTTGGCCGCGTTGATATTGGTTTCCCGTGCCCTGAGATAATCGTTAAAGTTAATGTTTCCGAACGAAGTCCCCGACCCCGAGGTGGTGACCGAAAACAGGGCCGTCGGCTTTGGCGAGGAAATGTTGTCGTTATAAGCCGTGGGATCGTTCCATTTGATACTCCGCGCGGTTTCATCGGCGGAACGAAACGTAATGGGGCGGTCGATTTTCAGGTTGAACGCCGCCAATGTGAGATCGTATTCCGCCGGTCCCGCCAGAAGAATGGTATCGATGTTGGGGTCGTTGATCGCCGCCGCCAGTTGATGGGCGTTGTTGACCGTCGCCGTTGCGGCAAAAATCGCGGAATAGCCGCAGAGCCCCAGCGCCATTGCACAGGCGAGTATCCCCCGAAGCAGGAATTTTCCAACATTCATTGTTGACATGGCGATATTCGATCAAAAAGGAACCGTGGCGCATCCTGCATCCAAATACGACAATGTCCGGCATTGCGTTGCTGCACAAAAATACAGTTACGGTTCTTATCGAACGAATATGGGGAGAGAAGTAAAGATTTTCCGGCTGCCGGTAAATGTGGCATGATCCGGTCATTGGTTCCTTTTCCATTGCGACTTTTTGGAAATTTCTGCATAAACGGGCCAATGCGTCTCGCTGTCGCGTCAGCTCATCGTGCCGTCGAAGTTGACGGTGTATTCGACGATGTCGATTTCCTTGCCTGCGCGTTTGAGGGCCTGGCCGACGATCATCGCCGTGCCGCCGCAACAGGGCACCTGCATCCGCAGCAGCGTGATCGACCGGATTTCATGCTGCGAGAAGATCATGGCCAGTTTTTCGACGTAATGCTCGTTCGCGTGATCCAGTTTCGGGCAGAAGATGATCAGCACCTTGTTTTTGGTGAACCGCTTGTAAAAATCTGGCAGCGAAAACGCCGTGCAATCCGCCGCGACCACGAGATCGGCGTTGTCGAACACCTCGGAGTTCGGGTTGAGCAGTTGCAGTTGAATCGGCCAGTTCGTGAGCGATTGCCCCGTCGGTTTGGCACTGGCGGCCTGGCTCAGGGCCTGCTGCGTTGCGTGGGGGCAGCCGCATTCTTTGGATTCGTTCTTCGATGTCATGTTGTTTTCTCCTGTCGTTGTCGGGTTATGGGATGTGTCGGATGTTTCGGTGACGCCGGGAATGGCGATTCCTTTTTCCTTGAGGACGGCGACCCCTTCGTCATGCCATTTCATTTGGCCGTGGTTTTTCAGGTGTTCGAGGTGAAGCGTGACCACCTTTATGCCCTGCGGCAAAAGCTGTTCGATGGTTTCGCGTTCGCTGTACGGCGCGGCTTCGCGCTGTTCGATCGTGATGGCGTCGACGGGACATTCGCCGAGACAGGCCCCGAGTCCGTCGCAAAAGACCTCGGAAATGAGCCGGGCCTTGCCGTCGACCATTTGAATGGCCCCTTCGGCGCAGGCCGACGCGCACAGTCCGCAGCCGATGCACTTGTCTTCGTCGATTTTGATGATTTGGCGTTTCATGCGGTTTCCCCCTGATTATTTTTTCATGTCGTCGATGAGCGATTGAATCGTAATCGCTTCAAATTCCCGGGCGATCACCTTTTCGATCCCAAGAATGCGTTTCCGGAGAACGCAGGTTTTGCGGTGCGGGCAATGCTTTTTCCGAATCGTGCATTCCGACAGTTCCGGCGTGGAATGAAACAGTTCGAGAAGATCGAGCAGCGTTACGTCGCCGGGCGAAACGATCAGCCGGACGCCGCCTTTTGCGCCTTCGCAGGTTTCCAGGTATTCCGCCTTGATCAGGGCCGAACAGATTCGCCGCAAATAATTGGGCGGCAAATCGAGTTCCCCGGCCAGCTTCGTCGCCGAAACAAAGCCCGAACCTTCCCGCAAGGCAAGGTGAACCAATAACCGGACGGCGTAATCCGAGTCCTTGTGAAATATCTTCATGCAATTCTCCGTGCGTGTCTTAAACTGATAGAATTTTAGTATCAGTTTGTGGGAATGTCAAGTGAATTGTTTTTGGATTGTTTTCGAACAACAATTTTGAAAATATCACATTGATTGTGAATTGTACATCATTCCAATGTTTGTCATTTCCGTTGTGGCGTGTTTTGCCTTAAATAAAGTGATGTAATTGACTTGCGATTGTTGAACAACGGAGATTCCGGGGCGAGGGGGTCTTTGAGAACTTTCCCGAATCGATATAATCCTTGAGACTTCGTTACTGCGCCTTGATTTCCCGACAATTGCGAAGTCACCCCAAGGCGGAAGCATTTGTGAGTTTCCGCGAACCTCCTTTTTTAATGTGCTGGCGGTTAAATTTAAACACATCCGTTGGATCGCTTGCTTCGCCAATGGCGTAGCAAGCAGCGCTGGTAGCGCGGTGCATTTTTTATCGCCACCATAATATCCCGTATCTTTTGGGAAAGGTGAAACTGTCATGCAATCGGAAATGGATCTCAGCCCCTACGGTTTGTACGTCCGGCACGTTCTCAGGAACCCTTCGCCGGCGCGTTTGTACGAAGATGCCATCAGTCGGGAGCACGCGGCGATTACGTCGACCGGTGCGCTCATGAACAGTTCCGGCGAGAAAACCGGCCGCAGCCCCAAGGATAAACGCGTCGTCGACAGCCCGGAAAGCACGAAAGACGTCTGGTGGGGGCC
>JAVBQX010000306.1:0-10705 GCA_031548645.1 Thermoguttaceae bacterium
TTTTTAGTTTTTAACTTTCAGTTTAATAAGTTCATTCCCCCCAGATTGCGTCAGGATGACGCAAGGAGTGTATTATGCCACGGATGGAAACGTTTGACGTCGAATATTTCGAACTCATTCAAAAGGGAAAACAACAGGGTCACCTGACCTACAAAGAGATCATACAGATGCTTTCGGACGAAGACACGTATGATCACAACAAAATCAACGACCTGCTTATCTACCTTGATGAAGAGGGGATCGAACTGGTCGACGAAACGCAGGACGCCGAACGCGAGGAAATCGATTACTTCGCCTATCTCACCGCGGACGAGGACGAGCCGGAGGAAAAGCTCAACCTCGATATCCTGCTCGACCAGCAGCCGATTCCCGCGAACGCCCCGAAGGAAAAGGAAGAGCCGATCGCCCCGATTTCGGCGCTGCTGCTCAACCCCGAACCGGAAAAATGGAGCAGCGACCCGATCCGGCTTTACCTGGCCCAGATGGCGAACATCCCGCTTTTGACGCGAGAGGACGAAGTCGTCATCGCGAAGAAAATCGAAAAGGCCCGCCGCAATTTCCGCCACGCCGTCATGGAATCGTCCTACGCCCTGCACGCGGCCTACGACACCCTGACCAAGGTCTATCGCGGGGAACTGCCCTTCGACCGGACGATCAAGATTTCGCCGACCGAAGGTTACGCGAAGGAACAGATTTACCGGCGCATGCCCGAAAATTTCAAAACGCTGGCCGCCTTGCTCGAACGCAACCAGACCGACTTCCAGACGCTCGTCCGCAAGAGCACGCCCGAGCTTTTCAAAAAGGAAATCCGCAAACGCTTCCTCGCAAAGCGCCGCCGCGCGATGCTGCTGACCGAGGAACTGAGCCTCAGCACACGGCGCGTCCTGCTGCTGATGAAACAGCTCGAAAAAATTTCCGCCCGGATGAACGAAATCCGTTCGCTGCTCTCGAACGCGAACATCAAGATCGCCGAAAAACGCCGCGAATCGATGCAGGCCGAACTGCGGGCCCTCATCCTCGAAACGCAGGAAAGCCCGCAAAGCCTGGGACGCCGCATGGCCAAGGTTCATGAACACCTCGCCGTGTACGAGGCGGCCAAGTCGGAACTTTCGCGGGCGAATCTGCGGCTTGTCGTTTCCGTGGCCAAAAAATACCGCAATCGCGGCCTCAGTTTCCTCGACCTGATCCAGGAAGGCAACACGGGCCTCATGCGCGCGGTCGACAAATTCGAATACCGCCGCGGCTACAAATTCTCGACCTACGCGACGTGGTGGATCCGCCAGGCGATCACGCGGGCGATCTCGGAACAGTCGCGCACGATCCGCATTCCGGTGCACATGATCGACGCGCTTTCGAAACTTCGCGCGACGGCCCGCACGCTGTACCAGCGTTACGGTTACGAACCCTCCGTGGCCGAAATCGCGTTCGAGGCGAACATCCCGCTCGAAGAAGCACACCGTATCATCGAGATGGGCGCCCAGCCGATCAGCCTGGAGCATCCCGTCGGCGAGGGCGACGAAACCTGTTTCGGCGAATTCGTCGCGGATTTCGGCACCGAACGCCCGGAACATTCGGCCTCGAACAGTCTGCTGCGCGACCGGATCGAATCACTGCTGCAAACCCTTTCGCACCGCGAACGCGAAATCATCAAGCTGCGTTACGGCCTGGTCGACGGCCTGACCTACACGCTGGAGGAAGTCGGCCGCATCTTCGAAGTGACCCGCGAACGCGTCCGGCAGATCGAAGCGAAGGCCGTCCAGAAATTGCAGCACCCCATGCGGATGCGGCAGCTCGAACAATTCCTCGACGAGGACAACCCGCAAATCACCGAACGAACCGCGTCGGACGACGACTGGTTCGCCCCTGAAGCGGCGTGAATTGGGATTTGGGAATTGGGATTTGGGGGTTGGAAGTTGAATCTTAGCCGCCGGGCTTGCCCGGCGTGAAAGGTAGGGCGGTCACGCCGTGGCCGCCGCAATCAGAGCCGCGACAGTCATGGAGCGGTTTTGTTGCGTTTGAACTTTTGCCCCGCGCCGAACAAATTCGGCGGCTGAATATTCTGCATTCATCATTCCGCACTCTGCATTTCCTTGCCCCTCGCTGACGCTTCGGGCTCTGGTTTCGCCCCCGGTCATCTGCTACAAGGGGGGGCGTGGGGAACGGTCGTGCTCCGGCGCCGGTGCCATCGCGTGTTCCCGATTCCGTGGATTTGAAAGGGTACGCCCATGTCCCAGGATGAACGCCCGCCCGTCAAACTTGAGCCGACAAAACTGGACTTCACCCTGGAGGTGGTGGCCGGTCTGATAATCGTCGCCTTATGGGGAATACTGATCCTCTCATGGCTGTTTCCGGAGAGTTTTCCAAAAAATCATTTCCAGAATCGTATGTTTTCGGATGCATTGCTTCTCACCATTATCGCCGTGTTTTTTTACCGTTGCACACGCAAGTTGCCGACGAAAGACGGTGAGGTCATCAAAATTACTGAGGAAAACGTCATGCGGCAGTGTCGCCGCACCGCCACCATTTCTCGATTATCATTAATCTACCTTTTTCTGTTTTTTGGAGGACCAACCTGCATCCAACTTTTTTTTCCGAAGGATGATACGCGTTCGCTTGAAGATAAATTTGTCTGGATTTTGATCGGACTGATGCTTTGCATCTCCATCGTACTCTATGTTCGTGACTGGCTGCTGAAGAAGAAAATTTGAACACCATGCCGTTTTTGCGTCGAATCATTCTGTCATGCGTTTTCGCCCTGGTATTTATTGGGCTGGCGGGGTCGGCGATTGCGCAGGTCAAGCCGTTATACGAGCAGGCGCCCTTTGACTCGCTGACGCTCAAGCCGGAGTTCGGCGGCGGGACGTTCAAGATGCTGCCGTTCGGGTTTCGCAACGGCCTGACGCCTTCGCCGCTGCCCGCGACGGGGACGCTCACCGTGACCTTCGCCGACGAACCGGACGACAAGTACGAGGTCGAATGGCAGGCCGTCGCGTCGATCACGACCTATCACGAGGCGGTGTTCGCCGAGTTGCAGCAGCAGTTGCGTCGCGGGGCCTGGGACGCGGCGCACGGCTATTTCGATTACCTTTTCCGCAACGCCCCGAGGTTTCCCGGCTTGCAGGACGCCTACGAGTCGATGCTCATGGCCGAAGCGAAGCAGTTCCTGCGGGCCGGCGACACGCAAAACATGACCGCGCGATTCGAGCGGCTGTACGCGGAGAACAAATCGCACGCGGAACTGCGTCAATTGTGGTCGTCGCAGGTCGACGCACAACTCGCGGCGCTGATGAAAAACGAAAATTGCGACCAAATGCGGGCGATCATCCGGCTGTTCGAGGAGCGCTACCCGGAAAACGAGATCAACAAAAAATGGCTCGACGCCATCGCGAAGCTGGCCCAGAATTACGTCGCCCGGGCGGGGGAATGTTACGCGGCCAAGCAGTATATTGAGGCGTACGACGGCATCGAAAACGCCCGCCGCGTGCTGGGCGATCCCGAAGCGCTGAAGGACGTCGAACGCTCGCTGATGGCGCTTTGCCCGCGGATCGTGGTCGCGGTTTCGCAAATGCCGAACCTGCCGGGCTCGATTTTTCCGGCGGAAAGCCAGCTCGACCCGCCGAACGAAGCGCCCGCCCCGCTGACCGATGCGACGATCCGTTCGCGACGGCTGGTGCAACATTCGCTGGTCGAATATTCCGGTTCGGGCATCGACGGCGGCGTTTACGCCAGCCCCCTCGGCCTGTTTTCCGAATCGGAAACCGGCTTCGAGTGGGTTTTGCACGACGATTTGAAATGGGCCGACGACGGACGGACGATCACGGCGTATGATTTGGCCGAAACGCTGGAGCGGCTCTTTTTCGAGCGGCGTCTCCCGGTCGGGCGCGACGCGGCCGATGTTGACACGCCCCCGAACGCCGACGGAAACGATGCCGTGACGATCGGCGAATTGCGGACGGATCGCGGCGACGATTACATGATCGAGCGGCTGTTCCGTTCGATCGACGTGATCGACAGCCGGACGGTCGACGTGCGTTTGAACCGCGAATCGCTCTTTCCCGAAAGCCGCCTGCGCGAACCGATGGGGCGGGCGAGCTCAATCGCATTCGCGGGGGCGGGTTCACCGGACTTGGACACGCCCGAAGACCGGCGGAACTGGAACGGGCCATACCTGCTGAAGCGTTTCGATCCGCGAATCCCGGAACGAAACCGGAATTACGACCGGGCGTTTTACCTGCGGAACGTCAACGATTCGCTTTCGACGAACGACAAGCCCGGCGTGTTGGTCGAGCAGTCGCTGGCGGCGGGAAGCGACTCGCTGCAACTGCTGCTCGAAGGCAAAATTGATCTCGTCGAACAGGTGCCTCCGGATCGCGTGACGGAATATCGGCGGCGAGAGGAACTCGCGGTCGGAAAATACGCCGCGCCGCGGGTGCATTTTCTGCTGCCCAACCGGAACAAACCGGCGACGTCGAGCCGGACTTTTCTGCGCGGGATGTTGTACGGGCTTGACCGCGATTGGATGCTGCGGCAACTGCTCGGCGAAAACGCGTCGGATGGAAGCGTGCTCAGCGCCCCGGTTCCAAAACGGACGAAGGCCGATGACCCCTTCGGTTACGCTTACAACAACCGCGTCGCGCCGCGTCCCTACGAACCGAAGCTGGCCGTCGCGCTGGGGGTGACGGCTTACAACCAGGTCAAGACGCGCGAACTGAAAAAAGAGCAGCAGCGGGCCGCCGAACTACGAGCATCGGACGATGATGACGGCGGTAAAACGGATGCGTCGACCGAATCGCAGGAAACCGAACTGACGGCGAAAAACCGCGATTTGCACGGCTATCTGGCCCTTGTCCCGGAGGAACTGGTGCTGGCCTGCCCGCCGAACGATACGGCCCGCAACGCCTGCCTGATGATTCAACAGCAATGGCGCACGGTCGGCATCCCGGTACGCATCGTCGAATACCGCCCGAACGAACGGGTCGGACGCGGCACGGACGTTGATTTCTGGTACGTCGAAATGACGATGCTGGAACCCTGCATTGATCTCGAACTGCTGTTCGGCAACAACGGCATGGCGGCCAACCGCAGCGAGTACGTTGAACTTGCGATGAACCGCGTCCGCATGGCCCGCAACTGGCAGGAGGCGGTCGAAGCCCTCGAAAACCTGCACCGCATGATGTACGACGAAACGACCGTGCTGCCGCTCTGGCAGATCAACGCTTATTTCGCGCACCGCCGCGAACTCACCGGCGTCCCGGCGGAAACATTCCGGCTGTACGACCATGTGGAACAATGGCGGCTGGACGTGCGGTAAAGTGCGGAGTTTGGAATGTGGAGTGTGGAGTTAAATGTTAGCGGTCGAACTTGTTCGACGTGGCGACGCAATCTCCAGGCAAGGTAGGGCGGTCATGCCGTGACCGCCGCAATCAGAGCCCGAAGCGTAAGCGAGGGACAGCGGAGCGAAGAACGCTGAATTTTATTACACCCAGGAGAACAACCCATGTTGAACAGGATAACGACATTTCGCCGGACATTGGCGGCCATGGCATTCGGTTTGTTTTCAATTTTAATTGCGGAACCGCTTTCGGCGCAGGAACCGGCGGTTGACTTGCGTATCTTGACGCCGGAACGGGGTTACGTAACCGCGCCACGCGAGATGATGCGGAATTATCTGCTCGGCGAAATCGAATCGGCACGGCAGGGCTGGCAACGCGAATACGATTCCCTCAAGACGCCCGCGGATGTGCAGGCCTATCAGCAGACACGAAAACGTTTTTTGACCGAACAATTGGGGCTCGGACTCCCCGACAACTTTTTGCAGCAAACGCCGCTCAACGCCCGGGTGACCAAAACCTTCACAAAAGGAACGCCCGGCAAAGATGCGTATCGCGTCGAGATGGTCGTCTTTGAAAGCTTGCCCGGCTTTTACGTTTCGGGGGCTGTTTTTCTGCCGGACGAAACGCGATTTCAGCCGCCCTATCCCGCCGTGTTGGTCGTGTGCGGGCATTCGGCGACCGGCAAAGCTTACGATTTGTATCAACGCGTTCCGGCGCTCGCCGCGACGCACGGATTGGTTGCCATGTCCATCGACCCGATCGACCAGGGTGAGCGTTCGCAGCGATTGACCGCCGATGGCAAACCGGTTTTGCAGGGCGTCACGGCGCACAATGTCATCGGGGCAAGCAGCATTTTACTCGGGCGCAATGCGGCAACGTTTGAAACGTGGGACATGACCCGCGCGATCGATTATTTGCAAAGCCGGCCCGAAGTCGATGCCGAACGGATCGGCGTGACTGGCACGAGCGGCGGCGGGACGCAAACGTCGTATATCATGGCGCTCGACCCGCGGGTCAAGGTCGCCGTGCCGAGCTGCTACATATGCGGGCTGTATGACAAGCTGACGACCGATCCCGGCCCGCAGGACGCGGAGCAGAATATTTTTTCGCAATTGAATTTCGGCGGCGGCCACGATTTCGCGGGTGGTCTCGACCACGTCGATTATTGCCTCATGCGGGCGCCGCTCCCGACGCTGATCGAAACGGCGACCGACGATTTCTTCTTTTCGGGCGACGCCTGGAAATCGTTCCGACACGCCAAGCGGATTTACGACCGCTTCGGTTACGCGGAAAAAATGTCGATCATCGAATTCGACGGCGGTCACGGCTGGCACAAAAACATGCGTGAAGCGTCGATTCGCTGGATGCTGCGCTGGCTGGCCGGTCGCGACGAGCAGATTTTCGAAGCGGACGACATGCCGATTTTCGAGGTCGACGAATTTCGCGCGACCCCGCAAGGCGAAGTCATGCGGCTGGACGGCGCCCGTTCCGCGTTCGATTTGAATCGCGAATACAACGAGCACCTTGCAACGATGAGAAAAAATCGCGATGAAAAAATCAATGACGCGGAGTTGGCCTCGCAAATCCGTTCCCTGATTCGTTCGCAGTACACGGGCCAACAAGTGGCGTTCAATGTGCGCGATCTTGGCCGCCCGGAAAACGTTCCGGCGTCATTGGCCGATGCGGCCTCGGAAATCACACAGTTCGCACTGACCGTTGAAGACGGAAAAATCAGTCTGCCGCTCGTTCGTTTCATGCCGAAAGGGAATGTACAAGGGACGGTCGTTTCGCTCAATGATGCCGGCAAGACGGCTGATTTGCCGAAAATCGAAACGCTGCTCCGTGCGGGTAAAACCGTGCTGGCGGTCGACCTGCGCGGGCTTGGCGAAACGCAGGCGGTCGGTCCGACCTATTTCAATCACAAGCAATTCGGCACCGACGGCACCGATTTTTATCTCGCCTATCTGCTCGGCAGAACCTACGTCGGGATGCGGACCGATGATCTGCTTGTGGTGTGTCAATGGGCGCAAACCGCAAACGAGGGCCAACCCGTCGATGTGACGGCAACCGGTGAAATCACGGGACTTGTCGCCTTGCACGCAAAAGCGATCGCACCGAAGCTGGTCGGCAAGCTGACGCTTGATACGCCGCCCCGAAGTTGGCACGAGGTCGTTCGCGAAGGCGATTCGCCGTATCCGATCACGAATATCGTTCACGGCGCGTTGCGAGTATACGACATCTCCGACCTGGAACGATTGGCCGAACCCGACAAACAATAACCATGCAAAACGAATCACACATCGACAAAGGCGACGGTGAACCGCCGGAAATCGCGACCGGTTTTGAAATCGTGCTCGAAGACGGACCGCTGCTGGCCGTCAACAAGCCGGCGGGATTGCTCACGCAGGCGCCGCCGGGCATTGATTCGCTCGAACATCGCGTCAAGGACTTTCTGATCGTTCGCGATTGCAAACCGGGGCGATGCTATCTCGGCGTGCCGCACCGGCTTGACCGGCCGGTCAGCGGCGTCCTTCTTTTTGCGAAACACGTTCGGGCCGCGCGGAGGCTTTCCGAACAATTCGAGGGCCGCACGGTCGAAAAAAACTACTGGGCCGCCGTGTCCGGTCAGCCGCCGGACGACGCGGGCACATGGCGCGATTACATGAAAAAAGTGCAGCACCAGCCGCTCGCGGTCATCGCAAAACCCGTCGACCCGGAAGCCCGCGAGGCGATTTTGCATTACCGTGTGCTTGTCCGCTTCGATTGGGGGGCCTGGCTCGAAGTGAAACTCGAAACCGGTCGCATGCACCAGATTCGCCTGCAGGCGGGCAGTCGCGGCTTTCCGATCCTCGGCGACGCGCAATACGGCTCAAGCGTTTCGTTCGGCGAACCGTTCGACGACGTTCGACTGCGTGGCATCGCGTTGCACGCCCGGTCGATCGAATTCCTGCACCCTATGACGCGCGAACCGTTGAAACTCGAAGCCGCTTTGCCCCCGGCCTGGCGGGAGATCGGTATAGGGGCCGATTAGGTAGGGCGGTCACGCCGTGACCGCCGCAATGGCAGCCGCGAACGCAGCGCAGCGGAGTGACCTGAGAAATGAGCCGTAAAACGGAAAGCTCGCTGATACCCGAAAGACTTCGAACGGCAAAGCGAAAATGCGAAATACGCTTGTCCAAACGGACACGCCCCACACCGGTCACTCCGTTCGCTGCGCTCTCTGCGTTCACGGCTGCCACTCTTGCATGTTGTTTTCCGGCAAAAGCCCGACCGTCTCTTTTCATCGCCGTGCGGCAATGTTACAATGGTCAAATTATCATCTGTTTCCATATTTCAAAGAAAAAACATGTTTCGCCAAACGACGCTCGACAACGGACTGGAAATCATCGCCGAATGCAGCGAAGACGCCTATTCGCTTGCGACGGGCTTCTTCGTCAAAACCGGCGCCCGCGACGAAACCGACGACATGGCCGGGGTCAGTCATTTTCTCGAACACATGATGTTCAAGGGCACGCCGACCCGTTCGGTGGCCGACGTCAACCGCGAACTTGACGAGCTGGGGGCCTACGCCAACGCGTACACGTCGGAGGAAACGACCTGTTATTACGCGGTGCTTCTCCCGGAACTCCAGGATCGAGCGATCGACCTGCTCGGCGATATTCTGCGGCCGTCACTGCGGCGGGAAGACTTCGAGATGGAAAAACAGGTCATCCTCGAAGAAATCAAAATGTACGACGACCAGCCGCCGTTCGGAGCCGACGAAAAACTCCGCGAACTGTTTTTCGGCGAACACCCGCTCCGCCGTTCCGTGCTCGGCACCTGCGAGAGCATCGAACGCCTGACCGCCGATCAGATGCGGGAATATTTCGAACGGCGTTACAGCCCGGGCAATATCGTGCTGGCCGCGGCGGGGAACGTCGATTTCAACGCGCTCGTCCGCGAGGCCGACCGGATGTGCGGACGTTGGAAACCGTATGAAACCGAACGCAAACGTCGGCGGCCGGCCCCGAAAAACGGCTTTCATCTCATGCACAAGGATTCGGCCGCGCAGCAATACGTCATGCAGATGTTCGACGGCGTGGGCGGTGACGAACCGAACCACGAACGTTACGCGGCCTTCCTTTTGACACACGTCATCGGCGACGAGGTCGGCAGCCGCATGTATTGGGATTTGCTTGATCCCGGCCTGGCCGATTCCTGCGGTTTCGGCATGGTCGAATACACCGACGCGGGCGTTTATACGATGTCGTTGAGCTGCGCCCCGGAACAGGTGCGGGAAAATATGCAGCGGATCGACGCCATTTACACCGACATTCAATCGCGCGGCGTGACGGAAGAGGAACTTGCGAGAAACCGGACGAAAGTGCTTTCCCGCTCTGTGCTGGCCAACGAAAGTCCGGGCAATCGGCTGTTCACTTTCGGCAACGAATGGTTGCAGGACCGCAAGTATTACACGATTCGCGAGGAACTTGATTTCGTGCGGAGCGTGACGCTCGACGACATCAACGAGGTGCTGGCGAAATACCCGCTCAAGAATGCCTGCACGATCACCGTCGGCCCGCTCGAAACCTGGCCGACAACGTGACCTGAACCGGCGTCAACACAGAGCCCGGAGCGTAAGCGACGGCTCCGTACCGGTGGCTAACGCTTCCGGCTCTGGGTAATATTGAACGCCATCGTGCTATCGCATCAGGCGACGAGAAAGCGTTCGAGTTTCACGCGGTCGATTTCGACGCCGAGGCCCGGGCCGGACGCCAAGTGCAGCAATTCGTCGGACGCTTCGAACGCGTCTTTCAGGATGCCCGTGTCAAGATTTGCCGGATCGCAGTAAATTCCGTGCGAAAGCGCCGGCAGGGACGCGGCCAGTTGAATCAGGGCGGCGGTCATCGGCCCGATCGAGTGACGCGATATGACGGCACAGTGCATTCCGATCGCTTCGGCGATGTCAGCGCATTTGCGCAGTTCGAGCAGTCCGCCGATTCGCACCGGGTCCAAAACCAGCCAGGAAAGGTTGTTCAACCCGGCCAGGTCGAGCACGTCCCGGGCGGAATCCATGCCGGAACGAACGGCGAACGGGACCGGAGTCCGTTTTTGCATCGTCGCAATCTGTTGCGGCGTCGCGTTTCGGAGTGGATCAATCAACAGCGAAACGCCGGATTTTTCGAGCCCTGCCAGCAGTTGGACGCAGGAGTCGCCATCGTACCGCCCGGAGGCATCAACACGAAGTTCAACCCGGTGATGCGCCGAATCAAGGACGCGTTGGACGAGCCGCAGGTCGTCGTCGCACCGACCGGACAGCGTCAGGCATTGCCAGTGAAAACCGCGACCGGCCAATTCCTGAGACGCGGCGGCCAGTTCGTCCGGCGTATTTC
>JAVBQX010000307.1:0-10693 GCA_031548645.1 Thermoguttaceae bacterium
CCCGATCAACAAGCTTTACGTTTTTCTTTGCTTTATCATCGGTATCTATTTGGGGTTGATCTTCCACTGGTCGGGCGACAATCTCGTTGTGACGATCATCATTCACGCGCTCTATAATTTCGTCGTTTTCCTGTTCATGCCTCGCATGATCGGATTTCCGAACGCCCCCCAGGCGTCCGATTCCTGAATTTTTCGGCGAAATTCTTGAAAAAACCATTGACACGACAATGTCATATCGCTATATTTGAATATGACATTGTCGTATGATTGAAATTTTCGGGAATTTTACCATGAAAAAATCGCAAAAACTGACCAAACTTTCGCCCGGCGAGGCCGAACTGCTCGAACTGTTCTGGGAACACGGCCCATTGACGCTTCCGAAAACTTACGACCTGTATCTCGGCACGGGCAAATCGCCGACCTATTCGACGATTCAAACGCGGCTCAACCGGATGGCCGAAAAGGGGCTGCTCGACCGCAGCACCGATTTTCCGGCGATTTACACGGCGAACGTTTCGCGGGAAAACGCACAGGGCAAATACTTCGAGCTGCTCGACTCGCTGGCGGGTAAAAATCTCGCGCCGCTGATGCAGCATTTGTTCGAAAAACGGTCGCTCACGCCGGAGGAAATCGCGACGATGAAATCGATCCTCGCGAAAATCGAAACGCGGAAAGGGGACGCGCCATGAGCCAAGATTTATTTTTCGCGGTGGCACAGGCCGCCGTCGTTTCGCTGCTTGCCGGCGCTGTGTTTTGGCTCGTGCTGCGAAACTTTCGCGGCGTGGCACCGAATATTCACCGTTACGTCTGGTTCGGCGTGTTGTTGCTCGGACTTTGCGTATTGCGGTGGCCGGTCGATATTCCATTTTACGAACCGGAACCGGAACCGTTGCCGGTTGTCGCCAATGTCCGTGTTCAAGAGGAAATCAACGTTGCAACTGAAAATATTGCGATTCCCGAAAAAACGATTCGCGAATTGCCTCCGACATTCATGCCGCAACATGTTCCGCAATTTGAACCGCAAAACATACCAAAATACGAACCGCAACCAATCGTTGTACCGAACAACGAATCCGCCCACGAGCCGGGAACTGTGTTCCCGGAAATCATCACCGGCGTGTGGCTTGCAGGCGTGCTTGTTTTGCTTGTGCGGCGATTGATTCTGTTCGTGCAATTGCATTTACGATTGCGGTCGTTGCAAAAAGGAGCGGCACCGGATTGGGAACGGTTGTTGGTGCAATTCGGCGTCGCGCCGGAGAAGATTCCGGTGCTTTGGACCGACAACGCAGGCCCGGCTTTGGTGCGAATATGGGGCGGGTATCGGTTGTTGAATCCGGAATCACAGATTCCGGCTCGTCAAAGGATAAAATACTGTTTGTTGTTTCCAAAATCGCTTTGGGACGAACTTTCGCCGACGCATCGCGACGGGGTGCTTAGGCATGAGCTTTCGCATTATTTGCACGGCGACGCGGCGGTCATGGAACTGGCCCGGCTGCTCGTGACGCTGCAATGGTTCAATCCGATCTCGTGGGTCGCTCTCCGGAAACTGGAAGAGGCAACCGAATGGCGGTGTGATGATTTCGCTTATTTCAACCGCGAGAGCGGCCCGCAAGAACTGATTGAAACGCTGCTCGCCGTGCACGACTCGACCGAATCGCTCGGGCTTTACCTTTCCTCGTTCGCCCGCATCAATGTCATCCACCGTATCAACCGGTTGCTCCATACAAATTCCCGAAAGGAGAACACGCTCATGAAAAAGACGATTCTGCTCGCTCTGTTCCTCACCTTTTTACTCGCCGGGGTGCTGCAAATCCACCTCGTCGCCAAACCGCAAACGGAGGTGAAGGAAAAAGCAACTCAGCAAAATGACACGACGGAGTCATTGGAGCTGTATCAAAAACACGTCGAATTGGCGGAAAAGAATTTTGAGGAGTTGAAAGAACTCCAAAAAAAGGCATTCGCCGCGGCGGCAAAAAAGCCCGGCTTCGCGGTGGTGACTCAAAGGGATCTTGAGGACGCACAAGCCCGCGTTTTGGAAGCCAAGACCACCCTGTCGATGCATCTTGTTTACCGGGAGGACAGCAAGCCCGAAGTGGTTGCCCGGGAACGTCAAAATCTTGAAACGTATTACGGGCAGTTGCGTGACATCGCCAGGGAGCAATTCAAACATGCTCAAATAATGCTGGAGAAAAAAGCGGCCACAGATGCGGATGTACGGGTGGCGGAACAGAAATATCTTGACGCTCAAAAGGTTCTGGACATGACGATCCTTGACAACAATCCCCCGGTTTTTTCCCGGCGGATGCCGGTCACGGATCAGGACCCGGCCCAGAAGCGGCAAATTCTGGAGCAAAACGTCAAACAGGCGGAACAGGATTTCGGCCTTATCGCCGGGTACCACCAAACCGGCAACCGACACGGCACCAACGCCAACCTGGCACGTGCCCGATTGGAAGTATTGGAATGCCGCATCGCTCTTGCGGAATTTCTCCGCGAGCAAACGTCCATGCAAGCGGAAAAGGATGCCATTACGAAACAGCTTGAAACGCTTTACAAAGACGCTTTTATTGCCGCCAAGGTGCTTTACATGGGTATGGATGCCATGTATGCAATGGGACGTGCCACTCCGGACGAATTCAAGCAGGCCGAAGCACAATTCAAGACCGCGAAGGAAAATTTGCTGAAATTAGTTCCGAACGCAAATCCCGATCAAATCAAAGTGGACCTGGCGGATGGGGAAATGTACAAGGAATGGTACGGCGATTTGCCAAAAGATGAAACCTCGGAAAAACAGCAACCTGCCCTTGCCCCTGAAACGCAAAAGCTGATCACGCTTGCCGAATCGATGGTCACCCAGGCCGATGTGACAGCGGAACAACTTCACGATTTGGCCGAAGACCTGATCGCGAAAACTCATGTGGATCCGCCGGTTTCACGGGATGTTTACAAGGCCATTATCGGCCTTTGCGACAAAATCATTGCGCAGGAACCGGAACTAAAAACATTGCTATGGGCCTATGAGAATAAACATAGAATGTTGAATCAACAGGCCTATGCATGGTACTCGGATGAAACCATCCAGGCATTGAAGGATTTCGCGTCAGAAACCGCACACGCGGATTATGCCTCTGTGAAAAATTGCCGAGAGTATGCCTCGGATGCAGTCCTGAGTTTGAAAATCTGGCGACTGGTGCGCCCGGAAACCAAGACGACGGCGGACATGTTCCAAAACGTACAGACCGAATTGGTCGAATATTTCAGAACGGTGAAATCTCCCGGTTCTTATCTTGCCGAAAGCCTGGTCGATGTGGCGTCTCAACTCCATGACCGTAAGGTGATCACGAAGGAACAGTGGTATCAAGCATTTGAAACGGCCATCAAGTTGTTACGCGAATCGCCGGGAGTCGGTGAGGAATACACGCAAAGAATCAGGATCAACTTGGAAAACACGCTGGCTCTGATGCAGGCGGAAGGTAAGAAACCGGAAATCACCGGCACGGACATGAACGGCCAACCGTTCGATTGGAACGCCTACAAGGGCAAAAACGTGTTGATGGCGTTCACCTCGTCATGGTCCGGCGGTCGCGAAATGCAGGACATGCTCGTACTGGCGGAATCGTTTTCCGGTCATGGGTTGGAATTCGTGACCTATGTGTCCTTGAACGGAACAAATGATAAGGTCGATGAATCGCAGGAAGAACAATGGCTCAGGTTGTGCGTCGAAAAACTCGACTATCCCGGCAAGGTGCTCACACAGATTGAATCGCCTGAACCGTCCGTCAAAGGCATTGTGCAATGGCTTGGGGAACGCAGCTACAGCTCGAAACAACCGCACTTCATGCTTGTTGACGAGAATGGGCAGATCGTTACGATTGGTCGAACGAATGAAATGCGGGCGTATCTCACCGGGCGTTTCGGAAAACCGTCCGACGAAGCCGTCGCACGCGGTCTCGAACGCTCGAAAGCTTATCTTACCGCACCGAAACCCTGTGTTTCGAATTTCCGCGAACTTGCGTTGGCCGTACACATGTATTACGATGTCAACCAAACCATGCCGCCCGCGTACACGATCGACGAAAAGGGCAACAAGTTGCACAGTTGGCGAGTTTTGCTGCTGCCGTATCTGGGCTACGAGGAACTTTATTCGCAAATCCGCCTCGACGAGCCGTGGGACAGTGAGCACAACAAAAAAATCGGCGAAACCATCGTACCGGTGTTTCAGTGCCATCTTGCCGCCTTCGGGCCGAACCCGCAACCGGTGACGACTTACGCGGCCATCGTCGGACGCGAGGGCGTTTTCGAGGAAAACGGCAAACAGGTCGGTTTCATCGATATCGCTGACGGTATGAGCAACACCGTTTTGTTCGTCGAACGGGCGACGCCGGTCAATTGGATGGACCCGAGCGACATCACGTTTGACGAAGCGATCAAGGGAATCGGCGTCAGCCCGAACGGCATCGCCGCCGCGCATGACGGCGGTTCCAACTGTGCATTTTGCGACGGCAGCACACGATTTTTGCCGAAGGACATCGACCTGAAAGTCTTGCGGGCGATCATCACCCGCGACGGCGGCGAATCGGTGAGTTTTCCTGAATGAGTTAAAAAAATCACCAGCCCCAAGCGTTAGCGCAGGGTGATGCCGGCGAGATAGATTTCAATCCAATCACCCCTCGCTCACGCTTGGGGCTGGTTTCGCATCGCCGATCACACGGCCTCGTCGTTGCTCGCGTGGGAGGTTTGCAGCACTTCGTCGGTGCAGGTCGGGTCGACTTTCCGGCAGCATTCGGTCAGTTGCGTCGCGATGTCCCGCAGGTCGGTCTGCCATTCGAGCGGCGTCGTGTCCGGCGGGGTGAAGGGCAGGAATTCCTCGATCAGCAGGATGAGCCGCAACAGGTGCCGGAAGATGACGCCTTCCTGTTTTTGCAGCGAACGGCTCGTGACGTACTTGTTGAAATCGCCGTGAAAGGCGAGTATCTCGCCAGCGGCCCACACCGAGTTGGTCCGCACCAGCACGTCCGGGTCTTCGTAATCGAACAGACGCCGGAGTTTTTCGGCCAGCGTGAGCACGAAGACGCGTTCGTCGTCGAAGGCGGCGAGTTTCCCGCGTTGTTCTTCGCGATGAGCCTGGTTGGCTTCCCACGAAATTTCCTCTTCCGTGGCCAGTCCGAGTTGCAGCAAAAGCGGGTCGAGCCGTTGCGTCGCGAGCGGGCCCGGCGGCAATTCGTCCGGCTTCGGCACGCGAACCTGCGGGGCCACGCTGTTCGGCAATTCGAGAATGCTCTCGAAAGCCTGCACGCGTTCCTCGCGATTGGCCAGACCAAGCTGCTCGACCAGGAACAGCCCGTAAATCGGGTTGACGCCGCGGAATTTCAGCAGATCGGACAATTTGTCCGTCGCGTGGGCCAGTTCCGGCTTGTAACTTTCGCGGCGATCTTCCGGCTTTTGCGCCGGCGCGTTCGAAGGCTCATCCGTCGTTTCCCCATTCTGCACTCTGCGCTCTGCGTTCTGCATTCCTTCCCATTTTTCATTGGCCGAACTGAGAAACTCGTCATCAAAAAGTCCGAAGCCGAAGGGTTGGTTTTTCCGTTCCTCCGCTTCCTTTTGTTTTTGGGCACGCAAGATTTCCAGTTCCGCCGCCTGCGAGGCCTGGTAACCGAAATCGACCGGGTTCGGTTCAAGCCGCACATAGCCGTGCCGCCAGAGCGTGAGCAACATCCGGTTGAGTTGCGTTTGCGAACCCATGAGACGCTTCGGCCCCATCAACCGCCGCGCGACGAGATGACGCACCAGCGCGACGTCGGGCGAGGCCTCGATCATGTGGGCCAGCAATCGCCAGGGGAACTGCCCGCGACTTGCGAGTTTGCCCGGCGGGGCCTTGCGGAGATGCTCGAACTGTTGTTCCGACCAATACTGTTCGTTGGCCCTGCGCGAAGGCATTTTCTTCTTGAGCTTTTTCTTCATCTCGCGCAGTTTCGGGTCTTTCGTGTCCTCGGGAATCTGGTCGTACTTTTCCTTGAACCTCGCGATTTTGACGTCGTCTTCGTGCGCCAAGGCGAAAACGTAACCGTGCGTGTCGAACTGAGGACGACCGGCGCGGCCGAAAATCTGGTGCGCCGTGCTTGATTCGATGAGTTTCTTGTCGCCCGGCGGGCCCTTGATGACGCTCGGCAACACGACCGAACGCGCCGGCAGGTTGATGCCCGCGGCCAGCGTTTCGGTGCACACGGCGATCGACAGCAGCTTCTGCTGGAACAGCGATTCGATGATGCGGCGGTAGCGCGGCAGGATGCCCGCATGGTGAATGCCGACCCCGCGGATGAGCAGTTGTTTGAGTTTCGGACCGGCCCCCTGCGTCCAATCGTGTTCGTCGAGCAGTTCGGCGAGAATTTTCTGCCTGTCCGACGTGATGATCGCGCGGCCGCGAATCTGGTCGGCCACGGACCAGCATTCCTCGCGGTTGAAGCAGAAAACGAGCGTCGGGGTCAAATCCTCGGCGCACATTTTTTCGAGCTGTTCGGTCAGCAGTTCGTCGCCGACCCAGCGATAGGTCAGCGGCACTTTCCGTTCGTCGCTTTGCACCATCGTCAGCGTCCGGTTGACCGTGTCGCGCAGCCACGAAACGAATTCGTAGGCGTTGCCGACCGTCGCCGAGATGAGGAGCGTCCGCACATGTTCCGGCAGCAGGCCGAGCGAAAATTCCCAGACGATGCCGCGTTCGTAATCGTTGAACGAATGAAACTCGTCCATGACGACGACCGCCACGTCGTCGAAATCGAAAGCCTGCGAAAGATACTCGCGGTTCGTGCCGAGATCGACGTGCCAGCCCTTCTTTTTTTCTTCGACAAGAAAATCGTCCGGCGTCTGGCCGCCGAATCGCGACTGGTGCAAAAGGCGGTTGAACAGGATTTCGGCCACGACGACGAGCACTTTGGCTTCGGGATTTTCGCGGCGGTTACCCGTGACAAGGCCGACGTCGCTTCGATTGAACCCCCAACGGACGGCGGCTTCCTGAATTTCGCGGTACTTCTGCTCGGTCAGCGCGATGAGCGGCGTCGTGTAATAGGCCCGCTTTCCGGTTTTGAGGGCTTCATACAGACCCGCTTCGGCGATGAGCGTCTTACCCATCCCGGTGGGGGCGCATACGAGCACGCCCTGCTTCGAGGAAAACCATGCGAAAATCGCCTCTTCCTGGAACGGATAAGGCGTGAATTGCAGTTGGTCGAGATATTCAAAGGCGAGATCGTCGCGCGATGTGTCGGTGCCCATGATCGTCCGATTCGAAAGGTGGTGTGATTTGCACTCGGCTTATTTTCGACAGCTATGTCAAGACGTCAGTGACGGGAGATTGAAACCGCCGATTCCACGGGAATCACCCCGCGCTGACGCTTGGGGCCGGTGTTATTTCTTGTTTGGAAAATGAATTTCGACCGGGGAACCTGGAAAAGCACTGATCGCCATTTGCATTGAGTACGGCACCTGGTATTTTTCCGATAGTTTCACGATTTCCTCAATAAAACCTTTACGTGCTTGATAGAATCGTTTGTCGCCATCAAACACACTAATGATCGAACAATTTCCTTTTTTCAATTCCGTTTCGAGCCACGCAAGTGCTTCGTCTGCCGGTTGGCCATGCAAATATTCGCCATTTGTATTATAATTAACCACGACACTGTCGTTCGCACCTTCGTGAAAATCAATCGACAACTTTTCCTTGAGCGGCGAGAAATCGTAGCCGTCGGCACTCTTTGTCACAAAGCCGATGCCGGGGTTCGGGATGTGCATTCCTGCGATGGGGACATTCTCCTTTGCGGCCATGTCGAGCAGGCGTCGCCGCGATTTCACCGCTTCCGCCGGGTCGACGTCGTATCTCGCACATACGTCCGGCCTCGGAAACTGCATCGCGGCGGCATGAAGCAAATCGCCGATGACCATCAGTTTTTGATCTGACGATTCAATGAGAAACGCGGTGTGCCCCGGCGTGTGACCAACGGCATTAAGCGGCGTGACGGAAACCCAACCGCGTTGAAACACGTTGTTGTTTTTCTCGTGTTCCTCGACGGTGAGCAATACAAGTTTCTCCCCGCCGCCAAGAAAGAACGGTGCATCAAACGCAAGTTCACCGCGGAAATCATAACCGTAGGCTTTGCGGACTTTTTCGACCAACGGATTGTTCTGTTTGATCCAGTATTCGTATTCCGGTTTCGAGCAAAGCACCGTCGCGTTCGGAAAACGCCGTGCGTCGCCGTCAAGCAGCCCGCCGATATGGTCGCCGTGCAAATGCGTCAGCAGCACCAGCGTGATCTTTTCCGGTTGGTAACCGCCATACATCGCTTTCCCGATGTTGGCCGTGAGCGCACCGCCCGGCGTTCCCAAACCGGCGTCGATCAACACGTAACCGTAAACGCCGATCCCGGGAGATTTCAACAGAAACGTGGACATCGACGACGGGATTTTGCCGTCGGTCGCGTATTTTTCAAACGTCGCCTTGTCAACCGACGGGAAAACGTCCGGCGAAAACCCGGACGCCATGTCCTCAATTTCGCAAACCGTCGCAAAACCGAACTCCCAATTCGGAAGCGGCTTCGACGGCTGCGCCATCGCCGTTGTCGTCATCATGGCAAAGCAAAACATCGCGATAAGTACGGGAATATGTTTCATGATTTCACCTAATATTTTCTTTTAATCCGGGCATCGCCGAAACAAAAGCCGGAATGGAGCGCAGCGCAATGACGGTATTCCGGCTTTTGTTGGGTTTGAGGCGGGGTTGGGTGTTTGGGTAAGCAACCTTGCTCACACAAAAACCGCCCGCATTTTTTCAAGCCCTTTGCGGGCGAGTTCGAGCGGGGTGTTGTTTTTGACGTAATCCTGGTTGAACAGTTCCAGCGAGAAGACGCCGTCATAACCGATCGCGTCGAGCGTCGGGAGCAGCACGTCGAACGGGCAGACGCCGTCGCCGGGGAAAACGCGGTCCTTGTCGGCGATGGTTTCGCGCGGCGGGTCGGCGGGGTAATCGTTCAGGTGAAAGACGTGCATCGACCGCCCGTTCAATTGCCCGATGGCGACGTAATCGTTGCCTCCTTTGTAAAGGTGATAGGCGTCGAGCAGCAGGCTCGCCTTCGGATGGGCGGCGGCGATGGCGATGGCCGCGGCGTCGGAAAGCTTTTGCAGCGTCGCGGAACCGCCCCATACTTCGAGCAGCGGCGCGACCCCTTCGCGGTCGCCGAGTTCGAGAATCGCGCGATAGCGTTCGCCGCACGCCGCGAGGTCGTCGATCCGCTTGCCCGTCGCGCCGGACGCCGGGGCGGCGATGCGGAAACAGCCGATCTGCGCGAGTCGGCTCATGTCGCGTTTCATTTGCTCAAGCCCCCGCGCACGGGCCGCGTCGTCATCGACGATCCAGCTCGCGAAACCGATCGCGTTTTCGACCGTCAGACCGGAATCGTCGATCCGCTTCTTCAATTCGGCGAGCGATTTGCCCTGTTCGAGGTATTTTTCGACCCGCATGAGCCAGATTTCGATGCCGTCGAAACCCGCCTTGGCCGTGACCTCGATTTCCTCTTCAATCGAAAGGTCGTACCCGAGCAGCGTTCCCGTGTTGAGGGCGAAGCGGCGTTTTTTCGAAGTGTCGGGCAACGCTTGCGCGGCAAGCGATCGCATCCCGACCGGCGGTAACGCGGCCAATCCCGCCGCCGCGACGCCACTTGCGGCAAGCATCTCGCGACGGGTCAGTTGTAATTTTTTTCGGTATGATGTCACTGGGTTCCCCTTTGTTTACGAACGGATTCCCACAACCACTCCGTCATTCCGCATGCACCCTTCAACCCTCCTCCTGTTTTTGCCTCATTCCCATTCGATCGTCGCGGGGGGTTTCGAACTGACGTCGTAAACGACGCGGTTGATGCCTTTGACTTCGTTGATGATGCGGGTCGAGATGCGGCGGAGCGCGTCGTCGGGCATCGCGCTCCAGTCGGCGGTCATAAAATCGTCGGTGGTCACGCAACGGATGGCGATCGCGTTTTCGTAGGTGCGGCAGTCGCCCATCACGCCGACGCTCTGCACCGGCAGCAGCACGACGAAAGCCTGTGAAATTTCGCGGTAAAGTCCGGCGGAGCGAATTTCCTCGATCAAAATGGCGTCCGCCTCGCGGATGATGTCGAGCTTGTCGACCGTCACTTCGCCGAGGCAGCGCACCGCCAGTCCCGGACCGGGGAAGGGATGCCGCCAGACCAGCGTTTCGGGCAAACCCAGTTCGAGGCCGAGTTGCCGCACCTCGTCCTTGAACAGGTCGCGCAGCGGTTCGATGAGATCGAATTCGAGATCGTCGGGCAGTCCGCCGACGTTGTGGTGCAGCTTGATCGTCGCGGCCGGCGTGTCGGCGTCGCCGCCGCTTTCGATGACGTCGGGATAGATCGTGCCCTGCGCGAGATATTTGACGTCGCGGATTTGCGAAGCCGCTTCCGAAAAGGCGTTGATGAACTCGTGACCGATACGTTTCCGCTTTTCCTGCGGGTCGATCACCCCGGCCAACGCGCCGAGGAACCGGGCCTCTTCGCGGGCGACGTGCAGGTTGATTTTGAAATGGTCCGTGAATTCCCGCTCGACGCTTTCGATTTCGCCCTTCCGCATGAGGCCGCTGTCGACGAAGATGCACGAAAGTTGCGGCCCGATCGCCTTGGCCAGCAGCGCGGCGACG
>JAVBQX010000317.1:0-3553 GCA_031548645.1 Thermoguttaceae bacterium
GGTCGCCACCCCCGGTTGGGTTGTCCCTTGGTTTTACAACCCTGTAAGGGTTGGATAAATCCTCGCAAGTTTAAGTTATCCAACCCTTTCAGGGTTGATTACGATTGGAGCTTCGTTTCCGGGGGTGGCGGTCTGACGACCTTACCCCCGGCTCCCCTATGTTACCCCTTTGGGGTAATTTCTGCATGATGGCATCGCATACTGAATGCTATTTTGAAAATGTTGTAGTAGTAGGGGTTTCACAATTATTCCTCATTTAAAATTCCGTGCAATTTCATGACCGCCCGGCGCATCCGGGTTTTGGCCGTTCCGACCGGGATTTCGAGCGTCTGGGCAATCTGCTCGAACGACATTTCGCCGTTCTGCCGGAGCAGAAAGACCTCCTTTTCGCCCTGTTCGAGCGTCCCGATCGCCGCCCGAATCTGTTGTAGTTCTTCCGTTTGCCGCATATTCGAATCCGGTGACTGTTCCTCCGCCGTCAGGGCCGCCTCACCCTCGGCAAGCGGCTGCCGACGCTTACGCCAAGCCGACTTGCGGATGTCGAGGGAAATATTAAACGCAATTCGGAACACCCAGGCCCGGATATTTTGAATTTCGTGCAATGAGTCCTGTCGCTTCCAACAACGGATAAAGGCTTCCTGGCACGCATCGCGGGCGTCTTCGATGTTTCCGAGCACGTGGTACAGCGTCCCGAGCAGTTCGGCCTCAAATGACTGAAACGCTTGCACCAACAACTGTTCGGGCGAAAGGTCTCCCTCCCGAACGGCGGCCTCTTCGGCGGCAATGGCTGGTGTTATTGTTTCACGATTCATTCAGGCATCCCAACGTTAGCGAGTCCGCCAGCCTGTCTCAAGATATGACGAGCCGGATACACAGGCGGATTTCAAGAACACACAAAATATTAACCTTATTACGTAAAAAAGACAACACATCGCCGGAAATTCGGAATTCGGAAACAAAAACCGCATTTTTCAAAAACGCAAAATATCAGCCTTGCGGCAAATCGGCAAAATAGTGTAAAACAGGTTGAAATCGCGTTGATCTTCGATCAATGGTTAAATTACTTCCGATAAATTTCGCCTCGCACCATGACCAAAGTCGATCGCTATATTTTGCGCAATTTCTTTAAGACCCTACTACTGTGGTACTTGTGCCTGGTCGGGTTGTACATCGTCTTCGATCTTTTCACGAATTTCGACGACATCCTTTCGTCCGGAAAAGAAAACGGAAACATTTTTCTTTCCATCGGGCGCTATTATTTTTTCAAAACCTTCCAGTTTTTCGACCTGCTCGTGTCACTGCTGATCATGATTTCGGCAATGATTACGCTTTCGACGATGATTCGCCACAACGAGATGATTCCTTTGCTCGCGGCGGGGATCTCGCAATTGCGGATCGTCCTGCCGATCATCGGGGCGGCGGCCCTGGTGACCTTTCTGGCCATGGCCTGCCGCGAACTGCTGCTGCCGAGCTACTTGGACGACATTCTGGCCAAAAAACCCAGCGATGTCGGAAGTGAAATCGGCACATCCCTCGAAGGTATGACGGACAATCGCACCGGCGTCAAACTTCGCGGCGATCGGGCGTTTTGGTCGACGAAAACGATCAGCAACCCGAAATTTGCCCTGCCGGTCGAATTGAACCAGTACGGAAAAACGCTGGAAGCGGAATCGGCGCAACATATGGCCGCTGCAAAAGGCCGGCCGGCGGGCTACATGTTCCGAAATGTGACCGCCCCCCGGGAACTGCTGCAAAACGAGTCGCTCAAATATGAAGACGAATCCATCGTCATCACCTCGAAAAGCGAGCCCGACTGGATCGAGCCGACCGACTGCTTTCTCGTCTGCGGCGTCACGTTCAATCAGGTGGCCGGCGGGGAAGCCTGGCGACAATACGGCTCGACGCTCGAACTGGTCGAAGGGGCCCGCAATCCCAGCCTCGAACTGGGAACCCAGGTCTATTCGGTCATCCATTCCCGCGTGACGCAGCCGCTGCTCGATATGACGCTGCTCCTGCTCGGCCTGCCCATCATCCTGGCCAAGTCCGACCGCAACGTCTTCAAGGCGCTCGGCATCGGCGCCCTGTTGATCATCGCGTTTTTGGCCATACAATTAATCAGCAAACAGGTGGGCATCTCCTACCAGCAGCCGGTCATGGGCGCCTGGTTCCCGCTGATCCTCTTCGTGCCCGTCGCCGCGTATCTGTTTTATGACGTGATTCGGTGAAACGACAACGCAGCGGGCTTTGTGCGAAAACACGGAGCCGGAAGCGTCAGCGCCCGGTCATTTGTGTCCCGTCGCTTACGCTCCGGGCTCTGTGTCGCGTCCGTAGGCGCCGGGGCGGCGGAACGGTAAAATGGCGGAAACGCGTTTTCCACAATTTCAATTTCGATCGTTTTTCGAGGAAGCCATGCGAATCATTTTCATTCCGCTGTTCGTTTTCGCTTTTTGTCTCACCACCGCCCATGCGGAAGAATGGAAGTCGAGCGACGGTTTGTTTTCCTTCACCGTGCCGAATGGGTTTGAACAAGATTCGGAAATTCCGTTGGAGCAACATCAGCTTCAGCACTGGATTTCGAAGAAAAATGCCTGCCTTTTGACGGTGATTCGCGTTCCGGTTCCAAAGAATCTGTCACGTTTGGAATTGAAGGGTTTTATGGAGGGTTTTCGAAGTGAATTTGTCGACGAGCAGCATAAACCTCTACCGGAAATCACAACCCATCATTCGAGTGCAGGCAAAACCAAAGAAGGTTTCGATTACTGCGATGCCACCATGTCCGCAATTTTCCCCACGCTGGGAGTGCGGGTTTATGTTCGACAATATGCAGTCCTTGTCAACGGTAATGTTTTCAAAATTGTTTTTACCGCCTACACGGAAGACCCGCAGAATATTCCGCAAGTTGGTGAATGCCTGGCCACGGTTTCCATTCATGCGACGCCGAAAAAGCCGTCATTATTTGACCCTGGCCGTCCCAAAACGCGACAGGAATTGATTATCAGCGGCATCATCAGACTGTCGATCACCTGCCTCGTCATCGCGGGAATCGTCCATTTGATTTTCAACCGCTTTCGAAAAAAGAAGGCTCTTCGCCAGATGCGCGGGAGTGGCAAAGAAGACACTCCCTTTGAAGATTGACGCCCGTCGTCAGGCTTTTGCCGGAATATGTCCCGCCACGGAAATGACATTAACAGAAAAAATCATCATGCCGAAAACCGCACTTGCCATCGCCTGTCATCCGGACGACATTGAATTCGTCATGGGGGGGACCCTGCTCCTGCTCCGCGAACGCGGGTACGAAACGCATTACATGAACGTCGCCAACGGGTCGATGGGCACCAGCCGATACACGCGCGAACGCATCATCGAAATCCGGCGTCAGGAGGCGATCAACGCCGCAAAATCGCTCGGCGCAATCTATCACGAAAGCCTCGTGGACGATTTGAGCGTCTTTTACGATTCGGAAACCTGCATGAAGCTCTGTTCGCTCGTGCGGCAGGTGGCGCCGGAAATCCTGCTCGTGCAATCGCCGCAGGATTACATGGAAGACCATCAA
>JAVBQX010000184.1:0-3467 GCA_031548645.1 Thermoguttaceae bacterium
CGATGATCGTGTCGTCGTTCGCTTCGACGAGGGCCGAAAATTCGACCTGTCGCTGGTTCTCGACCGACTGCCGGAAGCGGAACACGTTTTCGCCTTCCGCGAGCGGATGCGTTTCCTCGGCCACCTTGAAACCGCCGCGATAAATGACGATTTTCCCCTCGGTTTTGCGGTTGCTCTGCACGACGACCTCGACGTAAAAGGGCTCGCCCTGCCGAATTTGCGGCGGCATGCGCAGCTCGGACAGTTGCACTTCGGGATCGGTCGCGGCGGGCAGCGGAACGGTCGAAACCGGCACGCCCGATCGCACCGCGGCGGTCAACAGGTCGCCGGCGGTCTCGTTCCCGTCGGAAAGCAGCACGACGTGCGGCACGTAATACGGCGGCACCATCGCAATGGCCGGCTCCAACGCGGCGGCGATGTCGGTCCCGTTTTGCCAATCGAGATCGGCCTGCGATGTCGCCTTGCCCGATTCAGCGGGAGCTTCCGGTCGTGCGGAATCATGATCGGGATCGCCGTTCGTCGCGGAATTCGCGCCGTAATCCGCCGCACGCAGCCCGTGCAAGGTCGGACGTTTCGCGTTGTTCGCGAAGGGAATGACGGCGTAGGGCGTTTTGCCGGCCGCGTTTTCGATCGCGGCGAGATAATCGGTCTCGACCTGGCGTGCGTTCCGGTCGATGCTCCGGCTTTCGTCGACGAGAAAGACGAGCATTTTCTCCTGCGTCGGATACAGGGCCGTCAGCCCCGCCGCGGAAAGCACCAGCAAGAGCAAAATCGCCGCCCGCACGAACAGCGAAACGATCCGCTGCCCCCGCGAAAAATCAAGCAGCGACTTGCGATACGAGAAAATCAGCGCGACCAGCAAAACCAGCAGCAGCAACAAATAAGGGTGCGTCAGTTCAAGTTGCATGTCAAGTATTTCCCTGTGCCGGTGAATGATTGATTGTCGGGTTCTTTGGTGTCGTTTACGGCCCGGAAGTTGCGCTGCGCTCCACATCCGGCTCTTTGGAGGGATTTGGCGTTTCGCGTTTGTCCGGTGAAAATTTCGTTTCGTAGGCGTAACGGATGAGGCCTTCAAACAAATATAGCGACATCTTTTGTTCTTCCTTGTCTTTGGAAACGCTCAAGTCGATCAATGTTCGAACCAACTTTTCATCAGTGATGACAAAGGGCGTGACCCGATCATATTTATCAACATAACAGAGCGAATTTTTCGGAACCACGTGCGATTTTTCATCGGGGGTGCCAGACTGCGTGATAATCGCCCAAACGGTTTCCTTTTCGTTAACATAACTGCCAAACGGTCCAGCGGATGTTCCGGGTTTACGATCGCGTTTTTCATCACAAATGGCGATGAGAATTCCGCCTTTCGTTCCCCCATGTGCGGAAATTAGCCCACGCAGTTCCGTTGAGTCATTGACTGGAATGGTCGTGGCAAAAGTTGTGCTCGGAGATGAATCCTGATTTAGGTTTGGCGAACAACCAAATGCAACAAACAGAATTCCGCAGCAGAGCAAACTGAAAACCACGAAAAACCACAGCCATTTGTTCATTTTTAAACCTCATTGATAAAAAACAACAGTCGGAATGACTCAAATCGTAACTTGCGGGCAAAGGTTGATGATCTTTTCGCCCCAAAGGGGCAATGTGTATCAGCCCAGGGCAACGCCCTGGGGAAACGGTCACACCTCAAAAATTCGCCCTGCAAGGGCAGTGGTTCATATCCAAATATATTTCTCGTCGAATTCAATCTTGTGTTTTTTGAGCAAGGCACGCAATTCGTCCTGAAACGTCGATTCGCGGTGATGTTGTTCCTGATTCGCGATATAGTGCATGACTTTCGGTATCTGTGATTCGCTGACGGAAAACGCCCCGTATCCTCCTTGCCACGAAAACTCCTGCAATTTGCCGCCACGGGTTTTCAACATGCGGGATGTACCCCGTTTCATTTCCTCAACCATTTTCGCCAATGTGATCGTTTTCGACATTTGCACCAACGCATGAACATGATCGCCTGTTCCGCCGATACCCAGTGTCCGGCAATTGATCGTGTCGAGAATTGCGACGGTGTATGCGTTAAGTTCGTGTCGGACGGATTCCGTCAAAAACGGTTCCCGATTTTTCGTGCTGTAAACGACATGAACGATAATTTTCGCCAGGGATTGTGACATGCCATTGCCCTTTCAGGGCGTCATGAATGTTGCGGGACATCCGTAACCCAGGGCGTCGCCCTGGGCTGATACACATTGCCCCTTCGGGGCGAAGGACAGTGGTTTATTTCATTCCCGTCACCCGGAAGTTTCGCTGCGCTCCACATCCGGCTCTTTAAAAATTTTTCACACACATCAACACGCTTACAACGTCCTCGCATCAATTTCCGATTGCAGTTTCGCGAGAAAATCACCGACGGGCATGGGGCCGAGTTCTCCTTCTTTGCGGTCGCGGACGGCGACGGAATCGGCGGTTTCCTCTTTTTCGCCGACGACGCACAGGTACGGCACGAGGTCAAGCCGGCCGTTGCGGATTTTCGAGCCGATCTTTTCGGCAGCGTAATCGCCCGTCACGCGAATACCGGCGTCGAGCAGCCGCTGCACGACTTTCTTCGCGTACTCGTCGTACTTTTCGCTGACGGTCAGCACGCGCACTTGTTCCGGGGCGAGCCAAAGCGGGAACGCGGCGGCGAAATGCTCGATCAAGATGCCGGTGAACCGCTCGAACGACCCGAACGGGGCGCGGTGAATCATGACCGGCTTGTGCGGCTTGTTGTCGGCCCCGATGTATTCGAGGTCGAACCGTTCCGCCGACGGCAAATTGTAATCCAACTGCACGGTGCCGAGCTGCCACTGACGACCGAGACAATCCTTGACGATGAAATCCGCTTTCGGCCCGTAAAACGCGGCCTCTCCCTCGGCGATTTCAAGGCTCGGGAGGTCCATGTTCCGGCAAACGTTTTCGAGTGCCGCTTGGGCCTTCTTCCAATTTTCCGGGTCGCCGACGTATTTGTCCCCTTCCCAATCGCGGAAGCTGAGCCGCACCTTGTAATCGGTGAAGCCCATCGTTTTCAGCACCATCTGCGTCATTTCGAGGCAATCGCGGAATTCCGATTCGACCTGCTCTTCGGTACAGAAAATGTGCGCGTCGTCCTGCGTGAAACCCCGCACGCGGGTCATGCCGTTGAGTTCGCCCGACTGTTCGAAGCGGTGCACGGTGCCGAATTCGGCGATGCGCACCGGCAAATCGCGGTAGCTGTGCGGTTTCGATTTGTAAATCATCACGTGGTGCGGGCAGTTCATCGGACGCAGCAAAAATCGCTCGCCGTCCTGCATTTGAATCGGCGGGAACTGGCTGTCCGCGTAATATGGATAATGGCCCGAAGTTTCATACAGTTCGACCTTGCCGATCGGCGGCGTGTTGACCGGCGTGTAACCCCGTTTGATGAGTTCGCCGTAAATGAAATTTTCAAGCTGGCG
>JAVBQX010000089.1:0-19579 GCA_031548645.1 Thermoguttaceae bacterium
GCCTGGGCCAGTTCGTTGAGCAGGGCCTGCGACTGGTCGATGAAGTCGCCCGTCGCGTATTTTTTGATGTGGGCGTTCAACTGCCGGTATTGCTTGCGGATCAGCAGCGTATTGTCTTCGAACGGCTTGAGTTTGAGAAGCGGATAATGGTTGAGCGGCCTTTTGACTTCGTCGATTCCGAGCCAGTCTTTATAAACATCAAGAGCCATGATTAGGAGTTAGGGATTAGGAGTTAGGGATTAGGGAAGAAAGTTGGGAGTTGGGGATTGGGAGTTGGGGAACTAAATCCCATATCCCAAATCCTATCTCCCAATTCCACACTATTATTCGACCACATACTCGGAGGCCAGTTCGACGAAGGCGTCGACCTGCTGGTCGGTCAGGGCGCCCTTGCGTTCGATGTCGATTTTCGCTTCCTTGTTGGTCGCTTTCTCGCGGGCGGAGACGGAAATGCGGCCCGATTTGTCGAAAGCGTAAGTCACTTCGATGGGCGAGCCCTTCGGCAGTTGGTCCGGCAGTTCGGTGATGCGGCATTTTCCGAGCAGCGAACATGCGACGGGATCGGGCGCATCGCCTTCGAGCACCTGGACGCTGACCCGGGCCTGGTTCGGCTTGTTCGTCTGGAAGGTTTGCGATTTCGAGAAGGGCAGCGTCGTGTTCCGCGGAATCATGATGTGGTTGACGGCCTTGCCCGACTTCGGGTCGATGGCCACGACGCCCAGTCCGTGCGAGTTGACGTCTTCCTGCCGGATGCCTTCGAACATGCGTTTGAGTTTGTCGCTGCCGGCGCCTTCGTCGGTGCGGTCTTTCGCTTCGAGGATCGCCGCGTGAATCGCCGCGCCTTTCGCCACCGAGGTATGCGGGTCCAATTCGGTGTACGGCTCGATGCCGGTGAGATTTTTGAGCATGTTGCGAACTTGCGGCATGAGCGTCGAACCGCCGACCAGCACGACGGCGTCAAGTTGCCCGAATTCGAGGTCGGCCTGTTCAAGCACGAATTCCGTCGTATCGGCCGTCCGCTGCAAAAGATCGGCCGTCATTTGTTCGAATTCGTCACGCGTGATCCGGACGGTGATCGATTTGCCCTCGTGGCGGAAGGTGATCGACGTTTCGTCTTTCTGGCTGAGTTGGATTTTCGCCATGTCGCAGTCGTTGCGGAGCACCTGGATCGCCTTGGCCGATTTTGAAGCGTCGACGTTGTGCTTGTCGTGAAAGGCCTTCATGATATGGTCGGCGAGCCGGTCGTTCCAATCGACGCCGCCGAGTTTGACGTCGCCGTCGGTGGCCAGTACGTGAAAGTGGGTAGGCGTGTATTCGACGACCGTCGAGTCGAAGGTTCCGCCGCCGAGGTCGTAAACCAGGATGCGGCGGGGACGATCCATCTTGACGTTGGAAACGCCGAGCTCGCCGCGCGACCAGGCGTAGGTCAGGGTCGCGGCCGTCGGCTCGTTGATGATGTCGATGACGTTGAATCCGGCGATGCGTCCGGCGTCCTGCGTCGATTTGCGCCGCGTGTCGTTGAAATAATACGGCACCGTGATGACGGCATTCCCGATTGTGCCGATCCGTTTTTCGCCGTCCTGCTTGAGTTTTTTCAGGATGAGCGACGAAATGAATTCCGGCGTGATCTCGCGACCGTCGAAGGTCCGCTTGTAATTGGTCACGCCCATGTGGCGTTTGATGCGTTCGACGACGTTTTCAGGCTCTTCCATCGCGGCGCGATTCCGGTTCGGCCCGACGATGACGTGTCCCGAATCGGCCAGGAGAATCAGACTTGCGGTTTCAACGTCGTCGTCCTCGTTTTCGAGCGGGACGGGTTCTCCATTTTCGTTGACTTGCGCAATAGCGGAAAATGTTGTTCCGAGGTCGATTCCGACGGTGCTGCCCTTATCAAAATTCATGACGCCACTTTCAACAGTAAGGTATGGGTGAACAAGATAATTTGAAGCGACGCATATCGCCAAATTCCCAAATTCATTGCCGGTCATCATATATCGCGACAATGACCCGATAGTTACGGAATTTCCATTATACCGATCCGGCAAACAAATTGCCACCGAAAATCCTGACTTGATTGTGAAAAATGACAAACTGGGATGATTATCGCGAAAGATCGGGATAAAAACACCCGCCTCAAGACGACCCCCATGAAATCCCGAAAACAATCGAATAGGGTGCTTTTTTCGATTCCACGTCAACATGACACAATGCCGATGACTTCCATGCTGATTTCCACGAAGGCCACGGATACCATATACCAAGCCGTTCTCCATCTCTTGAAACGGCAAGGGATTGAAGAAAATGAGACATTGCAGCAACGCGTCCTCCTCCGGGATGCGATGTTTGTCGGATATCGATTTCAGGGGGGGGCCCTGCGGGTCGACTGGTTGGCGCAGACGAATACACTTGTGGTTGTTGATCCTGACAATAAAATTCTGCATCAGGAGCAATTATCGACACAAAATACAAACCGCGACGATATTGCCCTTGAAAACCAACAGGATTCCGTGGCCGCATAGTTTTCGCAAGCATGGTGAAAATAAGTAATTTGTATCGACGGAAAAACTGCGTTCTGTTTTGATTTTTCCAGTTTTGACGTGACTGAACCGGTATTTCCGCCGATGAGTACCGTGAAGACCATGCCATTGCGAAAGTTCAGAAATGGTGAGGTATTTTCCCAAGATCACGTGTACGGATGACGCGAGCTGATCTATTCCCCTGTTGGAAATACGGACACAAATTTTTGATGTCAGCACAATTAAATTCAAGGATAAGATGAAATGACGAAAACCGTTATTATTCCCTTAGTTGCAGCATTTATTCTCGCGGTTTCGACCTGTGGCGTCAAGGCCCAAAACTGTTCGCCCTGCGCTCCGGCCTGTTACCCGAGCTACCAACAGTTTTGCGTGCAAAATTACAGTAACTCTTGCGTTGGGCAAAGCGTTTTCACGGATAAAACGGTCCGACCGTTCAATTACTGCATGTCCACCTGCGGAGCCGGTTTCGGGCACGGCTGCGGCGGAAGTTGCGCCGGGGGTTGTTGTCTCGGTGGGCATTTTGGCGGTTGTTTGGACCGACTTCTGGGACGCAATGTCCAGTGCGCAGGCCCGGACATGGGCTACACCTACACCCCGGGATATGGCGCCAACGGGCAAGGCCTGGCCCCGGGCTACGGTTACGGTGCCTCTGCTCCGCGAAGCGGTTATACCTACCGTTCGCCGAGAGATTACCTGAATCCGAATCCCCCGAGCATCGGCTATTGATCCCGCCGATATCGCGGATTTATGGCAAGAACAAGACACGGCGATTTGCCGTCATGACATGGAGATTTTCACGTCTCCATGTTTTTTTGTCGCTTGCGATGGCCCCGAAATCGCGGTAAAATGAAACGCGTTTCATTCACCATCATTTGCAAGCCGTGATTTCAGGAGAACACCGCCATGTCGACGCCCGCGTCTTTATCCCCGATCGAACAACGGAACGATCTTTTGGCCGCCAAGGTCGTCAAGGCCCTGGAAAGCCGGCATTTTGAAGCCTTTTACTGCAAAACCGGCTCCGAGGCCGTCGAAAAAGCGCTTTCGCTCATCCCCGAAAAGGAAAGCGTCAGTTGGGGCGGTTCCATGACGCTCGAAGCCATCGGCCTGACCAAACGGCTGCACGATTGCGGGCAATACGAAGTGCTCGACCGCGACCGCACATCCTCCCCGGCCGAAAAACACGAGGCCATGCGTCGCGCCTTTCTTTGCGACAATTACCTGACGAGCGTCAACGCGATCAGCGAGGACGGCCAACTCGTGAACGTCGACGGAAACGGCAACCGCGTCGCGGCCATCGCGTTCGGGCCGAAACAGGTGATCGTCATCGCCGGCGTGAACAAGATCGTCAAAACGCTGGACGACGCGGTCTCAAGGGCCAGGAATTTCGCCTCGCCGGTCAACGCCCAGCGCGTGCCGAACATCGTGACGCCGTGCCGCGCGACCGGGGCCTGCGAAGACTGCAAATCGCCCGATTCGATCTGCACTTACGTCGTGACGACGCGCATCAGCCGCCCGGCCGGTCGCATCAAGGTCATTCTCATCGGCGAAACGCTCGGGTTCTGAGAGACTGTAGCAAGCAAATGGTTGTTTTTCTCTCACGGAGGCACGGAGTTCACAAAGGAGCAAATGAAATACAAGAAGTCTTCTCCGTGCCCTTTGTGTCTTTGTGAGAGAAATAAAAAGTGGTTGATTTTGCAGGAAACTGATTTTTAATCACGTTATCATTGGTTTCTTCCATCAATATTAGACTTGTTCGGAAACATCACATTACGAAGTTTGTCCAAGGTGGGTAGCCGATCTCCGAGCGGCTACGTCGTCGTACTCGATGACCATGTACCGAAAGAACGCACTGTCGGCTGTCGCCGACCCGACCGCTCGGAGATCGGTCGGCCACCTTTTGGCAGTTTCCGAACAAGTCTATTGTACAGTCACATTTTTAATCGGAAGTGCCGAAAAAGATTGACAACGCCCGGTAAATCATGGAAAATTTCTTTTGTGCGTGATCCCTCCTGCGAATTTGTCGCTTGTTCTCCCGCCCAAAAAAGGACTTATCCATGAAATGCCTGAAAATCGTTCCGGCGATGTGTTTCGCCGTGTTGTTCTGCTGTCCGCCGATGTTTTCGTTCGGCGAGGATCCCGGCATTCCCGCATCGTGGCTCAAGGAATGGAAATCGCCGTCGGCGGAAATGCGGCCGCTGCAAATCGTTCACGGCGGGGTCGTTCATTACGACACGCCGGAGAAAATGGCGTATTTCAAGGACGAATGCGGCCTCGGCGGAATCGTCTGCAACGTCGGGTCGGACAAGTATCTTTACAACGACGCGGTGTGGAAATCATTCGTCGACGCCGTGAGGAGCGCCCGGTCACTTGGGCTGCGCGTCTGGATTTACGATGAGGACGGCTATCCAAGTCCCGAGGCGGGCGGCGTCGTGTTGCGGGATCATCCCGAGCTCGAATGCCTGGCCCTCGTTTACGACAAGGATCGCGCGGACGAGCCGTTTTACGTGCGGCCGGCCTACGAATTCACACATGCGTCGAACAATTTCGCCGCGGCGCGACGCTATCCGAACCTGCTTGATCCCCGTGCGACGGAGCGGTTTCTCGAAGTCACGCACGCGCAATACCGCGACCGGCTCGGCAAGGAGCTGTTCGACCAGGTCGAGGCGTTTTTCACCGATGAGCCGTCGTTGAACGCGATCAACATCGGGCAGATTCCCGAAGACGTCCGGAAAAACGTCCGCGTCGACGATCCGCTTGACCCCGATCTCAAACCGCTCCCGATGGTGCCGTGGTGCGATGATCTGCCCGAGCGTTACCGCGAAAAATACGGCGAGGATTTGACGCCGCTTCGCAAAAGCCTGTTCGAAGGGGATTCGGAAACGGATAAACAGGTGCGGCAAAACTTCTGGTCGCTCATCGGCGAACTGACCCGCGACCGATTTTACGGCGGAATCCAACAGTGGTGTGCGGCCAACGGTTCGTCGACCCCGACGCTTGATTCGCCGGAGTTGCCGCTGCGCGTCGCGTCGAGCGGACACACGCTGCACGAAGAGCCGACGCACGCCCACGTGGCGCTGGACGGAAATAAACTCGAAGTGCTCAAACGCATGGACGTGCCGGGGCTCGACATGCTTTCGAGCGACCCGAAACACGCGGTCTGGGGGGCATGGCGGGCGGCGGCGTTTCCCGCTTCGGTGGCCTGGGGAACCGGACGGCGGCTCGTCATGACCGAGGTCAGCGATTTTTCGCAGAAGATGGGCGGTTCCGGCCCCGCCGACCTGAAAACGATGTGCGCGGCCAGCGCGTGGCAGGCAGCCTGGGGCGTCACCGAATTCACCTTGTATTACGGCATCAAGGACCGCGACGAAGCGACGCACAAAAAATATTGCGATTACGTCGGGCGGCTCAACGCGATTCTCCGCGAAGCGAGGCCGGTCTACGAGGTGATGCTGTATTACCCGATCGCCGAGATGCAGGCGGAATACCTCCCGCAGGCCGAGCCGCTTGATTTGCAAAAACAATCGCCGAAAATGCGGGAATTGGTTGCAAATTTTGAACAGACCGGCCAGTGGCTGGTGCAGCACCAGGTTCCTTTTGTGATCACCGATATAAAACCGGACGCCGCGGAGATGGAGAAATGGTGGTTCGTGGAAATGCCTGACGAAGTGCAAAACCTGTCACTTGACAAATTGCCGCACATCGCGCCGGCGAATTCCTGGATCACTCTGGGCCGTTTCCAACGCGACATGAGCGATATTTTCCTGCTCCTCAACGCGGGCGACGAGTTTTACGAAGGGACGCTTTCCGTTCCCGCCTCAACGACACCGCAAGACTGGAGCATCCTTGATCCAGCAAATGGCGATATTTCCCCGGTAACGCAAACAAATGACACGATTCCCGTCAAACTGCGGCCGAAACAGGCGTTGATTTACGTCGGTAACGGGCGGTTATGATTTCCTATCTCTGCCAGGTGAGTGCCGCGTTGAATTGCTGGCTGTTGTATCGCAATCGTGATTCGAGGTCATAGCTGAGCGAAACGTCGAATTTGTTCGCGAAGCGTCCGGCCAGACCGGCGCTCATTTTGAAGATGTCACGGCCGATGTCGTCGCTGCGTCCATGCCAGACCGTTTGCGGCCTTGACAAAAGATTGACGTCGGTCACGGCCGCGTTGTCCGCGACGCTTCGGGCGTAAATCAAATCGACCATCAGTCGCAACCGGCTGCAATGAAAAATGCCGCCTTCGACCTGGTAGCTTTTGCTGATTCGCAACCCGAAGGGAATTTCCGCGACGTTGTGGCAAATCGAACCGAAACGCCGCGTATAATTGGTCCCGCTTTCACGGAACGATTCCTGGCCGATCAGGTAATAATCGGCCCCCAAGTGCGGCGTCACTTCCAGGGGATTCGTTTTGCATCCAAGGCAGAGCACGCGCCCCCACTCCAGACCCGTACCGAAAATTCCGTTGATATAGGAAGCTTTGTTCCGGTCACCCGTCTTGGCATACCAAGTGTTTTCGCTGTTCCAGCCCAAACCGAGCTGCATGTTTCCCTTGAGATAGGAACGGTATTTGTAGTATCCGGCGTACGCGCCGAGCGACACGCCGTCCGTCCGGGTGTTGGTCCAACTCATGCGTCCGCTGCGAACGTCGCCGTGGGCGTATTGCCCCGTATAGCCGAGCGTCCAGTATCCGACCTGCTTTTCCCTGCCGACGGTGAAAGCGAACGGTCGATATCGATAATTGTAGTCGCCGCACTTCCGCGACTGGCTCGTCCAGTTTTGGGAGAAGGTCCCCCAGAAGCTTTCACGGCGAACCTGTTGCCTTCCCGGACGCATCATCAAATCCCTTTGCGCGACTTGAGGCCGATATCCCGGGGAACAGCCCCAAAGCTGACTGGCCAGCGAATCGTCATAAGCCATGCGATCCATCATGGCCTTGCCGAACATTTCCCCGCGGACCCGGGCGGCGTCGACGGAATCCAGCGCGCGGCTTCCGCCGAGAACGGCCAAAAATTCGACGGTGTCGGGATCGGGACCGTAGTTGTAAAGGTCGTCGAAAATTCCCCGCAATTCCACGTCCAGATTCGGATCAAGCCGCAGCTCGTTGGCATAAAGCAGTTCGTAACCGCAGGTGTCGTTTCCGATGTCGTTGACGTATTTGATCACGAGGTCGCCGTGCATCTGCCCGTCGTCGAGGAGGAGGGCCTCGATAAGCCCGTTCCTGACGTGCATGCTGTCGGGAACGGTCAGGGTTTCGCAATGGTCGATCACGTCCTCATAGGTCATGGCCACACCGGCCGGCAGGGCCGAAATGCCGGAAACGTAAAGCTTGGCCCCTTCCTCTCCTTCAAAATGCCGCGCCCCGATAGTTCCGTGCCAGTAGGGGTTCATCACATCGTGCGGGTCGATCGACAGCCCGAGCGTCGCGCCGTCGCGGACCCACATGTGATGCCCGTAGTTGGCCGCGTTCAAGTCCCATTCGCCGTACCTTGCGTTTTCGATCAACTGAAACCGCCCCTTTTGGATGTCCGTATCGCCGTAATATTCGGAACTCCCCCAAAGCCGTGTCACGCCATCGCCATTGTGAATGATTTTTCCGGCGGCAACCACGCTGTTGGCACTGGCAATCGGATCGTAAAAGTATATCGCGGCATCCTTCTCGGGGGTCAGGTTGACTTTGGACCCGCCGCTCAGGTTCATGGCGTTCGGAGTCCCGGAATTCAGGTCGGAAAAATCGCTCACATATTGCCGGTTCCCCCGGAATGTGACGGCTGCGTGACCGAGCGGGTTAAGTGTCAGGGAGGAATTTGAACCACTGCCGTTATAGGCCCCGCCCGTCGTTCCGGAAAGATTGGAATCGAACAAAAGATCATTCGAACCGGAAAAATCAATTATCCCGGTATTGTGAACCGCCCCGCCGGTGTCAAGTGCCGTGTTTCCGCGAAACGTTACGGTTCCCGCATTGGAAAAAATGGTTTTGCTCCAGTTGCTGATGCCCCCCCCTTCCGTTGCGGTCGCGTTGTCTTCGAAAAGGATATTTCCCCGGTTGCGAAAATTATACGTGCCCGCGATATTGCTGACGGCCCCGCCCCCTCCGAAGGACGATGATCGAGTTCGGTTTCCCTGAAAAAGCAGATCGCCGTCCTGTTCAAACGTCATGGTCAAGGGTGAATTGGTGTAGGACGATTGTTGGATATAGATGGCGCCGCCAAATTGGTCCGTTGTGTTTCCAATGAATTCGACGTCCCCCGTGCCATTGAACACCAGTTCACAGCTTCCCGGGAGACCGGGCTGAAAACCGATGGCCCCGCCGCCGGTTGAAGCGGCGTTCACCGCCTCGTTGTTGATGAACTGAATTTTCCCGACGCCGGAAAAATAGATGTTTCTCTCGTTTTGAATGGCACCTCCCATCCCGGCCCGGTTTCCTTGAAAGAGAATATCCCCCACGCGGTCGAATGTCATGTTGCCTTGATTGTAAATGGCTCCGCCGACTCCTGGATTAGTGGAAATTCCGGTGGCTTGATTATTCAAAAAAGAAACATTCCCCGTTCCGAGAAACCATTGGTCACCTCCCGTCTTGGCATTCGCACCGTTGGAAATGGCCCCGCCGTAGGATTGTGCTCGATTGTCGTTAAAAACGATGTCACCATCTCCCGTGTAAGTGACTTTTGTACCGGCTCTGCCGTAAATGGCCCCGCCGTTATAATGATTGCCGGTGGTCATGATGGTGGAATTATTGGAAAAGATCGTCGTCCCCTTGAAAATCAAATCGACGCCGGAATCCGGCAGACTGAACGCGCCGCCGCATCCTCTTCCGAAGTCTTCGTCGCTCGAGTCCGGTACGGCGACATAGGAAATTCCATCAGTAAATGCGAGATTTTCAAACGTGACCGTCCCCGTGGTCGTGCCGGTCAATATCGAGAAAAGACTGTGATCCGTCCCGGTTCCTTTAAGCGTCATGACGGAACCGTCTTTCGAGCGGATGAGGTAATCCTTGCCATTGAGCCCCGCTTGGGGCAACGAAGTGTTGTTTAATGACAAAACGTCGCCGGTCGTGGAAGCGTCAATGATGATTTCGGTCACCGTTCCGGCGTTGGCGGCATTGATCGCGTTGACCAGCTGCACCTGGTTGGTCGCCGTGACGGGAGACTGCGCAAGGAGTGATTTGCCGGACATCAGAACAATCCCGAAAATCACGATACCGTAAAACAGAAGGATTTTAATGATTGCAGGCACTGCGTTTTCCTTGTAAAGGATGGTTGGCATGCCTCCTGCATCAAGTCATTGCTCCGCAATTCGCTTATAGTGTCCATAAGAACACGTAATCTTTTCATCGGACGAAGGAAAATAAGTATGTAAAAATTTGACCGCCGCGTGTACAATCAGCATAATGGTAATCTTCTCGGTTTTTCAGATTGATTCGGTCGTCCCGGGCATGCAATGACCAGAAATTTTTGTAATCATTCCGCCCTACAGGCAAAATTCGGCATGATTCTTTCAATGCGGACGGAAAAGCTGTAGAATTAATATTGCCTGCATGATAAAACTTAAATTTTTCCTTACCCCCTTTTTGAGGAGATTCGACGAATGACGAACAAACACAATTCGCGGCGTGATTTTTTGAAGAAAAGCGCGATCCTTGCCGGCGTGGCTGCGACGGCCAATTTGGCGATGCCGGTTCATGCGGCGGGCGGCGAGAAGCTGCGTCTCGGCCTGGTCGGCTGCGGCGGACGGGGACGCGGGGCCGTGGTCGACGCGATGGGTTGCGGCGAGGCGAACCTTGAACTGGTGGCCGTGTGCGACATCTTCAAGGAAAACGCCGTTTCCGGCGCGGATGTTCTCAAGGGGGAATTCGGCGATCGCGTGACCGTGACGCCGGAAACGACATTCGACGGGTTCGACGGTTACAAAAAAGTCATCGCGGCCTCCGATGTCGTGTTCCTTTGCACGCCGCAATTGTTCCGTCCCATGATGCTGAAAGCGGCCATTGAGGCGAACAAGCACGTCTTTTGCGAGAAACCGGTCGCGGCGGATGCGGCGGGCGTGCGCAGCGTTTTGGAATCGGCGGCCAAGGCGAAGGAAAAGAATCTCTCCGTGGTCACGGGGTTGGTCAACCGCTACAGCACGCGGGTGCGAGAAGCGGTCGAACGCATTCATGACGGGAAAATCGGCTCGGTCGTCACGGCCCGCGCCGACCGGATGGGCGGACCGCTCTGGACGCGAAACCGCCTGGACGGCGATACCGAAATGATCTACCAGATGCGCAACTGGGTCAACTTCGACTGGATTTCGTCCGACTACATCAACGACGTGACGATTCACCAGCTCGACGTGGCCATGTGGTGCATCGGCGACGAACTGACGCCGGTCCGCGCCTTCGGGACGGGCGGACGGCTCGTCCGGACGGGCAAGGACACGGGCGACCTTTACGATTCGATGGCCGTCGTGTATGAGTACGCAGACGGTCGACCGCTTTACGCGTTCAGCCGGCAGATACCGCAAACCTACGGCGTGGGCTCGGCCTTCGTCACCGGAAATCTCGGACACGCGGAAATCGGCAACGTCGGCTGGGGCAAGGTCGCCCTGTACGGCGCCAATCCTTACGAAGCCTCAAAGGCGACCGTCGCGGCCAACCACCTGCAACACGCGACGCTGTACAAATCGATTCGCGGCACAATTCCCTACGTCAACAACCTGCCCTACACCGCCAAGGCGACCATGGCCGCCATCCTCGGCAAAATGGCCACGTGCAGCGGCACGCTGATGACCTGGGAGGACGCCTTTAAAGCCGAACAGCTCATCGACCCGGCGACGATCACCTGGGACACCGTTCCGCCGACGCTTCCCGACGCGAACGGCCAGTACAAAATCGCCGTGCCGGGCTGATTGGAGTGTGGAGTGTGGAGTGTGGAGTGTGGAGTTGCGCGGTTGATGGTCGCGAAACTCCATGAAAATATTATGATGGCGTTGATTGTAAAGAAAAAAGATTGAAGATGGAAGTGGAAAAGCTCCCCGCCGTCAACTCTCATCATCCTTCCCCAACTCCACACTCACTCACACGAGCGTCGTTTCCTGGGCGCTCCTGATGTTTTCGAGTTCGTCGATTCTTTCGAGATCGCATTCGGCGAGTTCCTTTTTGCCGAGCATATTATAAGTGACCGCCCGGTTCTGGTAGGCAGGAACATATTCCGGCGAAATCCGGATCGCGTCGGAAAAACTATCGATCGCCTCCTGGTAGCGTCCCTGGAACCGGAGCACAAGCCCGCGGTTGTAATAGGCGATCGCGTATTCCGGGTCGATTTCGATGGACCGGTCGTAATCCTTGAGCGCGCTGTCCATGTCGCCCATGCGCGTATGGACGACGCCGCGATAACAATAGGCCGGTGCGTCATCGGGAACGCGTTTGAGGACTTCGGCGTAGTCGTTGAGCGCCTGGGGCAGATCGCCCGTTTTTGCGTGAATGACGCCGCGGTTGTACCAGGCTTTCGTGCTGTTCGGGTCGATTCGGATCGCCTCGTCGAAATCTTCCGTCGCCCCGTCACGGTCGCCCATGGCGAGTTTCGCCTGGCCGCGGTTGATGAACGCCTCGCAATTTTTCGGTGCGAGCGCAATGGCCTGGTCGAAATCCTCCAAGGCGCGACGGTTGTTGTTGAGCTTGATGTAGACGCTTCCGCGGCAGCAGAGGGCCTTGACGTTGTTGGGGCTGATTTCGACGGCCCGTGAATAATCCGCGAGCGCCTTTTCGAAATTCCCCGTGATGAAAAAGACGTAACCGCGATTCATGTAGGCGCGGCAGTCTTCCGCATTCAGGTCGATGACGACGTTGTATTCCCGAACGGCTTCATCGAACAGTTTTTTCATTTCGAGGGCGTTGCCCCGGTTGCCGTGCGCCTTGAGGTGGTTCGGGTCGCGTTCAATGGCGAGGTCGTAATCGTTGATCGCCGCGTCGATCTCCTTCCGCACGACGTGGATCAGTCCGCGCGCGACGTATGAGTCGGCATCGCGGGGGTCGAGAGTGATCGCCTGGTTGTAATCCTCAAACGCCTTATCGACGTTCCCGAGGCTGAAATACACCATCCCGCGATTGTAAAACGCCTTGGCGTAGTCGGGCCTGAGCTGGATCGCCTGGGTGAACTCGTTGATGGCCTTGTGCGGTTCGCCCTTTTTCATGTAAGCGCAGCCGCGGTTGTAAAACGCGACGCTTTCCAACGGCGAATATTTCAGGACGGAACTGTAGCATTCGATCGCCTGGGAGAACTTGCCGAGCATTTCGTAGGCGTTCCCACAACAGTAGAAGGCCTCGGAACACTTGGGGCTCAATTCGATCAAGCGCGAAAAGATGACGATCGCCTGATCGTATTCCTTTCGGCGCACATGGTCGAGTCCCAAATTGAGAATTTCTTTCTCGTCAAACATGGCGAACGCTTTGCTGTTTCGGCAATTCAAACGACCTCGCACATATTCGCGTGATGTTCGATTGCCTGTCCTTTCTTCCGGTGATATGTTTCGTGCGGAGGTATCCGTAGGGGTTGCTTTATATTCGCGCCGGATCAAACGGGCGCGGAGTCCAAAAATCGCATCGTGTTCACGTCGAATATCCTGTCCTGAACGCTCAACAGCGGCGATTCGACCGGTTCGGGGGCTCCGGTCAGTTTCGTCGGGTCGTACATGAAGGTGACATTGCGGCCCGCCTTTTTGGCCGCGACCAGCGTCTGGTCGAGCATGCCGACCAAATCGGCTTCACTCTGAACATCCGTCGCCTCGGTCACGGCGCAGGTCAGCCGAAGGCCGACGCCTTCCGTTCCGTCGCCGAAAACGAATTCCGTGTATTCGATTTCCTGGCGGATTTTTTCGACGGCCGCGATAGCCTTTCGCAGGCTGATGCCCGACGAAACGCTGACGAGGCAGTTGCCCGCATACATCCCGATGAAATCCTTCCCTTCCAGGTGTTCGCCGATCCATTTCGCCAGGGCTTCGAGGAGCTTATCGCATTTGCGAATGCCTAAGTGATTGTTCAGTTCGGTGAATCCGACGACATCGTACAGGGCAAAGGTCAGTTTCGTCTTTTTCTGGCGTTCCTGCTCCCACCATTCCCAAAGGTGCGTCTGGAACGCGATGCGATTATTGAGGCCCGTCGTCCGGTCGATGAAGGTTTCCTCCCTGTTGACCGAACCCAGACGGTTTTCGGAGCGGGCGATCGCCACGAAGGCGCGATCCTGGATGTCCCGCGTATTGTGACGGGCCTTGCGCAGGTTGGCGATTTCCCGGATCATGTTTTTGACGGTGCGGGCCACATCCTCCGACAGCATAAGCTGGTCCAGGTTCCCGAGCGTCGATTCGATCTGAGAAACCTGTTCCAGGTTGGTATGGTCGATCGCGTGGGCCAGTTCCTTCAATTCCCCGAATTCCTCGACGCGCGCATGGATTTCGTCCGTGATTTTCGACTGGCTGACCAGGTAGTTCCGGCAGTCGTCGGCCAGGTGTTTGCACGTCCGGCGGACTTCATCGATGGTCGCGTCCTCCTTCATGGAGCGCAGTTTTTCGTCCAATTCGCCCGCAAACTGTCCGCTTTCCATCATGATAAGGTTCAGTTTGTGTATCGACGTTTCGATGTGCTTGTCGTTCGTCATCCAGGCCTCGGTGCCCTGATTGAAAATGATGTTCATCAGGTTATCGTCGAATAATTCCTGGATCGGACTGATTCGCGTGATGACCATCGATTCGTCTTCGAGTAAATCATCGACGGGTTTTGATGAAATTTTCTGGAGCTTTTCCTCCGTCGTTTCTTCAACGGAGGAAACGGACTCTTCCGCCGTTTGATGATCGGTCTTCTTGGACCTCGAAACGAATGATGCCAGTCGTTCACGCAAACCCTTCAGCCACGGCACGGCCTTGCGAATAACATGCCGGAATCGGGCCACCGGGTGCGACTGTTTGATCAGGGCCCAGGCTGTGCGGAAATTCGGCGGACCAATCCCCAGGAGGGTGGCGATGACATAACCAATGATCACATTGGCCGCCAGCACGAAAATGATAAACAGGACTAATCCTAAACTCATCGCAATAAAAGGAATGATTATCTGGACTGAACCGGAGCGTTTCGATGCAAAATATTAATGCTTGTGTATTCCCCAAAAAGTCCGGGGCTTCATACGGTGATTGACGATGATATAGGTCAATAAACAAGTCAATCAAAATGAAATTTAGGATACAAATCGAGCAGAAACAAAAAAATCGGGCGATTTCACCCGATTTAGCATGAGAAAGTCAAAAAATAGTATAAGTATGTCAAATAATCATGATTAATGCCACTTAAAATTCGTTTTTCAATCCATGACGTATTGAAATCAAGCCCTGATTTTCATTCCAGTGATTCCTTGTGCTCGATTTTCGGCCAGTAGACATCAAAATTGAAATTTGGGCTGTTATCAAGATCATGGCAACTGTAGCACATTCGCTGCCCCGCTTCGTCGGTGGTGAGATGGATGGCGTCCCGATAACGTTGCTGTTCGGCTTCATTGCCACCGGCTTCGGCCACGCAATGTTTTTCGCCCGGCCCGTGACAGTTTTCGCATCCAACGTTGACCAGATCAAGCGTCATCTTCCCTTTTTCGTTACTGAAACCGCTAACATAGGGATATTGTTCCTCGGGGTTCCAGCCGACGACATGGCAACAGATGCATTCCGGATCGTAAATTCTTGAAGGAACGGACGTTTCAGCGAGCGATTCCCAGGCTTTCGCGTGGCCCGAGCGGCGCCAGATGCGGTAGGATTCGTCGTGGCAGGATTCGCACTTCTTCGAACCGACGTAATTGCCGAGTACATTGGAGTTCGGGGGCGGAACCGGATTGATTCCAAATCCCGCAAAGCCCCTGGTCTTCAGTTCTTCTTCCAAGTTGTCCTGATAAAGTTGCATCTGGTTGACGATCAGGGGATCGTTTTTATATCGGGAATCAAATGCGACACGCTGATATTTGACGCTCCGTTCGTTGTCGGAACCGAAGAAACCGAGAACGATGGCGAATTTGCCTTTTTCGCCCGCTTCGATCAAATATTGGGCCGGATTGCTGTCGGCGACAAGTTTCGGCGTCAACGGCGGCTCGCTGGGCGTGTCGGCGCAGACGATGATTCCGAACTGCGGGAAAGCCTTGGCGATTTCGAGCGTTTCCTCGACCGATGCGTGACTGATGAGAATCAGCCATTTGCACCGTGCCTTTTCCATTTGCGGGACCACCATTTTCAGGCGTTTGACCGGGTCGTCGAGCAGGATACCGTTGTTGCTGATATTCGACTTCCACGAATTGCCGATAATCGAGGTCACACCGATCCGGATGCCGTGTTTTTCGATTACGCGGAATGGGGCGGTCAACATCGGATCAAAGGCGTAAATGCCGACGTTCGCCGAGGTAAACACGCTCGGATTGTCCGGTGAATTCGTGGTATAGGGTAACAGGGCATCGGCTGACAGACGCAAATCATTCGGCCCGATGCCAATGGCGTCGTATTTCATTTCGCCGACCATGGACGGTTCGATCATGCTGAAAAATTTCAGTTCTTCCTGACGACCGAAGCCCTTGACGAATCCGCCGTTGTCGATGGCGATGTAGGGCCATTGTTTCGCACGCAATTCCTTGAAAAACGTACTACGGCGACTCAGGCCGCCTTTCATCTGGGCGATACCGGCGCAACCGCAAGGCTCGACATAACCGTCCAAACCGCCGGTAAAGACCAGCGCCAGCTGCGGTGTCTCCCAACCTTCAAAATATTTGCCATTGACGGCGATCGGGTCATAAGTAGCGGTTGAATTTGAAGATGTGAAATCAATTTCCGAACCCGTGTCGGGCTGGGTTAGTTTGAGGGTGGTCGATTTTGATTCATCGGTTGGCTCGTCCGGGACGTTCGGCGGCATCGCCCCCCCCGCATGGACTCCGTTTTCCAATCGCACCGCAGGGGCGGTATCACCGGAAGACGATTCTGTTGAAGGTGTTGCGGAAGTCGTTGTACGCGAACCGGATTGCCCGAACATCACCCGCGAGTTGTTCGGCGGCGTCTGCTGGGCGAATGCCGAACCATGCCACAAAAGCCCGACCAGCGACAGGAAGGCAGCGGATAGCACAACGACAAGGTGATTTAGGCGGAAATTTTCAATCATGATAAACGTTTGATTACATTATTAGTGAAACGACGGTTGTCGGGAATTTTATGTATGTATCGACCGCCGAACGGGAAAAATTTGCACGGTATTTTGTGTGAAATCATATCAAATCCCGCGAATCCGCACCACAGGACTTTCCGCAATTATCGAGAAATCCCTTTTCATGTTACCTTGAATAGCCCAAGTATTACATGGGATGCCGTATCTTTCCCAACAAAAGGACAAAAATACCGCGATGGCGACGCGTTGGCGGGGATGGATTTCATGAAACGTAAAATCGGACTATAATGTTGCATTGGATTATAGCGGTATCATGATTGCCGCATCACCCCAAACCCATGCAGGGCGAACACACATGCAAATCTTTGAAGGACAAATGCGAACGCCGGACGAGGGCGATATTGTCATCGTCGTTGCAAAATTCAACCGAACGATCACCGACCGCCTGCTCGAAGGTGCCCTGGCCAAACTCCGCGAGAGCCATGTTGACGAACAGAACATCATTGTGTGCCGTGTTCCCGGCGCGTTTGAACTCCCGATCGTCGCGGGCCGTTTCACGGACCTGGACCGCGTGGCCTGCGTGATCTGTCTCGGCGCGGTCATCAGGGGCGAAACCTCGCACGACGAACACATCAACCGCGCGGTCAGTCTCGAACTGGCGAAAATCGCGACCGATTCGGGCAAGCCGGTCATTTTCGGCCTCTTGACCTGCAACACGGTCGATCAGGCGATCGCACGCAGCGGCGGCGCGGCGGTCACGCACGACAAGGCCGTCGGAAAAGACGCCTACGTCGGCAACAAGGGTTACGAAGCGGCGGAAGCGGCGCTCGAAATGATCAACCTGCTGTCGCGTTTGCCGCAGTCGGATGACGCGGACCCATTTGGCGCCCTGGCGGACATGTTCGCCCGTACCATGATGGGCGCGGGAGATTCCGACGGTCTGTACGATACGCCCTTCGAATTCGATGATGATGACGACGACGATGATTTCGACGATCGCACTCTGACGTTTTTCCCGCGGAAGAAAGCGGCGAAAAAACGCGCCGGAAAGTCCGCAAAAAAAGCCGCGAAGAAATCGTTCAGGAAACCGTCGAAAAAAAGCAATAAAAAACGCAAGGGAAAGTAACCCGCGATGGCCGAGCGTTATTATTGGCCCGGCGAACAAACGCAACTCCGCGCGAACGCCGATGAGTGGGTTGACGCGGTGGTCGAATTGTCCGGCGACGAAGCGCATCACCTGGTGCGTGTCATGCGGCAAAAGCCCGGCGATCTCGTGACGCTGTTCGACGGTGACGGGCACGAGTTTAGCGCTGAAATCATCGACACGCGAAAAGACCGCGCGACGCTCCGGATTCGGGAAGTTCGGGCCGTCGACACCGAATCGTTGCGGCAGGTCATCGTCGCCGTTTCGCTACCGAAGGGCGACCGCCAGAAATGGCTCGTCGAAAAACTGACCGAACTTGGCTGTTACCGCCTGATCCCGCTGCAAACCGAACGCGGCGTCGCACAATGTTCCGGCCAGGTGCCCGAACGCCTGCGCCGCCAGGTGCTCGAAGCGACCAAGCAATGCAACCGTACGAGGCTTATGCAAATCTCGCCGGAACGAACCATCGCCGAATGTCTGGCCGAATTTTCATCAGGAAACGCAGATGAAGGTTTGGAGAATGCTCCCGCGGAAACGTCCCGTTGGATCGCGCACCCCTGTTCCGACGGTGCGTTCGGGCAACTGCGACTTGCCGATCTCATGCAGACGAAACTCCCGCAACGGGTTCTCGTGCTCGTCGGCCCGGAAGGCGGTTTCACGAGCGGGGAAGTCGAACAGGCCGTGACGCTCGGCTGCCGACCGCTCGACCTCGGGCCGCGCATATTACGGGTCGAAACCGCGGCCCTTATGCTCACCGCCGTGATTGCCGCAAAGATAAGGTAGGGCGGTCTCGCCGAGACCGCCGCCAAAGTGACGAAAAATTTCGTTGTCGGACATGTTTTTTCGCAAGACACTGAAATTAACATTGATTGTTTACCGAAAATTCCCGCGGCGGTCACGGCGTGACCGCCCTACCTTGCGTTCCCGGTTGCTGTTCTTGCCCGTTGTTTTCAGGCGTAAGTCTCAAACCTTTGCCGTGTTCTTCTGCGGGGCGCTTTGACCGGCTTTCTTTTTGGGCAAGACGGCTCGGCATACGAAAAAAACCACCAGGTAAACGGGCAAAAACGCGATCACGCCCATTGCGACGCTGCCGAGCACCACGGTGTCGTTCAAAGCCGTCCATGCGAACAGCGGATATTGAAACAACGTCACTTCGAGATTGACGACCGACGCTTTGGCCAGCAGCTTGGCGCCCAGCGAATCGGCCAGAACGTCGAGCCGTGGCATGGCCAGCGAAACCAACGCCGCGGCCAAAATTCCGAAGCCCAGATTGCAACGTACTAGGAACAGGGCCAACACCAGCACGAGCGCGAGCAGGTTCGCCTTCGGCACGAGGCCGAGCATCACGCCGAGCGCAACGGCCAACGCAATCTGGTGCGGTTTCGTTTCCTTCAAAAACAGGCCGGTGATTCCGCCGATCACGGCCCAGATGAGTTCGAGCATGGCATTTCTCCAATCGACGTATTTGTTCCAAGAACATCAACGGCATTTTACGCCATTTCCCGCGGATGGGTCAACGCCAATTCGACGCTAAAAGTCCACGAGTTGATTTTCCTTCAACTTATCCTACAATTAAGGGTTGAAAAAGATCGTTCGTTCGATTTCCGGCGTCCGCGTGTGACGCCGGGATTGTCGGGCGGGCAACAAAAATCGTTGAAAAGGAGAACTATCATGGCGGAAGTGCGTGATGTCTATGTTTGCGAAATATGCGGCAATATCGTCGAAGTCCTCTCCGGGGGCGACGGA
>JAVBQX010000206.1:0-9962 GCA_031548645.1 Thermoguttaceae bacterium
GAAACCTTCGACGACTTTAAAAACGGAATCAATGATTGTCTCGCCCGAGTCGAAACCGATTACAAGTCCGAGTTGTCAACACTCATGCAACCCAATTTTCAAAACATGGAAAATGTCTGCTTATTGGCGTTGTGAAGTATAGCTTGATTTTGTGAGAAGGAGATAAAAATGAAATTACATCATATGTTTTCGGTCGTGATTTGTGCCTGTTTTCTCGTGGCCAACGGTTGCGGTCCCAAACTTCCCTACGAAGTGGTGCCTATCGCGGGAACCATAACATGGAAAGGGGAACCCGTCAAAAGCGACGCCATTTCCATCACCTTCATTCCCGAAGGCGAAGGGCGGCCCAGTTCGGCTTCCATCGCGCCCGACGGAAAATTCACCGCGATCTATTCCCCGCAAGCCGACGGTATTCAAGTGGGGAAATGCACGATGAGATTGACCTGGCTTGCTGATGTCGGAGGCCCCTGTCCCAAAGAATGGGTGCCCATGTTTGAAAAGTACGGCACGAATTCGCCCGGTTATTCGATGGAAATCAAAAAAGCGGATAAAAAAATGGTTATTGCACTGGAATAGAAAAACTCCCACTACGGTCGTCTTGATTTCAAGGCGGCCATTTTTTATCATGGAATGTTGGTCTTACGATGAATCACCCAGGGAATTGATCCATGTTCATTCGCGCGTATGTAATTTTGTGTATCCTGGTCTCGTTTTCATTTGCGCTCACCCATGCGGAAACGGAAAACGTAAGTCGTCCGATCGTGATTTCGGAGAATGGCATTACGTTTTCATCCGGTCCGATGCAAAAACGACTTCGGCTGGACGGCACCAATCTGGTGGTCGACTCGTTTTCGATTGACGGTTTGCCCTTGGCCGGTGACGGAACTTACGAATTGTCCATGCGGATTTCGAAGGCCTCTCCCAACGAAAAACCGCTTGGAATCACGGAAGCCGAAGCCGATGAGATTCAGCAGAAAGCGTCGATGCGTAATGCGACCGATGCGTTGGACGTTTCAGGCGGAAGCGATGTCGTCACGCAAAACGTCGCCTGGGTCGATCCCGTCGCGCTGAGATCGAACAAATGGAAGGATTTTTTTCAAAAAGTGAATTGCATCGTTTCCGTTCCCCGACCTGGGGTCCGGCGGCTCAATATTCGCCTGGCGACGTTGGATCACGGCCAACTGCCGGACGTGACCGTCAATATCGTTTACGAAGTATACGAGGGTCACCCCGCCATTCGGAAATGGGTGGAAATCTCCAATCACAGTCCGCAATGGCTCAAAATCGACGAACTGATCATCGACGGCACGGCAATTTCAGACACGTTTCAAACCGTGACCGATCTCACACCCGTCGAACGCGGGGCGACTTCGAGCATCCGGAGTTACAGCAACGCGGACCACTCCGTCGGGGTGATCACCGGCTCGGAAGTTCCTTCCGCCATCCGCGTCATCACTCGGGAAGGCCGCACGGGGTATTCCGAAGATTATTTCGAATGGGTCATCGGGCCGGCGGAACGCTTCGTCTCGGAACCGGTCTTTCATTACGCCTATTCCGGCAAAACCCACACGACGATCTCCGCCGTTTCAACGGCGCTTGACCGGACGATTGAACGACCATTTCGCAGGTTTTTGCATGATTGCGTCGGGGTCAAGCAAGTCGACACGTCGCGTTTCGTGCCGCTTTGGTGTTCATGGACCAGTTTCATGTCGAACGTCAATGCGGACAACGTCGCTGAAATGGCACGGTTGGCCTCCCGCTGCGGATTTCGCGGTTTCCTGATCGACGCCGGATGGGGAACGAGTTTTTCCAACGTTTTCGCCCCAGCCAGCATCATTCCGGATGAAAGGAAATTTCCCGATTTTGAAAACACCGCGGAACAGATCACGTCCCGGGGACTGACTTTCGGATTGTGGGTTTCCTGCTTCCGACATCCGACTTTCGATCCCGATCTGGCCGCCGTCCCGGATACCTTTTCCCTCCCGAAGATCAAACGCGACGAAGGTCTTGCCATGAGCTATGCAAGCCAATGGCGATATTATTACGCCGATAATTTGCTGAAACTTCGCGACCAATTCGGCGTGACCTATTTCAAGCAGGATTTTACGAATATCAAATTCGGCGATATAGCGCGTTCGCACGACAGCCGCACGATGAAGGAATCGTACCTGCGCGGCCTGCGGGGGCTTTTTGAATCGCAGGATATCATTTGCGAAGCGGCCCCCGACGTCAATATCGAAATGACGCATGAAATTTATTGGGGGACGCCGGGCGTCCCGTGCGACATCGCCGCGCTGAAACACGCCCATACTTACCATATTCCGCCCAATGATTATTCCGGCGCCGGAAACCGCGGGCAGCGTGTCCACGAGGATTGGGCCGCCAACGCGAATTGCGCCCCCGATCGGTTACAAGCGGAACTCATCCGGGGATGCTGGAACGCGCGAAATCGGTTTTACGCGCACCGGGCGCTGCCGTTACAGTGCATTGAGTATTACGGCGCGGCCACCGTCAATTTTCACGGGAGCCTGACGCCCGACATTCAGCGTCGCCAGATTTGTAGCTGGTTGCTTGGAACGCCCAGTGTTTTTGCGGGAGACCTGGCCTCGCTTACAGAGGAGAATATCGAGACTTACAAAATATGTTTCGAGCTGCTTGGCAAGCTCAACGCGAAGTATGACATCTATCGGAATTTTCAATACAGCGGTGTGCCGGCTCCCACAGAGGAGGATTGGCACTGGTGGGGCAAACTGAACGAAGATGGAGCCGGAGCCGTCGTCGTGATTCGGGGCAAGTCGGGAGAAAACGAGAGAAACATCAATATCCCCTGGGTCGAACCGGACTCGCAATATCGGGTTATCTCCTGCTTTTCCAAACGTCCTTTGGGGAGCTTTTCAGGCCGGGAACTGCGAGACGGGAAAATGAAAATTTCACTCCCCCCGCTGGGCCAGGATATTCTTGAGATACAATGCCTTCGTAAATTATCTGAACCAAATTATTGAACTGGAACTGTCAAGAGCTTTATCATTGTCTTGACAGATTTTCAAATCATTTTTCACCCATGCCTCGTAAGACGTAAGTGCTCCACAAACCGCATTGTTGTGTAAAAAATCTCCGGGTGTGATAATGTGCGGCGTCGAAGTCCGACTGCCGGACTTTTTATCGCCACTCACACTGGGGAGGTTTTTTCATGCCACGCATACGTTATTCGGAGGAAGTCCGGTCGGAGGCCATTCGTCTTGTTTTGGAATCTCAAACACCGATCACACAGGTTGCCCGCCAAATCGGTTGTTCGGTGAACACCGTTCATCTTTGGCTCAAGCAGAATCGGGAACCAACTCGAAGTTCCGTTTCGCCCATCGATCAAACAACGTTCATTCCCGTTCAATGGGTCGATCAGAAAAACAGTTCCGTTGAAATCGTCACGCCGAGCGGTTTCACGCTTCGCTTGCCTGACGCGAATTTGCAATTCATCGCTGAACTTCTGAGCGAGTTGGCCTCATGTTGACGATACCTCCGAACACTCGCATTTCGCTATGCACCTCGCCGGTCGACATGCGGAAGTCGTTCAACGGTTTGATCGGTGTCGTGCCCAACCAACTTGGAGACGATTCGCTTGCCGGACATTTATTCGTATTTCTCAATCGCTACAATACATTGGCCAAGATACTGTACTGGGACAGGCGAGACAGAAATACCAGCGATACTGGAAGACCGTCGCGGCCGAACGATAATTCTCCGGCACGTTGTCGGTGATCCTGTCGATGTTCTTCGTCGCGATGAGAAAACGATTCCCCGGCTCAAAGAATTTTAGATGGTCGGACGGCAGCGTATCATAACCGTTGACGGTTTTCTGAATCTGGAAGGTGACATCACCTTGTTTGCTGGGTCACGGAAACGTCGAGTGTCAGCGGCATCGCAACCTTCAAGGTCTGTTTTCCCGCGAGGTTATCGAGGTGAACCAGTTCCGCACCGGGAGTTATGGTAAAATATTTCGTGCCGGGGTTGCCCCAATCGCTGAACACGAGGAACGCGATCATCACGGCCAAAAACGCGGCGGTCTGCCCACAGGAGACCTGCAAGATTCAATTTGGTTCGATTCCGATAAGTTGCAGGGATTTTCTGGGAGCATAGCGAAGATTTTCGGCGGTTTCGACGAGGAAATGGCCGGGTTGTTGGAGGAATCGGAGGATGATCAAATCGCATTTGACGTCTTTCTCGACGAAGAACTGGAGGCATTAAAAAACACCTCCGGGTAGACAACACAATTTATAGTGTTTCACAACACGGTTGTATCTAACTCCCGGGAAATCTTCTTTGGTCATCCCTCTTTTTTTGGGGACGGGTTTCACCTGGGTGATTCTCAAGATTTTCCGGCACTCCTTGTCCTGGCATCCAGGAATTGATATTGGGGCGCCACGAACGTTTTTTTCCTTGATTTTCATCACGTGCCCGCCAAATGTAATCCGGCATTTCGTCAAATAATTTTTCTTTCAGGACTTTTTGCTCGTCAGTCAGAATTTTGTCGATTTTTTGGTTGATTTTGTCGGATATTTTTTTCGTCAATACCGTCGTTTGAGACTGGGCCGGATCGTTGATTTTTTTGATTTCCTCTCTCAAAGGCGTCTTTTCCTCCTCGGTTTGAGCGGAGGCCAATTTTTGTTGTAAATCTTGAATTTGTTCCCGGAATTCCACATCAAGATCAAACATCAGTTCGTGCATTTCGCCATTGGCCTCTTTGAGGATTTGACTGAATTCCTGCTTTTGTTTTGGCGTAAGATTCAGCACATCATAAGTACCGCACATGAGATTATTTGCCGTATAGTCGATGTTTGTAACGGTTCCGTCTTCATTGAAAACCAAACGATTTCCCCACGTGCCAAAATTGACCTGAAACATCCGCTCTTCGAATTCTTTGATCGTTGCTTCCGGAAGAACTTCTTTGGCGGCTTGCTTGAATTCATCATGAAAATCAAGGACTGCGTCATAAATTGCCCCTTGCATATCACTCATGGCTCGAATAAGGCTTTCTCTTTCACTGGCCTTTGGGACTTTATCGCCGATCTTCTGCATGAAATTTTTTCCATGCTCATCCAATTTTTGTTGGAGGTTGGCATGAACAAGAACTCCAATTCCACCTACAGCTTGCATTTGTTCCGATGTGATCTCAAGGTCATCGATTAACATGTCTTCGAATGTCGGTTCATTTTCAGGATTTTGTGACATCGCAATTCCAATGAGACACCAACAAGCAATCGCACTTCCTAACAAAACATGGATTGATTTGGGCATGAGTTCTGATCTCCACAAAGAATAATTGATATTTGCGCTATTATATTAGATATTAATTTGTGAGTCCTTACAATTTGTCTTTCCGTGTAATCAAACAAAGTGGCTTGCAATTATCGCGACATTAATATCAAAGAAAGATTGTTCTGGTATACCGCTGTACTGGTTGTGTGATACAGCTTATCACAATTTAATTATTGAGTCAATATATTTGCACTGTGCAAGTTATAATAATTATTGCTCTTGTCAAATTTGGTAGAAAGGTGTTAAAATGCGTCGTTGAGAGCATGGAGGATGATCATGGAACGACGCTTTGAGCTGCGAAAACGTGAAATTGAAGAGGATGCGAAGATTGACAAAGCGGCGTTCGGCGGTGCGACGTCGCGGTTGGTTCGGTATTTGACGCCTTACTTTCGAGGCTTGCCGAGGAATGAAACCCGTGCGAACGCGATGACGTTCGTCAAAGGTCTTCTCTCCGATTTGGACCGCAAAAACACGGAGTCGATCGCTTATCGGTTCGGGCAGGACCGTCGTGCATTGCAGCGGTTTCTCGGGGAGGTGCGGAGCCGGTTGGCCCAACAGATGGCGAAAGTGATCGGCGAGGAGGACGGCGTTTTGGCGTTCGATCCGAGCGGTTTCGAGAAGGACGGAAAAAATCGGCGGGCGTTTCGCGACAATGGCTCGGGCGATTCGGCAAGGTCGACAACGGGCAAGTCGGCACGTTTCTCGCGTATGTCACGCGCAAGGAACATGCGCTCGTGAACGCGAAACTTTTCATACCGCAGGAATGGAACGTCGAACAGCGTTCCCTCCGCCGCGAACTCGCTTACTTTTATCACTACAAATCAAAAAACATCCTCCCGCCAAGACGATTCAATATGAGGATTTAACTTACACAGTACAACCATTAACAAAGCACGAGGATGCCGGTTTTTCATCAAAAGAACGATGATGACCAGAATTACACCGGAACAAATTTCACTTTGCAATGATTTTTGCACACACACATGAAATTAGCGCCGAATTTTTTTGTCCCTCGCTGACGCCTCGGGCTCCGGTAGTTCAAATCTGTGATTTCGGGGACGGCTTAAGCAGGATGTTGACGATCTTGTCGGCCGTGTCCTTGTATTTCGGATCGCCGCTGAGTTTTTTCCATTCGGGGCTGGTCGCGAATTGTCGCCAATTTTCGTTCTTTTCGGCCATGTTTTTGAAGCTGAGCATGTAGGTCATGTTCGGCATCATGCGCCCGGCGAGCGTTTCGCCGAAGAAAACCGGCAGCATGTTGAAGCGTTGGAACAGTTCGAGTTCGCCGCCGGTGTCGAACATCTCGATTTTCGCGGCGTTGCGTTCGATGTTGTAGCTTTTGTAATAGCGAATTTGAATCACGCGGTCCGCGTTCAGCGTCGGCACGGCAATGGTCGGACAATGCGCGAAGCCCCGCATGATCGTACTTTCGCAATTGTCATAAACCGGGTCTTTCATGGGGGCGCTGAAAATGTCGGCCGCGTCATTCATGAATTTTTTATCGGCCAAAAGTTTTGCGGTCGAATTCAGCAGTTGGTCGCAGCCTTTGTACTGGCAGAGCAGGTAGACCTTGAGATCGTTGGCCTTGTCATAGGCGTTGTCACCCTCATTGAGTTCGGCGCTGGTTTCAAAAACGCCGACGGGCGTGACGCCCTGGCGGTTGAGCGCCGGGATCATGGCCTTGTCGAGAATTTCGATCATTTTTCGCTTCTTTTCCGGCGTCAGGCAATGATATTCGCGGAATTCGATCAAGGCCCGACCGTCGGACGATTCGGCGGCATGGGCCGGGGACGCCGTTTGTACCATCGTTCCGGCGGCCATCGCGGCCACGGCCCCGCTCGTGCAGGCGGTCTTCAAAAAATCACGTCGTTCCATGTCTTTGCTCCTGTTTTTAGTGGCGAATCAAAATAGTAAAATCTGGCGGAAATCAAGGCAGGGCGGTCACGGCGTGACCGCAACGGAGTGGCGAATTCATAGCATATGTGTCTGTTCCTGTTCGACCGCTCCATGACTGTCGCGGCTCTGATTCTTGTCCCTCGCTTACGCTTCGGGCTCTGATTACGATCATTGCGAGTCAAGTTTGCCCTTGTACAGTTTGCGTTCGATGCCGGGGATGTAGTTCGTCCAGCGGCTGCCCGCGTTGGGGTCTTCGAACATGTACTTTTCGAACTCGACCAGCTTCGAGTCGAGCGAATCGATGAAATGCAGGGCCGTCGCTTCCAGCGTCATCGGCAGTTTCGGACTTCCGTTGAGATAGGTGCCGTGGTGGCTGATGACGAGGTGCTTGAGCAGCATGGCGGTTTCCGGGTCGAACTTTTCGGCGGTCAGACTTTCGGTCTCGCGGATTTTCGCGTCCAGCAGTTCGAGCGCGATGACCGGGTGGCCGAGAATCTGCCCTTCGTCGCTGTAGCTGAATTCGCCCTGGCCGGTCAGTTCGACGGTCTTGCCGATGTCGTGCAGGAAGATGCCGGCCAAAAGCAGGTCACCGTCGAGCATGGGGTAAAGCGGCAGGATTTTTTTCGCCACTTCGAGCATCGTGACCGTGTGTTCGAGCAGTCCGCCCTCGTAGGCGTGGTGCAGCTTGATGCCCGCAGGAATGCGGCAGAAACGTTCCATGAAGGCCTCGTCGATGAGGAAGCAGTCGACCAGGTTGACCAGCGTCGGGTTGTTCATCCCGCGCATGATTTCGATGAGCCGACCGCGCAGTTTCTGGCGGTCGACCTGCACGGTCTTTTTGAAATCGTCCGGGTCGATCTCGGACGCTACGACCGGCTCGACCGATTTGCCGATGACCTGCAAGGCCCCCTGGAATCGCTGCGTCATGCCGTCGAGACGGACGTAATCGCCCGTCGCGAAGGTTTGGAATTGCTCTTCGGTCGCGTTCCAAATCCGCACGCCGACCGAGCCGGTGCGGTCGGAAATGGTCATCTGGATGTAAAACACGCCGTTCTTGTTCGGTCGCAGCTGCTTCTCCGTGACGAGATAGATTTCGTTGATCGCTTCGTTGTCCTTCAGTTGATTGACGTATTTTCTCATGGTCCGTTGGGTCAAGGTTGAATTTTTTCTTCTTGTCCACGAAAGTCGTGAACGACAAACATTTCAATTGCCGAAACTTTGGCGACTGACGTAAAATTCGTAATCGCGGCCCGACTGGCGAACGGCGAAATAAGTAGCCCGAAGCTGGGGCAGGCGGTTGCCGGCCGCTTCGCGTTCAAGTTGGGCCAACCGCTGCTCCAGTTCCGTCGGGAGGAATTTCATGATGATCTGCTTTTCTCCGACCGAAATGCCGGCCTTGGCGATCAGTTCGCGGTCGGACTCCTGCAATTCGGGACGCAGCCAGGTCAGGTAATACCGCTGTTCGCTGGAGGAAAGTTCCTGGCGGATGGCAGGCATCGCCTCGGCGAGCCGCGAAAAGTACATGACGTTCCCGCCGGGCTGCAAAACGGCCAGTTCGATCTGGAAATAATCAAGCTGCTGCGCGTAGGCTTGCAGCGAGCGCTGATCGTGAAACTGCACCTCCCAATGCCGCCGCTGTCCCAATCGCCCCGGTCCCTGTCCGGGCGCCGAACCGTCCCCACGCGTTTCGCCGACCGTCAGCACCGAATCCGAACGTTGCGCCGGATTGGTGAACAGCGTCGTCTGGCTCGCGATCGTATCGGCCACCTGCTCAATGGCTTCTGAAAAAGTCGGCTCGTCGAATTCGATTTCCTCACCCGGCGTCACGACATCGGGGTCAAGCCGGCGATCCTCGCCAAGACCACCCAAATCGCCGAATTGCCCCAATTGCACAGCCGCGGACGTTTTTTTCTTCGAAAGACCGGTCGAGAGCCACAATCCGAGCAAAATGGCCGTCGACAACGCCGCGAAGATCAGCAATGAACTCAACAAGGACGCAAACCGGTCATAGGTATCGTCCTTTTTCAGCGCAACCTCCGCCGGGTCAAGAAGAATCGCCCGCTCAGCGGCTTTATCATCGCGGTTTATATTGAGATTTTCATCTACCATGCCACATCACGAGGGACTAATCTTTATATATTGTCACGTTGATCGTCTCATTATCGTTATGCTGTTCGACCAGCGAACACTATCATATCAGATGATGAAGCGTCCGGCAACTTACCAGAGTTTATGAAACAAATATTATGTAATCTTAATTTTTCCTTGATCGTTCGTACGAAAAACATAGAAGCACTATAATATAAAAACAGGAAAAATATTTTATTTCCTAAATTGCCATAAATTCAAGAAAATTAAAACGATAAAGCGTTATTTAATAAAAATTTACTGATTTCCTTCTTTTACTTGCTTTACAAGGGGTATTTTTCCGACTAGAATTTTTCCTAATCATCGCGTGTTGTGGTCATCGGCAAAGTTCCATTTTCCGCTGCTGTGTACCCGCAGGATATCATGCGATTTGACAAAAGAAACCCACCTTCCGCCTAAAGTCCAAACGTCTTAGAGGTGTACCCGCTGATGAGAGTGATTGAGATTCACAAGGGGTTACGTCTGCCGCTGGCAGGGTCGCCTGTTCAGAAAATCGAAGACGGGCCCGATTCGCTCCGCTATTTTTCCGTGACCGGCCCGGACTACGTCGGCATGAAACCGACGATGCTCGTCGAAGTCGGAAACGCCGTCAAGGCGGGCCAGGC
>JAVBQX010000082.1:0-23731 GCA_031548645.1 Thermoguttaceae bacterium
AGCGTCGGGGTGATCGTGCAGAACGTGACGAGCCTGGAACTGCACCGCGAACAGGTGTCGGAAAAAGCGCGGGCCGTCATCCAGAAAAACATCATCACGTGCCAAAAAATCGCGAGAAACCTCGGCGAACACATGGCCGAAACCGAAATCCTCCTCCGCGAAGTCGCCGGCTCGTATGGGGAAATCAAGAATGAACGTGAGAAATGATTAAGCGTCAATGACGATTGCATAGCAATTATCCCGTAGGGATAAAATATTGGTAGAAAACGATGCCCCACATCAAAAAACATCAACCCTGAAAGGGTTGCACAATTTGTTTTTGTGGATATATCCAACCCCTACGGGGTTGAAAAAATGAGTGGGGGAATGCCAAATCTACCAATACCCAACCCCTACGGGGTAATTGGCGTGCTTTATCAAAACAATCCCACGGAAATGTTACGAAATGTCCTTTGAAACGACGAAGCCGAACGACGTGTTCGTCGAAATGGAGTGTTGCCAGTTGAACCACGACGGCGAGGACGTCTGCGGTGACGGGTTCCTGTTCGAACGTTTTGACAAGGAAAACCGGCATTTGGCGGTGCTTTCCGACGGGCTCGGCAGCGGTATCAAGGCGAACCTGCTGGCGACGATGACCACGACGATGGCCTTGAAGTTCGTGCATTCGGACATGGATGTGTTGCAGTCGGCGGAAGTGATCATGGACACGCTGCCCGTTTGCGAAGTGCGAAAAATCAGTTACGCGACCTTCACGATTTTCGATCTCCAGATCGGCGGCCGCTCGCGGGTGATCGAAATGGACAACCCGCCGTTCGTTCATTGGCGGGACGGAAACGATTTGGGCGTCGAACGTCAAACGCTGGTCTCGCAACGTTGGCCGGACCGCAAGGTGCGATTGAGCGAAATTTATGCCGTGACGGGCGACCGCCTGATCGCGTTTTCCGACGGCGTGACGCAGGCCGGGTTGGGGAGCCGCGGTTTCAAATTCGGCTGGCGGCGGGAAGGGGTGCTCGAATTCATCCAACATAAAATTGAGGCCAGACCGGACATCTCCGCACGCGATTTGTCCGCCGAAATCGTGTACGAAGCCCGGCGGCACAACGAGAATGAACGGTGTATCGACGACATCAGTTGCATGGTGATTTACTTGCGGAAACCGCGCAAATTGCGGCTTTTGACCGGCCCGCCGTTTCACGCGGAATCCGATGCGGCCTTCGCGGAACTCGTTCGCAATTACGATGGTCGAACGATCCTGTGCGGCGGAACGACGGCGAAAATCATCGCCCGCGAGTTGGAGCGTTCGATCGACGTTGACATTAAAATGACGTCGCGGGCCGGGGGACTGCCGCCGCCGTCGGGCATTCGGGGAATCGATCTCGTGACCGAAGGAATCCTGACCTTGACCGACGTCGTGCATCAAATTGAATGTGAAGGGGACGCGCTTGCGCGAAAAATTCCGTTGGCGTCGCGGAAGATGATCGAATTGATCCGAACCAGCGACGAAATCGAACTCGTCGTCGGCACCCGCGTCAACGAAGCGCACCAGGACCCGAGCTTGCCCGTCGATTTGGAGATTCGCCGCAACATCGCCAAACGGCTCAAGGCGGTGCTTGAGGAAAAATACCGCAAACGTGTTTTTTTGAGATTTTTTTAGTTTGACGCAACGTCAATCGTTTTCAATGGCAGCCCGGAGCGTAAGCGAAGGGTTCAAGGTGTTCAATATTGTTGCGTTATCATTCGAAAAACATTGCCAACAAAATGACTGAAAAAATGAAATCATAACTCACTTGGTGCGGCCAAACCCGTCGCTTACGCTCCGGGCTGCCATTTTCGATTGAAACTTATTGGGATGTAAATTGGAAAATCGTGTTACCATGAAAAAAATCAAAGTCGAAATTTGTCTCGGGACGACCTGTTACGTTTTGGGGTCGGCATCGCTTGTCGATCTGGAAAAACGGCTCCCGGCGGAACTTGCCGACAGCGTCGAGGTGATCGGCTCTTCGTGCCTGGACATTTGCAACAAAAAAAATGACGGCGAGGCGCCGTTCGTTCGCATCGGGGAACGAATCATCGATAACGCCAGCGTCGAGCGGATCGTCGAAGCACTCTACGAAGAATTGCAGCAGGAGGACAGGCGATGAACAATTCCCAACGCACACGAATTCAATTGATGATCCGTTTCATTCGGGATTTCCTCGACGAAAAACTCGACGAAACCATCGACCGGATTCCCTGCGAAATGCGGCCGCGCGGTTTCAACGCGAATCGATGCTGCATTTACAAGGATCGGACGATGCTGCGTTACCGGCTCATGGCCCTGCTCGGGTTCGGCATGGAAGAAGAAACGGACGAATCGCTTTCGCTGAAAACGTATTTGACCGAAGCGAGAAACGGCAAAAACAACACCGATCCCGTGTTGACGGTTTGCACGGTCGGCTGCGTCGGGTGCGTCGACAGCCATGTCCATGTTTCCAACGGTTGCGTCGGATGTTTTGCGCGACCTTGCGTTTCGATCTGCCCGAAACAGGCGATCACGGTCATCAATCAGCGCGCGATCATCGACCGCGCCAAGTGCATCGACTGCGGGAAGTGCATGGCCGTCTGTCCGTACAAGGCGATCGTCCGCAATCCGCTTCCGTGCGAGGACGCCTGTCCCGTCGGGGCGATCGACAAGGGGGACGACGATCTGGCGAAAATCGATTTCGACAAGTGCATCTATTGCGGCAAATGTTTTCTCGCCTGTCCGTTCAGCGCGATCATGGAACGCTCGCAACTCATCGGCATTTTGAACGCGATGCAGGAAGGAAAGCGAATCGTCGCGATGGTCGCCCCGTCGATCACGGACCAGTTCCCCGGCGAAATCGAGCAATTGTTCGCGGCGTTGAAGGCGGCGGGGTTCACCGACATTCTCGAAGTCGCGCTCGGCGCGGAAAAAACGACGGAACATGAAGCGGAGGAATTTTTCGAACGCATGGCCCGCGGTGATCGTTTGATGACGAGCAGTTGTTGCCCCGCATGGGCCGAAGCGGCGAAAAAACATGTTCCCGACATCGTGCCGATGGTTTCGTTGACGCCGAGTCCGATGGCCTTTGCGGGGCGGATCGCCGCCGAAAAATTTCCCGCCGCCGTCAAGGTTTTCATCGGCCCTTGTATCGCCAAACGTTACGAAGCGCAAAAGGACCCGAACGTCGATTACGTGATGACATTCGAGGAACTCGGCGCGCTTCTGGCCGCAAGACGCATCGACATCAAGTCGCAAATCGCCGCGCCGCTCGAACAACCGGCGGCGAGTTACGCGCGGAATTTCGCGAAAAGCTGCGGCGTCACGCAGGCGATTTTGCATGAAATCGGCATGACGGGCGATGGTGAAGAAGAACGCCCCGAGATCGACGAAAAATTCATCAACGGCCTGGACCGAAAAGCGATTGCACTGTTGAAGGTCTATGCCAAGGGCAAACTGCCCGGCAATTTTCTCGAAGTCATGGCCTGTCCCGGCGGCTGCGTCGGCGGTCCCTGTTCCATGTCGCGTTGAATGGTAAATTACTGAATTCATAATCTGATATCCGCCGCCATCCCTCAACAAAAAAAGCCCGGACTTGCCGGGCGTTTGATGTGCGTCGATCGTTGACCGTAATCGGCGCAATTCCATTTTCAGAAAACGGTTTCGATTTGACCGGACTGTATTCCCCGCGAGTTCGGGCGATTTCCGCGATAAAATGGTTATAATTCTCGAAACTCACCGCAACCGTTTTCCCTGTGCAGCGACGGATTTTGGCGTCACGGTCACCATCGCGGAGCCGAGTGACACTCCGCCACGATCGGAACCGAACACGCGAACGACGTATTCGCCGTCAAGATCGTCGGGGACGGGCAGTTCCACGGCGAAGGCCCCTTTTTCCGTCTTGTCCGTGATGTAACGGATCGAGCGGTTGTTCGCCGCCAGGTAGGTCTTCATGAACTCCTCGTTTGACTCCTCGCCCGACTTGAAAGGGGTGCGTTCCTTCGGGACTTCGGCCGGGCGGATGCGTGGCGTGACCAGTTCCGCGATGACGACCCCGTTTTGACCGATCGTGCCCTTGACGGTCAGGGTGCCGCCCGCTTCCACGGTTTTCGGCACGTCAACGGCGAGTCGTTCGGGCAACGGCAATCGCAGCAGCGGGTCGCCGAACAGGTGAAAAAGATGCGCGTGATCGACCAACTGTTCGTTCAACCGGCTTGACGTTGGGTCGCTCAGCCAGGCCATCGTGTCGATCATGCCGCGAATCGCCTGTTTCGCTTCGCCTTCAGGATGTCGCCGGACGAACAGGGGACGTTTTTCCGATCCGGACGACGAGCCGCCCAAGTGCGATCCGACCGAACTGACCGCGCCCGCCGGCACCGCCAAAACCGTGTCGGCCGAGCTTTTGATCGTCGACGAAACCTTGCGATCCTTCGGGCGCGGGGTCAGCATGTTGCGTTTGGCATTGAGGAAAATCGTGCCGAGATTTTTCGCTTCTTTCGCGTGATCTTTCCCTTGGGCCTGGTTCGCCGGGCCGATCGCCTCGTCGATCAGTTCCAGCCCGAACACCGCGATTCCGTAGGGCATCGACACGCGGGACGATGCGATGACCGCGATCGGGCCGCGCGGTTGCCGGACCAGGTCTTCCGCGATGCAATCTTCAATGGCGTCGAACGCGCCCGTGTAGCAGGCGCAAAACACCGCGATCGGCAGTCCGCTGCGAGAACCGACGTATTGCGAATCGCCTTCGACGAAAATGGCGTAATCGGCAAGCGGCGTACGCACGCAGTCGAGCGATTTGTGAAAGCCGTGCCCCATGTAAACCCAGAACAGACAGCCTTCGTTCAGCCGTTCGACGGTCACGCTTCGGAACAGTTCCGGGGCCGGGCAATAGGCGCTTTTCCAGTTGGCCTGCGTCAGCGAAAGGTCATAGCCCTCGTCGATCATTTCGGACAAAATGTATCGCACCGACGATTCGATCTGCGTGTCGATCAGTGGCGAAAATCCGCCGACTCCCGCGATGAGATTAATCCGGCGATGCCAGAATCCGGGATCGTTTTCCGTTTCATAACGGATGATTTTCGCGATGATGGTGCTCAATTCCGCCGGCGAGTCGACGGGCAAGCGACCGACCGCGAGTTCGGGAATGTTGTCGTCGTTGAGATCGGCGTAATAATTGTCCGTGGCGATGTCCTTTTCCCGCCCGAACGCGGAAATGACCAGGGCTTCGACCCGCGCCGTCGGGATCAGACGCTCCGCCGCGGTCGGTTCCGATGTAAGATCGGGCGAGGCGTCGCCGATGAGCAGCAAATACTTGACCGACGGGTCGCCATGCACCAAGGCGCGAATCCGCGATTTCAGGAAAGGCGGCGTCGTGTAAGGAACGCGATTGATGACGGTATCGTCCGGAGAATCGGGCTCCGTATCATTTCGGGGTTTCGGTTCCTCAAGCACATAGACCTTGTACCCCTGATTCATGCGATAAAAGACCCAGGGTTCGAGCGCCTTGCGGAACTTCGGCGGGCAAATCACCGCGACCGATTCGCCGTTCCACGTGACGGTCGGTTGCTGTCCCGGCGGCAAAGTTTCCTCCGGCTCGCTTTGCCCCCACGCTGGGACGAGACCAAGCGAAAATGCGAAATAAAAATGGATGATCAGCAGGGATCGTCGCAAAGGATTCGGCATAAACTCAAATCAAATATTGGATTACGACAAGATGACGTTAAAGACAAGAGCATACCGTTCAAGTATATCAAAAGCCGGGCAGGTGACACAAGACGAAAAAGTTGCTACTTTGCCCCCAAGCCTCCAGTGAGGGTTTTTACCGATCGACAAAAACTCGTGTTTGTTTTCAACGCGAAATGCGTTATAATGCCCTCCCTGTTTAATCGCTATTGAAGCATTATTTTACCGGAATGGCGGCAAACGCCATTTCCAAAGTTGCGGTCTGATGATTTGTCGGGCTCGGCCTTCGTTTCATTCCAACAGTAAAAAATAAAATGGGTAATCTTTTTCGTGCCATCCGCAAAACATTCAAGTACAAATGGTCAATCGTATTTGCTCTCTTTTGCGCGTTGATGGTGGGAATCCTGTGGGGCGGCAATATTACCGTTGTGTTGCCTTTCGTCAAACTGACGTTCAGCGGAGGAAATCTCCACGACTGGTCTGACCAGTATCTCGAAGAGCTTCAACAGGAAAAGCTGAAAATTACCGAAGAAATTGCGAATAAAGAAAAAATCGTGCCAGACGGTGGAAAAATCACCCCTGAGGCGGAACACGAAATTGCTCTTCTGCGAAATAAACTCGAAGATCGATTTGGAGTTGAGGCGAGAATTTCATGGCTTGAGACGTTAGGTCCTTATATAAAACGATTTACGCCGAGCGATCCTTTTTGGACGGTCGGACTGTTGGTGGCCATCGTCCTCGCCGGTTCGGCACTGAAGGGCTTTTTTACCATCGTTCATTCGATGGTGGTTGCCAGAATCACCGGTTTGAGCATCATGGAATTACGCAACGAAGTCTATCAAAAAGTGCTCACCCATGATCCGAAAGACTACACCAAATCAGGGATCGCCGATGCGATGAGTCGCTTGACGGGCGATGTTGGTTCGCTTGGTGGCGGTTTGGGTTTATTGTACGGTAAAATGGTGCGTGAACCGCTGAAAATGATCGCCTGTTTGGTGCTGGCGGCCTGCATCAGTTGGCAACTCCTTGTCGTGACAATGATTTTTGTTCCATTAGCGGCTTTTCTCATCAATTGGGTAGCCAAATCCATCAAACGGACGGTGAAAAAAGCGCTGGAACAGGGTGTTCAGGTTTTCGCCCGAATCGAGGAATCGCTCCGGTCGATTCGTATGGTTCGCAGTTTCAACGCAGAGCGGTTTGAATATGCAAAATTTCGAAAAACCAATAAAGCGTCCTACCTGCTCGGGATGAAAATGGCCAAATACGGCTCACTGACCAATCCGTTGACGGAAATCATGGGAATGATCATGATCTGTTGTGCCATCCTAGCCGGGGCCCACGTCATCCTGCACGCGCCGAATCACCTGTTCGGTCTTCCCATGCCGGCACGGCCGCTTACGCTGGAGTGGCTGCTCCTGTTTTTTGGCGCCTTGGCCGGGGCGGCCGATCCGGCACGAAAACTTTCGGATATTTTTCAGAGCTTTCAAGCGGCAACGGCTTCTGCCGACCGGGTTTATGAACTGATCGACCGTCAACCGACCATTTGCGACGTGGCAAATCCGAAACCATTGAAAAAGTACGAAAAATCGATCGAATTTGATCACATTTCATTTGAATATGAACCCGGACGACCAATTCTCAAGGATATTTCCCTGACGTTGCGATACGGCGAAACCATTGCGCTTGTCGGTCCGAGCGGTTGTGGCAAAAGTACGTTTTTGAATCTGATTCCGCGATTCATCGACCCTGGTGAAGGCCGTCTGCGTATTGACGGCATTCCCCTGCAAGAGATCCGTATGAGGGACCTTTACCATAACATCGGCTTGGTTTCCCAGGAGCCAATCCTTTTCAATGATACGGTTTACGAAAATATTCGCTACGGAACATTTTTCGCGTCCCATGATGAAATCGTCGAAGCCGCACGAAGGGCCAACGCCCATGATTTCATTGTCAATGAATTACAGAACGGTTATGAAACGAATGTCGGGCCGGGCGGCAATCTTCTTTCCGGCGGACAACGCCAACGGATCGCCATGGCCCGGGCCATTCTGCACAACCCCGGCATCTTCCTGCTGGACGAGGCGACAAGCCAGATTGACATGCAAAGCGAAAAAATGATCCATGATTCGCTCCGGGATTTCATCGGCAACAGGACAACGGTCATAGTGACGCATCGTCTTGGTGCGTTAGAGCTTGCGGATCGCATCATCGTCATGAAAGACGGTTGTATCGAGTGCATGGGTTCGCATGAGGAACTTTTGAAGCAATCGCCTTATTACGCCAATATCAATCGTGTCGAACAATAGATCGGATGTCAATGCGTTTTTGTCGGCGTCATGAAGTCCGCCCGTCAGATATCGCTACAAAAAATGGTTGCGTCGATTGAAGTTGGCACGCCAGGCATGGCATTCTGACCCGACCGCCGCAATGGGGACACCGTCTCGGTTCTCCGGACGGAGCGACCCAATTCGCCGCTGTTTTCCTTTTGGGGATTTCGTATTCCGTTCGTCGCCCCTTTGCCACCGCTTGGACGGTTCCCCTGCTGACGCCGAGGCATTCAGCAATCTGCCGTTGTGACATTTGGCCCTGTTTGACAAGAATGCCGATTTGTCGAATAACTTCGTTTTTGATCACATTTTCCCCTTTGATTTAAATATATATATAAATAAATATTTATTTTGTAATTTATTCTTTGTTGATTATGGCCATTATCCCCTATAAATAGACGATAAAATTCAAGTAATATGACGTAAAAGCTATAAATAAATCAAGTTCGCATGGCTAAATAGTAATCGCAAATGAACAAAATAATATACATAATTTTTGTTAAATTTGACTCTTTATTCCATTTGTGTATCTTTGCGATTCATTATTGTCGATTTTGGGGGTACCTTGTGATTTGACTGGGCGCAATAAAATACTTCAAATATCAACAATCATTTGTAACAATTTGTATATAAATAACTTACGTGGATATAATGAATTTTGACTACATGATCTGCGTATGCCTCACGATTCTTTTGTACTCACAGATTTTTATTAACTGAAGAGAAAGCAATGACATATAATCGATATTCACCCGAACAACTTGACCAGCTTGTATTGCGGATTTTTGATGTCGCAGCGATATTGCGGGAGATATCGCAAGGGGCGAAGCGCGCCAAACTGGATGATATTCCGATGCACGACCGAAAAGCCGTGCTCTGGTGCGACCAGCTCGAGCAATGGGCCGTGAAAACCAAGATCAACGTCGATATTCTGTTGCTCAACCGCCCGGACGAGACTTGACGAAGGCGTTCAAACTGTTAAGATTTGACGTTTCCGGCGGTTGCCTTTCGGTCTTGCCGTTGCCGGAAATGCCGGGACAGGTCTCCGCATTCGATGATTCAATGTAACCCGTTGTGACACAAGGAATAAAAAATGTCGATTAGCGAAAGAAAGAAAGAAATTCGCCGTCGCCGCAAACGCCGCGCCAAGTACGCCCATTTCAAGAGCAAGCTGGAGAAAATGGATGCCGGAAATCGGGAAAAACTGATCGCAAAACTGCGACTCATGACGCCAGCCGCCGATGAACTCGTCGCTCGCTGGGGTTTGCAATAGTCTTATCGTTTGTCGGCCAAGTCGGATGACCTTCGTCGATGACGATACGGTTTCCGTGATTTGTCTCCTGACGTTTGGGCGTGCGCCATGCGAATCCTTCTTGCCAATCCGCGGGGATTTTGTGCCGGCGTCAACAGGGCGCTGCAATCCTTGCGTATAGCCGTTTCAAAATTTGACAATCAAACGGTCTATGTCTATCATGAAATCGTGCATAATTCTTGCGTCGTCCGACACTATGCCGAAATGGGCGTTCGTTTCGTGCAATCATTGGAAGCTATTCCGGTCGGTTCCGTTTTGATGTTTTCGGCGCACGGCGTGTCTCCGGAAGTGCGTCGCGAAGCCGAACGGAAGTCACTGCAAGTCATCGACGCCACATGTCCACTTGTTTCCCAGGTGCATCGTGCCGTCAGGCGTTACGCGGAGCAGGGTTGCCACGTCATTTATATAGGGCATCCCGGACATGACGAAGTGGTCGGAACGATCGGCGAAGCGCCGGGGCGGATCACGCTTATCTCGACGGAAAGTGACGTACGGGCTTTGGTTGAAAGCCGCGATCCGAATTATGCCGAAATGCGACTCGCCTGCCTGATGCAGACGACGCTTTCGGTGTCGCAAACGCAGCGTATCGTCGAATCGCTCCAACGACATTTTCCGAAAATTGAAATTCCCGGCAAGGACATCTGTTATGCGACGCAAAACCGGCAGGAAGCGGTTCGCCAACTTGCGCGGCGGTCCGATACCGCCATCGTTGTCGGAAGCGCCAACAGCTCGAACAGTCGCCGACTCCGGGAAATCGCGGAAGAGCAGGGCATCATCGCCCGACTGATCGACGGTGCGGACGAAATCGACCTGTCATGGTTTACGGGACGCGAAACCGTTATGATCACCGCAGGGGCCAGTGCGCCGGAATACATCGTCGAAGCCTGCGTCTTGCGACTCAAAGAGAATTTTGACGTCCGGATCGAGGACGTTGTCACTTGCGAGGAACACGTCGTATTTCCGCTCCCGACATCGTTGAATTCCTGAAAGTTCGCGTCTGGCCAAACACGCGGCAAACCGTAGCGTCGCTTCACCGGGTGACTTCGCGGAGGTAATCGTCGAGCGGGACTTCGCGGAACAGTTCGCGGTATCGTTCGGCCTGTGCGACTTTCGACTCGTCGGTCGATTGCAGCCGCCGGACGAATGTGTGCGTCGATTCCGCCTTGATGGCGACGGTTGAAAAAATGACTTTGCCCCGGGGGTAAAGCGTCATGACCACTTTTCCGGGGACTCGCCGGTTCTGTTCGAGCACCGGGTTCAATTCGTTGCGGATCATCGGGGTCGGGGCGCCGCTGGCACGGATGTTAAGCAGCGTCAACTGCCGGCAATAGTCGTAATAGCCTTCGGATACGACCGGGTCGTCCAGCGTGACCGTTTCAAACCGGTATTCGACCCAGGGAGAACGGAAATACATCAGGCCGGACTCCGCTTCGTAGGCGTTTTCCTCGAAAAACGGTTCGGCCAGATAATTTTGAAACGGACTGTCGCTTTTGCGGAACGCGTCCCGTTGTCGCTCGCAATCCTCGGCCAGGGATTGCGTCGTCACCAGGGCTTTCAGGCGGCACGACGGATCCAGCAGAATAAATGTTCCGGCGGCCTTGTCATAAATCGTGATCTGCCCGTTGTCGCCGATGAAATCATAAACGAGGCCATCGTAGAAGACGGTAACGCTTTTCCCGGCATTATCGCCGGATGACCAGCGGTTGTCGATGCGAAACCGGCGTGTGGCTTCGTTCCGCGCCGCATCGTCCGCACATGGCGCACTTGAGACAAGCAGACAAACGACGCACAGGCAAGCGAAAAGACGATGATTCATCCTGGTCATCCTTGACCCCGGGGTTCGAAAGCTCAATTATTTCGGCGCCAGCGTACACATGACGCGTTTGTTTTCCATCCGCTTTGGCGGCGTTTCGATTTTGGCGATATCCTCCAGTTGTTCGATCATGTATTCGATCAATTTCTGGCCTTCTTCCACGTGGGCCAGTTCGCGACCGCGAAACATGACGAAAATCTGTACCTTGTCCTTGTGCACGAGAAAATCGCGGGCTTGTTTCAATCGCACCTGGACATCGTGATCGCCGGTCTTCGGGCGGAGACGCAGTTGCTTGATTTTGGTCCGGTTGACCTGTTGCTTCGTCTGTCGTTTCTTTTGCTGGTACTTGAATTTGCCGTAGTCCATGATGCGGCACACCGGCGGTTTCGCCTCCGGCGCCACTTCGACCAGGTCCAGCCCCGCCGTTCGCGCCGCGGCAATGGCCTCGGAGGTGTTCATGACCCCCAGTTGTTCGCCTTCCGCGGAAACGACGCGGACTTGCGAAATGCGAATCATCTCATTGATTCGATGCTGACTCTTGTTGTCGGTAACTCTGCTGTCTATCCTCCTCTGCGTCATACTTTCTCCGTGTGGAACATCACTTTCTAAGCAAAAACTGCGGTAGTACCATTCAATGCCCGGATTCCCTGCCCGACCACCGGCGGGGGCCGCAAAAACAAGGGGAAACGCACCTGACATTACTCCTTGTGACACTACAATATAAGAGAGAAAAGCTCCCTTGACTACAGCCGGAGCGGTTTTTTTGTCGAGAAAATTGTGTTTTTCCCGCAAAAATCAAAATTCCGGCAAAATTAATGCGGTTCGCGGCATCCCGACCTATGTTATTTCCGCCAACACGCCGAGTCTTCCGTCACAAGGTTTTTCCCAATTCCTGGTCAGCGAGGCTGGCCGGAAACTCATCTTCCTTTGCCGGTTCTTCCCCGTCCTCAGGCGGTCGACTGGTTGCGTTGTCCGTCATTTTCGTTATGGCGATGTCGTTCCGATCGTGAATGCCGTCCTTGCGGGTTTGCCGCAGGCGGATGGCGATCAAAATCTGTTCCGGGTCACCTTGTCCCTGGCGGAGGATATCCAGACCGAACCCGGAGTGGCTCCGCGTTTCTGGTCCTATCACAACCCATTGTCCTAAAAGCAGTTTCGTTTCAACCGCCAACTGGTCGAATGACAGTTTCGCTATATAAACCTTGCGTGTGAACTCACTTGCCTCGGAAGTGAGTTTTCCGACTTCTTCACCGTAGTGTATTTCCGGAACTGTTTTCACAAGAACGGAACCGTCCGGTTGTTCTTCAGTGGAAATCAAAATCATGCCTTTTGCGTCGGAGTAAACCCGCCCACACGGTTGGCCGTCGACCATGGCCAAGACGGGCAGTTTCGGGATCGTTTCGCAGGTCGGGCATTCGAAAGGCTGCTTGTTCATCATGCTGACACGATAAGGGGGCCTATAAAGCGGTTCCTCCAGTGCGGCGGCACCCGCCATATAAACACTTACAAACGGTCTTTGCGGTTGGATTTTTTTCAAATCCAATAATCGTTCCAGAGAGACCGGAATTTTCGACGGCAGCATTCCCTGGCGTAAGCCATGTTGAAACAGCATATTGCGCACATTGGTCGGAATTTCGCTTTCCTCGACGTCTTGCCAAAATTGTTCCAGCAATTCGCGGCGGTCGTAGGGAATCCGGATGACATAAACATCAATGGCAACACCGGATTCGGCGAGGGAAACAGCGGTCAGCGGCGTTTTTTTGTCTCCGAGTGACGGCTTTTCATCTTTTTTGAAGATCGCCTTGAGCTCCGACATTTGCGTACAGGAAACACTCATGCCCGCGAGGAGGATGAGTCCCAAAAAAAATGCGATTAGTGTTGCGTGTTTTCTGCCCAATGTGCGATCAGTTTTGCCCTGAGGTTCCATTTTCCACAAAAATCCGTGGGAGACTAACAAGTTTACCCGGTTGCGTCAAGACTTGTTTGCCGCACAAAACAGTACCGGCGCAAAAAAAGGCGGATGCTTCCAAATCATGCAGTCACATGGATTTTAAATTGCCTCAAAACGATACACTGAAGAAAAATTACATATTCCAGCGAGAATACAATACTTTCAAGTGCTGTAAGTTATTTGTATATATGAAGATAAAACTGTAATAAAAAATAATCACAATTGGCGCGGCGATTGCTTAATTGAATAAGAACTGGCCCGTGGGGGTTTTCAGCGCAACGTGTGGTGAAAGGTTAACTTGCCCTTACCTTTGACCAAGTCGCTCGTGGCGGCTCGCTGGGACCCCACATTTTTTCGGCTTGTCCGGCTCGTTCGAGTCGATTATATATTCAAGCGTTTTTTTCATGATTTTTCCATGACGGGAGATGTTGCCATACGTCTCCCGTTTTTTTGCGCATTCTGTGGAAATATATGGTCTGTTCACTATGAGAAACAAACACGCACGTCAAGCGATTGTTTTTTCCATGACATAATCGTCCATAACGAAGCCGTTGCCGATATCGGTGACGATTTCCTCGGTGATGGCGAAACCGAGCCTGCGGTAAACTTCGACCGTGCTGTTGTGTTTATTGACCGTCAGTCGGATGATTCGGGCTTCTTGGGCCAGGCTGTCGTCGATCAGGTGCTGCAGCATTTCCTTTCCGAGTCCGCGTCCGCGAAATCGTGCCGCGACGTAAAACTTGCTCAAAAACATACAATCGTCGCCGAGAGATTTCGCCGCGTAATAGCCAGCCAATTCCCCGTCGCAAAATACGCCGAAGTAGCGGTAGTCTTCCTCCGCGATCTGCCGCGAAACGGCTTCGACCGACTGATACTTTTCGAGCATGTACTCGACCTGTTTCTCGCCGATGATCGGCGTATAATGCTCCCGCCAGATTTCGCGGATCAACTCAGTCAATGTTTCCAATTCGTATTTTTTCCGGTATTCCCTGATCATTGGATGCTCCGTTGCATAAAAGTTTGTCAGTGCCGGTCATCAGGAAGCACGGTCTTCGTGGTTCTTGAAGTCTTTTGCCGGTCGAAACCTTTTGTGACACAGCCAATATTTGCCCTGCAAGTTCGGATGGCTTCGGTCGCCGCAATAGATTTTCACGCACTTGACGCGGACGTTGGCCAGATCGCCGGATGTACTTTTCTGCCGGCTGTGACTCGGAATTTTCACGGTACGCTCCGCCGGAAAATGCAGTGTATACCTTTTCCTAACTGCGAAACGCCATGCCAAGCGAATCGAGACAGATGTAAACGTTTGATTTTATGGAGTTTAAGAAAGTGGAGGATAACGGGATCGAACCGATGACCTTTTGGCTGCCAGCCAAACGCTCTCCCAGCTGAGCTAATCCCCCGCGTACTTTAAGAAGTTTGAAATATATAAAATTGGCGTTGATTGTCAACCGGGACTCTCAATATCCGACTTTTAAAAATTTTTTGTGAAGTCGGTGTCGCTGGAATTTGTATTTCGCTATTAAATATTGACAATATGAATTCAGATATTCGAAAAGTCACTCGACTGATTGAAATGATTATCGTATTAATTTTATTGCAAATACTTTTGTTTCTAAATGTTGTTTGTGGTACAAAATTTTCGTTTTAGGGCATATTTTCGTGTGAATGATTTAATTATTTCCTCTAAATTAACTCCTTGACAAGGTTCTTTCAGAAGTTATTATTTAATGGTTAGTACGCGAACTATTACATGATATTTTATGGTTTCGGTAAATTGTCAAATATTGAGAATGATATTCATATAGGACTTACTTTGAAAAAGCTTGTCAATCTGTACAAGCGGAAGGTGCTTGAAGTGCAGTCCCGTATCCCAGGAGTCAGTGGTATTTCGACAGTGCAAGGCTGGGTTATTTGCTTCATTTTTGATCAGATTCAAATCAAAGACGTTTTTCAACGCGATGTCGAAGCGGAATTGGATATCCGTAAGTCTTCTGCAACAACACTTTTACAGCGTATGGAAAAGAACGGCTTGATCATTCGAAACCCTATGCCCAACGATGCAAGGTGGAAAAAACTGGAGTTGACACAGAAAGCCATTGATTTTCGCAACGAACTTAAAGCCAGGATGTTGCAGGTTGAAAAACACGCCACGGAGGGGTTGTCGGAGCATGACGTCGACCTTTTTTTACATGTCGCAGATATCATAGCAAAGAATTTGGATACACAAAAAACGTTTTTTGCGGAAACCTTTTCACACTAACAGTGTTTTATAATTATTGCTCTTGAAATTCAGTCAGTCGACTGGTAGAATTATAGCAATGATCAGCCAGTTAATTATATTTGTCACCCGGCTTTTGTTCCATCGACCAGTGAACAGAATAAAAAGACAGAATTGATTTTCAGTTTTCCCGGCTCTTTGTGTTCCGGGCGGAACGTGAAAACATAACAATAACTGTAAGGAATACACATGTCGCAGATGAACAACACATTTATTTCCCTTTTCAAGATGAAAAAGACGCCTCTGTTGGCGGTACTTCTCCTGATCGCGCTGGCCGTTTTCATGTTGCTGCCGAAGTCAGACAAAGGCGAGGTCCAGGCCCAGATGCCTGGTGGTAAAGAACTTCCGCCGACCCTGGTGCGGGTCGAAACGGTCGGCACGCTGGACGGCACGCAGCCGATTCCGAAAGTCGGCACCGTGGCCGCGAAGGAAACCGTGCAAATCGTTCCACGGGTTTCCGGTTATTTGACGAAAGTGGCATTTCAGGAAGGTGATTTCGTCAAAGAAGGCGATCTTCTCTTTGAAATTGAAGACACGATTTACCAAATCAATGTCGACATCGCCGAGTCGGTGATCAAGCAGATTGAAGCGGAAATCGCATTGGCTCAACGTAATCACGATCGAACGAAGCAACTCGTGAAGACCAGGGCGGCGACCGAACAGGACGTTGACGAAGCGCTCCGTAACGTCAACCTGCAGGAAGCCCGAAAAATGGAAGCGGAGGCCCGGCTGAAGCAGGCGGAAACCGATCTCGGTTATACGAAAATTTATGCCCCGCTCAGCGGACGCATCGGAGCCAAGCAGTTCAGCGAAGGCAACTATCTGACACCGGCTTCAGGGGTACTGGCGACGATCATGCAGTTCGACCCGATCCGGGTGACCTTCCCCGTGACGGAACGTGAATTCACGACCTATTTCCAAAAAAACGGTGAAAACAAGGACGCCAACATCGAAGTGATTCTGGCCAACGGCAAGCCTTATCAAGGTGATTTCAGCATCGACTTCCTCGACAATTACGTTGATCGCTTCACGGGCCAGATCATGATTTACCTGGTTTGTGGGAATGAGGACAACAAGCTTTATCCCGGCGGGTTTTCGACGGTGAAGCTGTCCGAACATTTCGAGGAACCCAGACCGGCGACCAACGTATCGGCCCTCATGACCGACGGGGCCACGCACTACGTTTACGTCGTCGACAAGGCGAACAAGGTCGAACGCCGCAACGTCGTGCTCGGTTCGCAGGTGTTCGACCGGCAGATCATCACGTCCGGGCTGACGCCGGGAGAACGCGTCGTCGTCGGCGGCCTGAACAAGATCGCACCGGAACAAACCATCACGCCGCTGGAAGTGCCCTCGCCGGCCGCAAAAGTGGAACAGGAACCGCGACAACTTGCCGAACAAAAACCGGAACCACAAGCGGAATCGCGCCCTGAAATGCAAACCCGGCCCGAACCGCCGGCGGTGGCCGCCTTGCCCGTCGTCGCGGTGACGGAAGATGCGGAAAACGCGGTTGCTCAGGGGCAGACGCCCGTGGCCGTGGCCCGACCGGTGGAACAAACCCCGGCGGCCATCGCGCGTCCCGTTACGGCAGTCCGCCCCGCGGTTCCCGTGGTGCAGCCCCTGGACGGCGCTTCCCGACCGGCGGAGTAATATCCGCTTCGCGAACGTTCCAGATATGTGATCTCCAATATTTCTTTTCGTCCCGAATTGCCGGGGAAATCGAAACCGGATGACAGGCGTTTCGCTTTCCTTTTAAATACAATTACAGGAGTCTTTGATGTTTTCCGCTTTTTTCATCCGGCGACCTAAATTCGCGATGGTGATTTCGCTGGCCATCATGCTGGCCGGGGGGATTTGTTATTTCAATCTCCCAGTGGCCGAATATCCCGAAGTCGCGCCGCCGTCGATCGTCGTGATGGCCAACTACGCCGGGGCCAGCGCCCAGGCGATCGCCGACACGGTGGCCGCGCCGCTCGAAGAGCAGGTCAACGGCGTCGAGGGGTTGATCTACTATTCCTCGACCTCCAGCAACAACGGCAGTTATTCGCTTTCGCTGACCTTCGACCCGGACACGGATCCGGATATTGCGCTGGTCAACGTCAACAACGCGATCAAGCGCGCCGAGCGATTGCTGCCCAACGAAGTGGTGATGAGCGGCGTCGTGGTTTACAAGCGAACGGCGGACTTCCTCGGCATCATCTCGTTTTCCAGCGACAACCCGGATCACACGCCGTTGTTTTTGAGCAACTACGTCAGCCGTAACATCAAGGACGCCGTGACGCGAATCGACGGCGTCGGGCAGGCCATGATTTTCGGCGAAATGAATTACAGCATGCGCATCTGGCTCGACCCGACGCGGATGCAGTATTTCGGCATATCGCAGGACGAGGTCCAGGCGGCCATCCGCGGGCAGAACATCCAGGCGGCCACCGGTTCGGTCGGGACGGAATCTTCCAGCAATTACATGCAGTTCAAGGTCGAAACGCGCGGGCGGCTTCGCGAGGTTTCGGAATTCGCGGACATCGTCGTCCGCTCCGGCGACCGCGGGCGGCTCGTGCGGCTCTCCGACATCGCCGACGTGGAACTCGGCTCGGAAACCTACAGCGGAACGCCGACGATGAACGGCAACCCCGCGGTCATGCTGGCCATTTTCAAATTGAGCGACGCCAACGCGCTGGACATCATCAACAGCACCTTCTCGCTCATCGGTTCGCTGGAAAAGAACTTTCCGCAGGGCATGGGATGGATGATGGCCTACGACTCGACGCTGTTCGTCAAGGCCACCATGCACGAAATTCAGGTGACGCTCATCATGACCTTCATCCTGGTGATGCTGATCACGTTTATCTTCCTCCAGGACTGGCGTGCGACGGTCATCCCGATGGCGGCCATCCCGGTTTCATTGATCGGGACCTTTGCGTTCATGCAAATCCTCGGAATGAGCATGAACACGCTGACCATGTTCGGGCTGATTTTGGCCATCGGCTCCGTCGTCGACGACGCCATCGTCGTGGTCGAATGCTGCATGCGTTTGATCGACGAGGAAAACATGTCGCCCCGGGAAGCGGCCTTCGAGGCGATGCGGGAACTGTCCGGCGCCCTCGTGGCGGCGACGCTCGTCGTCGTGGCCGTGTTCGCCCCGATCGCCTTTTACGGCGGCATGGTCGGAACGATTTACAAGCAGTTCGCCATCACGATGTGCGTTTCGCTTTGCCTCTCGCTGGTGGTCGCCCTCACGCTTTCGCCGGCCTTGTGCGCCTTGGTTTTGCGGAAAGGCAAGGCCCCGCGCGGACCGTTCAAAGCCTTTAACGTCGGCCTGAATTTCGTTCGAGGCGGTTACCTCGGCATCGGCGGTTTCCTCGCCCGGCGGACGATCATCACGGTCGCGTTGTTGGGGTTCGTCCTGTATGCCAACTACGTTTTGTATTCCCGTTTGCCGTCGGCGTTTTTGCCCAGCGAAGACAAAGGCGCGATCTTCGCGGAAATCTCGCTGCCGTCCGGGGCCTCGTTGCCGCGAACGCAGGCCGTGCTCGACAGCTTCGGCAAGGAACTCCGTGACATTCCCGGCGTAAGGAACGTCATGTCTGCCCCGGGACGCAGCCTCACTTCGGGTGAAAGCGAAAACCTCGGCATGTTCATCATCAGCCTCAAAGAGTGGGGCGATCGCACAACTCCGGAAACCCACATCAACGCGATCGTGGGTCAGGTCTTTGCCAAAGGTTTCACCTTGCCTGAAGCGAGCGTGCTGGCCTTCAACCCGCCGCCGATCATGGGGCTGGGCATGACCGGCGGCGTGTCCTTCGCCTTGCAGGCCACAGGCGCCCAAACGACGCAGGAACTGGCCGATGCGACGGACCTGGTTTTGCAGAAGATCGCCGAAACCAAAAAAACCGCCTATCCGCCCAGTACGTCGTTCGACGCCAGGACGCCCATGCTGTACCTCGAAGTCGACCGCGCGAAGGCCGAGGCCATGGACGTTTCGGTCGGCTCGATTTTCAGTACGCTGCAAACGCAACTCGGGTCGATGTACGTCAACGACTTCAACCTGTACGGCAAAACCTACAAGGTCAAACTGCAGGGCGAAACCGGCTATCGTGAAAACCCGAACGACATCGGCCAGTTGACCGTGCCGTCGAAAAACGGCAACCTCGTCCCGATCGACACCTTGGCGACTATAACGTGGACGCTCGGACCCCGCCAGGTGGAACGCTTCAACATGTTCCCGGCGGCCAACATCCGCGCGCAGAGCATTCCCGGGGTCAGTTCGGGCGAGATGATGGCGACCATCAAGGACGTCGTGGCCGAAAATCTTTCGAACGACTATTCGATCGCCTGGACCGACATGAGTTACCAGGAAAGCCAGAACGAAGGGAAAATCGTTTACATCATGGCCCTGGCGTTGATCTTCGCCTATTTGTTCCTCGTCGCGCAGTATGAAAGCTGGACCACGCCGGTTTCCGTGCTCCTGTCCGTGGCCACGGCCACCGCCGGCAGCATGGCCGTCCTCATGATCCTCGGCCGGTCGCTCGACATTTACTGCCAGTTGGGATTGCTGATGCTCATCGGCCTGGTGGCCAAGACGGTCATTCTCATGGTCGAGTATTCGAAACAGTTGCGCGACCAGGGGCAGGACCTGCGCGAAGCCGCCGTCAACGGCATGAAGGTGCGTTTCCGCGCGGTGTTGATGACGGCCCTGTCGTTCGTCATCGGGGTTTCGCCCATGGTCATCGCGACCGGGGCCGGTGAAGGCAGCCGCCGCGCGATCGGCGTGACTACCTTCTGGGGAATGATCGTCGCGACGGTGATCGGCGTCATGCTCGTGCCGGGTCTGTACGTCATCACGCGTTCGATGTCCGAAACGACCAAAAAAGTGTTCTCCCGCCTGTTCGGCGTGGTTAAGAAACCCGAGGAAAACCAAACCCCGGCCTCAAAACCCGCACCGTAAACGAGGGATAAGGTAGAGCGGTCACGCCGTGACCGCCGCAACCACTTTCAACGCATCTCTTTTTCAAGCCCCGACTGCACGGTCAGGGCTTGTTTCGTTTCCGCGACGTCATGTACGCGAAAAATTTGTACGCCCCGCGACGCAAGTTGCAGCGTCACCGCCAGCGTGCCGGACAAACGGCGTTCGGGACAGGCGGAATGATCCAGCCCGCTCAGCGCGTCGAGAAATCGCTTCCGCGAAACGCCGTACAGAAGCGGTCGCCCGACCGCGTGCAGGGTTTCGACCTCGCGCAACAGCCGGAGATTGTGCGCGGCGGTTTTGCCGAATCCGATGCCGGGGTCAAGCACGATGCGGTCCGGGGAAACGCCCGCCGCGATCAGTGCGTCGATCCGCCCGGCGAGATACGCGGCCACTTCGGCGACGACGTCCTCGTAACGCGGTTCGGTCTGCATCGTGCGCGGCGTGCCCTGCATGTGCATCAGGCAGACGCCGGCGCCCGTTTCGCAGAGCAGGGGCGTCATTTCGCCGTCAGAGGTCGCGGCGGAAATGTCGTTGACGATTTCGGCCCCCGCGGCCAGGGCTTCGCGTGCGACCGCCGCCCGGTACGTATCGACGGACACGGGGACCTTCGTTTTTTCGCAAATCGCCGCCACAACGGGCACCAGCCGCCGCAATTCCTCCGCCTCATCAATGCGATGCGAGCCGGGCCGCGTGCTTTCGGCCCCGAGATCGAGAATCGCGGCCCCTTCCTCGGCCAGCCGCAGCGAATGGTCGACCGCCGCGCCGACGTCGAGCCGTCCGCCGCGATACAACCGCCCGCCGTCGCTGAAACTGTCCGGCGTGAGATTGACGATGCCCATCAAAACGGGCCCGCTGTTCAAATCAATACGTTGTGTGCGAAGTTGCCAGTGCGTCGGTGTCATGGTGCGTTATTGTTCGGAGGAAAAGAGTTTCGGCAATTCCTCGTAGAGAACGTTTGACCGTGCGTCGGCGCGAATCACTTTACCGTCTTTGCCGATCAGGATTGACGTCGGGAACGCGATGATGTTGTATTTTTTGCGGGAATCGGGCAGGTTTTGCTCTTTCGACAATTTCTCCGCCGCGTTCAGCCACGGGAGTTGCTTTTCCTCAATCATCGCTTTTGCGGCGTCCAAATCCTCGTCCGTGCTGAACGCGACGATCTCGAACCCCTTGTCGTGATACGCTTCGTAAATGTTTTTTAAGGCCGGAAACTCGCCGATGCACGGCCCGCAGCCGGTATTCCAATATTCGACCAGCACGACCTTTCCGCGATAATCCTTCAGGTCGATTTTCGCGCCGTCCATCAGGACCGCTTCCAATTCGAATTCCTCGCCGATCAGGGCGAGTTGGTTCAAAACAAGATCAAAGACTACGACTCGCCCTTGGATTTCGGAATCACTCGACGCGACAAAAATCGGACGCACCGATTGATACAAAAAAAGTTTCGCTTCCGGCCAATTGTCCATTTCCGAAGCAACGTCATCCCATTCAAATACTTTCATGTAGGAGTCTTCGTTGAGATCATTATTCAGCGATTGTTTCAATTGGTCAACCGATTCTCGAAACGCCGCCATAGGGTCGTCCGCCGCGAGAATGCGGTATTTGAGTAATTCCCGGTCGATGTTTTCAATCCAACCTTTCGCTTCTTCGTAATCGGAAATGGCATAAATCGGGCGAACCATCTGGAGCGTCGGCAGCATCAAAGACCCGCGTTTCACTTTGGAACCGGGGGCCGATTCAATTTCTTCCGCCATATCTCTTTGGATGGAAGCGGCAAAAGTAAAATGTTTCAAATACGGACTGCCGACATGTCGCTCAAGGTAATCCTGAAGTTCGGCGAAAGTTTCCTGAAAATTTTTGACGCTTGCCTCCTCACTTGGACTCCAAAATTCCTGTGAGTTGTAAAAACTTCCGGCGAACCAATAGATTTTGACATATGCGGCGATCTCTTCCCTGGCGGGATCGTTTTCCTGTTCTTCGACGAATTGTCGGAATTGCCGCATGAGCTGCGGATCCCCTTTGCAGAACGACCGCTTCATGTAAAAACCGTTGACCGTTTTATGTTTGAGCGCAAATACGACATTGCTGTCGTATTCACCCGGTCGCCAGAATTCATCTCTGGTTTGAGTGTTGGAGATAAGGTTGTCGCCTTGTTTTTCGCAGAGTTCGAGAATTTTATCCGCCGCCTGGATCGTTGCGGTCGTTTTCCCGAACATGAATTGTTCGTAATCCTCATCGTCCTTGTAGCGTCCGCGCATTTCCGAGCCCCACTTGTTGCCGGAGTGATCAAGAAACTCCCGCAGCACCTTGATGTCGTTCGTTTCCGGCACGACGGTGAACGACGCACGGATTTTTGGGGTCTCCGGATCGTTGTATTTCGGGCCTTCCGCCCGGGCGACGGGGCAGGCGAACGCGACCATCAGCATTGCCGTCACAAACGCGGCAGGCAAAATCCGGTGGGATATTCGGTATTTTCTCATGGGGAGGCTCCTGATGAATGAAAAATTTTGTGATCACAGATTACGGCTCGTTGGTTTTACAATCAAATGTTTCGTCGTTATCGTCGTCATCCCGCTGTTGCACGGCTTTGAGTTTGGCCAGGATCGGGCGGAAAATCCTCATGCCGTTCCAGCCGCAAATGACTTGACCTATTGATTGCGACAAAAGGTAGGCAAGCATCAGGCCATCCACTTGAAACGCGGGCAGCAAGGCCGGCAACGTGCCGAGGAGACCGCCGGTTCCCAACCAAAACGAGCCCCACCAGGCGAGGAGAATAAAATTGGCGAACACCCACGTTATCAGCGTCGGATGCTCCTTGCCATCCCAGCAGAAAGCGTAGAACAGCCCTTTCATCCCCCACGGCATGAGAAAAGCCAGGATCGGGACAAAGACAAACAGGAATAAACCGATGACCGTCCTGTCGATGAAAGGGGGCAGCGGCGGTTGCCCCGGATGCAAAACGGAATTGTTTTGCAAGGCCACCAAGGCGGTCACGACTCCGATCAGGATCACGAGCCAATGCCATGATCCGCTTTTCGGCGTTTCCGAATCGCGATTTTCCAATTGCGGTGATGTTGACATGATGACCTCCAGTATCACGTTGGACGAAATATTCCGTGATCGCAGATCACGGCTCGTTGGTTATTCCGCCGTACATGACATTCTGCATTCTTCACTCTGCATTCTGCATTCGTCAATATTTCCAACCGTTGAAAAATTCCGGTTTGAGGAGCGGTTCGATTTCGGGGCAGTTGGCCGCGGTCATGGTTTGGGCGTCCCAGGCGAAGGACTTGTGGCCCGCGTAAAAGGCCGTGTTGCCCAGAATCGCCGTTTCGGCCATCGGGCCGGAATAGTTGAAATTGCAGGTCGCGACGGGCCCGCCCTTGCAGGCGTCGACC